>JAYQBD010000148.1:0-4629 GCA_038137135.1 Oceanospirillaceae bacterium | reverse complement strand
TCGCGAACGTGCGACTGGCGGCGCAGATCGCTGGTACACGACTTAGCCCTCATGCATTGCCAACATTGCCTCTTTGGTCCACTGCAGGCTCTGTCGATAGGCGCTTTCAAAGACGTTTGAATCAAAGTCGGCCGGTAGCTGATCCCAATCACCAGCCTCGTATGCGATGGCATGGGTAATGGTTTTGCCCATCAAGCCCGCACGGTCACGCACTGCTTGCTGAATGTCCTCACCTAGAGGTATTTGATCCATCAGCTCTTCCGGCGTGATATCCAACATTAGATGAAAACCTGACATCATACCGGCCATAAAGAAACCTGAAGGGTTAGGGTACTTCAACCCTTCAGCAATCAGCTCGCACATACGTCCGCGTATCAGTAGTGCACGTGATAGCTCTTCAGGTTTCTCCTGGTGACTGGTCGCTGCAATCAGTGTGGCCCACTTTTTTACCTGTTCCATACCCAGCATCACTACCGCTTCTGCGATGGATTCGACTTTACGCACCAGCGAGTAGGCTGCGGAGTTGACGATGCGTAATAGTTTGTAGGTGAGCACAGGGTCGCGCATGACCAGTTGCTCGATCTCCTCGGGCTTTACGTTAGGTTTTTGAAGTGATTGTATTAGCTGCATCAGCGCCACCTCATTGGCGTTGATCTTGCGGCCTTTAACCACCTTCGGTTTACTTAAGAAGCTGCCCTCAAACAGTTTACAACCGGCTTCGATACACTCTCCGAGCTGATCCATACTGGCGATCTGTACCGCCATCACAGCCACTTTATGACCGCGCAGTACCTTGACCCATTTAGCAATCTCGGCGGCATCCTTAGTACTCACATCAACGCGCGCGATCTGCACGGCATCAAGCAGTGGCACAATCGACTTGGTGAGTCGGTCAACCTGAATAGCGATGCGGTAGCCGTCGGCTACTAAGCTTCGGACTCTTTCAGCCAGTTGAGGTCGAGTGGCTTCGGCTGAGTGGACCTGCATAACGACTTGGCGAGCAGGAAGCTGGGGTAGCTGATCGTTAAGAATCATACTCTCAGGGATAGTGACAAACCCCGGTACACGCTTCTCTTCACCGTGCTCCGACAGGGTGGTGTAGACACTCAGAATCAGTTCGCCCGAATCATCTTCTGCCATCAAATTGAGATCAGAAGCGGCGCCACTGCCAAGCAGTTCATAGCCGACAACGCGTTGCTCATGGTCGAAGATGGGTTGGCGAACAAGCAGTACCTGGGAGTTTGCAGCGGTCATGAGTCTGTTCCATCGGGGTTGATAAAATGAGTATAGATCAGAAGTCTCGCACCGGCTGAGCTGGTATACTGCGCGCTGGATTATTTTTCAGGTTAGTTATGGAACGGATTAACTGGTTCCCCGGACATATGCACAAGGCTCGCAAAGAGATTGCTGAGCTGATTGCTGAGGTCGATATAGTTATTGAGGTGCTGGATGCGCGTTTGCCGCGCTCTAGTGAGAACCCGCTGGTAGAGCAACTGCGTCGCGGCAAGCCGGTACTGAAGTTACTCAACAAAGCCGATCTTGCTGACCCGGAGGTGACGCAGAGCTGGTTGGATGAGTTCAATGCCCAGCCAGAGGTTACGGCGATTGCCCTGACTACCGCGGATAAAGCGGCTGTTAAACGTATTCCTCAGCATTGTAAGCAGGCTGTGCCAGCCCGCGCCGATAAAGATCGTCCTGTGCGGGCGATGATTATGGGTATTCCCAATGTCGGCAAATCAACGCTGATTAACGCGCTGCTGGGACGCAAGATCGCCAAGGTGGGTAATGAACCCGCCGTAACCAAGGCAAACAAACGCTACTCCGAGTTTCAGGGGATGGTGCTTTCGGATACGCCCGGGATTCTCTGGCCGAAGATCGAGGATCAGGACTCGGGTTACAGATTGGCGGTTAGTGGCGCTATCAAGGATACAGCGATCGATTACGAAATGGTTGCAGTGTACGGGGCGAGTTTTATTCTAAACGCGTATCCAGAGCGACTTCAGGAGCGCTACAAGCTCAAAGCGATGCCCGAAACCGGTGAAAAGTTGTTGGACGCGATTGGCCGTAAGCGCGGCTGTTTGCGTGCTGGCGGAGTTGTCGATATTCACAAAGCGGCAGAGATCCTGATGAACGAAATGCGCTCGGGTAAGTTGGGCCGTATCAGCTTTGAACAGGTCGAGGAGTGGCGCGAGAAAGACCGCATCGCGGCAGAAATCGCTGCCGCTGAGGCAGAAGCTGCTGCTGCAGAAGCTGCGCTTAAGCAGTCTGAAAAACAATCTGATAAGCGCCAGCGCTAAGGTTTTAGGTAGAGATTTAATATGACACGTTTAAAGAAACAGCGCCGTATGGCGAACAAGATCGTGCTGGACAAGACGCCCAAAAAACAGGAGCGTCTGGCCGATCCGGATAGCTATGAAAGCCGCAAACAGCGCGCAATGGCGAAGAAGAAAAAGCATCAGTCGGTGGAGCAGAAACGCATCAAAGCTAAACCGACTAAGTCTGCCATTGAGCGCGATACCGAAGCGGGTCGCCGAGGAGAGCGCAGTGGCGGACGTTTGGCCGATAAGATCCGCAAGCTCAACGCGCAGAAGCGGGATCAGGAACAGAGCAACAGCGACGACAGCGCCGAACAGGTATAAGTAGCAAGCATGAGCAGTCTGCCGCAACAGGTTGATGTTGTTGTTATTGGTGCTGGCGCCTCGGGGCTGATGTGCGCAATCACGGCCGGTTACCGTGGGCGCTCGGTGCTGCTATTGGAGCACTCCAATAAGGCCGGTCGCAAAATCCTGATGTCGGGTGGCGGGCGCTGTAACTTCACTCATATGTTCTCAACACCGGCTAACTTTCTCTCGTCTAATCCACACTTTTGTAAGTCCGCGTTGAGCCGTTATAAGCCGCAGGATTTTGTCGATATGGTCGATCGTCACGGTATCGACTATCACGAGAAGACACCGGGGCAGCTGTTTTGCGATGTCTCTTCGAAAGAGATTCTTCAGATGCTGCTGACAGAGGCGGATTGGGCGGGCGTGCAGCTTGAGATCGGCTGTGCGATTGAACAGGTTGATCCGCAGGCGTCTGGCTACAAAGTGGCCACAGCACGCGGCGTTGTTGATTGTGAATCGCTAGTGATTGCCACCGGTGGTCTCTCTATCCCCAACGGTGGGGCAACCGGTTTTGCCTATGAGTTAGCCGAGCGCTTTGGCATGGCTGTCACCGATCGACGCGCTGCGCTAGTTCCGTTTACGTTGCAACCCGACCTGCTGACACCACTGAAAGAGCTCTCGGGTGTGGCGCAGCCGGCCAGAGTGAGCTGCAACGGTATGAGCTTTAAAGAGCCGATTCTGTTTACTCACCGCGGTATTAGTGGGCCGTCTGTGCTGCAGATCTCCTCGTACTGGGCACCGGGGTCGACTGTTGAGATCGATCTTCTACCGGATCTGGATCTGGCTGAGCTGTTGAAAAATCAGCGCGGCGAGCATCCGCGTTGGAGCCTCGAGCGCAGCCTAAGCGAACATATGAGTAAACGAACGGCACAGGTTCTGTGCGAAATTTGGCAGCTATCGGGCGAGCTCACTCAGTTAAGCAACGAACGCATCGATGAGATCGCGAGAGCGTTTAAACACTGGCAGGTTAAACCCTCAGGGACTGAGGGTTACCGCACGGCCGAGGTTACCATCGGTGGTATAGAGACGAATGAGGTCTCACAGAGGACGTTCGAAGCTAAAAAGGCGCCGGGGCTCTTCTTTATAGGGGAGTGTCTAGATGTTACTGGCCACCTGGGTGGGCATAACTTCCAGTGGGCTTGGGCCAGCGGGTTTTGCTGCGGGCAGGCTGTTTAGGGTCGCTACAAAGGCCAGATGTCGCCTCAAGAGGCGACCTAGATTGATGGTAGGTCGGGTGTCGACCCGACATCTACTCCAAGGTCGCGAACCTACGGCTGGTGCCGCAGATCGCTCCCACAGTGTGTCGCCTCAAGAGGCGACCTACATTTACCCTTTGCGTGAGCTAAAACCGAGCACCGTGTAGAGCGGGCAGAAGTTCACTAGACCGGTCACCAGCGGCACGATGCCAATGTAACCCCACACAGGCAGCGCACCGGTTGCCGCAGCCGCGATCAGCGCTACACCCAGAATAACGCGTAGAATTTTATCGATACCGCCAACATTGAGTTTCATCTGAACTCTCCCTTTTGTGATTTGTATCAAGCATAGCGCGATTCTGCGCTCGCGAAAGCACAATTTTAGACTAAGCTGAGTAAATCTTATTACCGACAGAGCACGGCATCGACAGGAGACTCGGAGAGTACATATGCAGTTATTGCGCTCTTTTTGTTTAAGATAGAGAAGATCATGCAACTCAACCAGTCCCCGTACACTGTTCTCGATATCGAGTGCTGGCAACCTGTGGATGGCGCAGCATCTTTCACGCTTTGAACTTGAGAATCAGAAACTCGCATAAATTGCCAAGCGGGCCGATCTGGATGGTTTAACTGGCTGCCTTAATCGTGAGGGGTGGGAACGTCTTGCTGTACAGGAGTTCTCGCGTTTGAAGCGACAGCTCGATCAGACCACAAGTACTTTGTTGATGTTGGATATTGACCGATTTAAACAGGTTAACGACAACTACGGG
>JAYQBD010000147.1:0-4659 GCA_038137135.1 Oceanospirillaceae bacterium | reverse complement strand
CGTAGTCGATCGCCTCTTCATATTTAACGATGTTTATATCGATGTAGAGTTCGGGATAGATTTTGCGAATCTGGCCCACAGTCTTGGGTGTTAGAAAGGTACCTACTGAGGGCGCTGAAGCAAATTTGAGAGACACGGCAGACCCTTGTTTTAGCGAGCCTAAAACCGTCTGAAGATTTTCGATGTTTTTATAGACTTCCCGAATCTGATCGAAAAATAGTCGGGCTTCATTTGACGGCACAAAGTAGCCACCTTTGCGTTCGAACAGTCGCAGACCGAGACTACTTTCAGCGTGCTTAATTATTCGGCTAATACCGGGGGCTGAGACGTTTAGGTGATCTGCCGCGCCGTTAATTGTCCCGCGAAGCATAACTGCGCGGATAACTTCTATTTGGCGCAGGGTAATCTCTCTCATTCTGTCTGAAGGCTCCGCAGGATCATAATCGCTAGTATTAGGTTGCCTTAGTCGAGTAGTGACCGCAATAGAGAGGGTAAGCTGTTTCGCTTCCCTTAATAGAGCTCAGTCGACCTCTTAGAGGATTACTCCTCCTCGTCCATATGACCACCCAAGAAGAGCTTCCCGACGCGAGGGTCATTTAGCAGCGTGTCCGCTTTGTCATGCATGCGGGTCTGACCCAACTCAAGTACCAAACCATAATCAGAGATCGCGAGAGCAGACTTAGCGTTCTGCTCTACCATTAGTATGGTGACGCCTTCATCACGCAGCTTCTGCAGTGTTTCGAAGACACCCTGAACTAGGTTTGGGGAGAGGCCGATAGAGGGCTCGTCGATCAACATCAGCTTTGGATCGAGGAGAAGGGCGCGTGCTACCTCTAGCTGCTTCTGCTGGCCTCCCGAGAGCTCAATCGCTTTGCGGTCCTTGAACTCGCGCAGAATCGGGAACTGGTCCATCACCTGCTCGATGCGCTGGCGCACGTGTGCCTGATCAGGTGAGGTGATCCCACCCATCTCGAGGTTGTGGTAGACCGAGAGTTGCGGTACCACGTTGCGCCCCTGTGGTACGTAGGTCACGCCTTTGTTAATCAACTCTTTTGGCGTGAGACCAACGACATTTTCGCCATTGAGTTTGATCTCACCGGAGTGGATGTTCAGCAGGCCGAAGATCGCTTTAAACAGGGTCGACTTGCCAGCACCGTTGGGACCAATAACGGTGGTGATTGATGCTTTCTCGATCTCACAGTTGGTACCGTTAAGGATCGTGGTTTTACCGTAGCCGCCGTAGAGGTCTTTAATTTCTAACATGCTTAACCTCCCAGGTAGGCGTCGATGACTTGCTGATTGTTGCGGATTTCGTCGGGTGTACCCTCGGCGATAATCTGCCCTTCAGCCAGTACAATGATTCGAGTACAGAGCGACATCACAAACTCCATGTTGTGTTCGATAACCACAAAGGTGGTGTTGTGTGTCTTGTTGTAGGCGATCAGACGCTCTTTAAGGTTGCCAAGCATGGTTAGGTTTACACCGCCTGCTGGCTCATCCAGTAGCACTAGACGAGGGCCGCCCATAAATGCCATCGCCGCATCCAGCAGTTTCTGCTGCCCGTAGGAGAGCGAACCGGCGAGCTCCTCTGTGAGGTGGCTCAGACGGAAGAATTCGATCATCTGCTTTGCGGTCTCAGTTAGCCCTGCATCGCTTGGGCCAAAGAGGCGCGACATCATCGTACCCTGGTGTTCCTGGCCGGCCAGAATCACGTTCTCAAGTACCGTCATATTCGGGAAGACCGAGAGCTGCTGGAAGGTACGAGCGACACCCTCCTTATTGAGCTTAGACGGCGGTAAACCGGTCACATCATGACCATTGATTTCAACGCTACCGCTTGTCGGGCTGTATTGCCCCAGTACACAGTTGAACAGGGTAGATTTACCCGAACCGTTGGGTCCTATCAGACCCAGCACTTCACCCTCAGCCACTTCGAACGAGACGTCCTGTACGGCCTTGATGCCGCCGAAGTGCTTGCTGATATTTTTAACAGAGAGAACTGCTGAACTCATAGCTGTGCTCCTTGTTCAAAATCTTTGCGCTGCTGCTTCTTGGAGCTAAAGCGTTCTGTTGTTTTCTTGGCAAAGCCAATCAGGCCTGACGGCGAGTAGACCATCAGCACGATAACCAGAATCGCGTAAATCATCAGGTAGTAACCCTCTGTAAAGCGAAGGAATTCCGGCAAGATCAGAACAATCGCTGCGCCAAGGATCGGCCCGTAGAAGAAACCGGCTCCACCCACAACCACCATCAGTAGAAGCTTGAGTGACAAGACTAGGTTGAACGAGTCTGGATCGACAAACTGCACCAGTGGCGCCATCAATGCACCGGCGAGGCCTGCAAAGGCGGAGCCGATAGCAAAGGCGAGTAGGGTAATCTTGGTGGTATCCACGCCCAAGCTTGATGCACGCACGGCGTTCTCACGCAGACCTTTAAATGCACGTCCCCAAGGTGAGTTGATAATCCATGCGAAGACAGCGGCCGAGAGTACGAAAATGATCAACACGAAGTAGTAGAAGGGGAGGTTCTTCATCGTCTTGATGCCGAAAATCTCAGGCCTTGGCATGCCCATGAGGCCGAACGAACCGCCGGTCAGCCAATCCTCGTTACGCAGAACCAGGAAGACGAGACCGTTGAAGGCAAGCGTCACAAAGGCGAGGAAGTGGTGCTGCACTCGCAATGCAGGGTAGCCGAGCAACAAACCAATAAAGAAGGTCACAACCATCGCTATTGGGGCTGCGACCAGCCAATGCATGCCCAGACCGCCAATACCTGAATCTGCAGGCGGTAGCGTCAATAGCGAGGCGATGTATGCGCCTATACCCATGAAGGCAGCCTGCGCTAGAGAAACCTGTCCGGCGTAGCCCAGCGTCAGGTTTAGACCCATCGCAGCGATCGAGAAGACCAGCCACGAAGCGAGTAGATAGATGATGTAGTTGCCCTGACCCAACGGAGCAACAATGAGTAGTGCGGTAAATATCGCAAAAAATATGATGTGCTTCTTCATACTGTACGGCCCTCGGACTCACCCATGATGCCTTGAGGACGCAACATGATTATCAGAATAAGCAGTACTAGTGGCACCGCTTGGCGATACTCTGCTGAGAAGTAAGCGGCAGAGAGGTTATCCACCACGCCGATGATCAGGCCGCCAACTAGGGCACCTTTGATCTGGTTGAACCCGCCAACAATGGCTGCAGTAAATGCTACGAGGCCGAGAACCTCGCCGTTGGAGAACTTAGCCAGATAAACTGGTGTGATCAGGAGTGACGCAATAGCTGCCAAGGCGCCATTGATCAGGAAGGTGTACATGATCATCTTCTTGATATCGACACCTAGAATTTGAGCCACTTCAGGGCTCTGTGCTGTCGCTTGCATACAGCGACCTGTCTGGGTTCGATTGAGGAAGAGCTGCAACGCAATGATGGTGCCGATTGCGATGGCAAAGTTCACGATATCGCCAATCGAGATGGCTGCGCCAAAGATTGAAACGACATCATGCGAAAACATAGTAGGGAAGGGCTGGCCTAGCGGTGAGTAGAACTCTTTGGCCGCCTCTTTCAGTAGTATGCCCAGCGCAATGGTCGTAATAACCAGCGGTAGCACACCGTGCGAAAGCATTGGCTCGACGATCAGCTTTTTGAAGATAGCGCCGAGCAGAAGAATAGACAGCACCACACCGAGCGCGAAGGCGATCCACATCGGCAGACCCAATTTAGTCATCAGAGCCAGCACTATAAAAGCGGGGATCATGACAAACTCCCCTTGGGCGAAGTTGATTGTTTGGGATGCTTGCCAGAGGAGGGTAAAACCAACAGCCGCGAGAGCGTAAATTGCGCCTGCTGAGAGACCAGATACGATTATCTGTATGAACTCAACCATGAGAAATTACCGTGCAAAAAAGGTGTGGCGTGCTTGAATAACAGAACGGGCCCCGCGAGGGGCCCGCTGTAACGCGTCGCAGATTAGTTAGCAGGAAGTACTTTAGTGATCTGCTGCTTACCATCTACAACTTCAACCAGGAAGCTGCCGCGTGACATTTCACCGCTGTCATCCCAGCAGACGTCCATTAGGACACCTGGGTAGGTTGCAGCGTCAAGACACAGACCGTGCATCTTGTCAGCGAATTTCTCTTGGTCGAATTCACCGATCATTTCAGTTACATATTTAACGGCGTAGGCACCGAGGTAGCCTTTGATCGCGTTGTGGTCAGCACCGTAGCCGTATTTTGCTTCGAACTTAGCTGCCATCTCTTTGATCGCTGGTACTGGAGCCTCAGCAGTCAGACCTACGTGACCGAACGCGCCATCTGCTGCGCCACCAGCCAGGTCGATAACTTTCTGAGAGATCAGTACAGTGTCGCCAGCGATAGGCATACTTAGACCCTGTTTAGCGGCTTCAATAAGGAAACGAGCAGACTCTTCCTCAGTCATGTATGCAAACACTGCATCAACGCCTGAAGATTTGATTTTTGCAACGTCTGCCGCGAAGTCAACCTGTGCCTGTTCAGTAGGTAGGTCTACAGCAACGTTGATACCTGAGTTGCCGGCAACTTTTACGAATGCATCGTGACCACCTTTACCAAACTCAGTGTTCGCCCAGATAACCGCGATGTTTTTAACACCTAGACCATCTTTTAGGTAAGCACCGATCTTAGGC
>JAYQBD010000146.1:0-4682 GCA_038137135.1 Oceanospirillaceae bacterium | reverse complement strand
GGAGTACGTGGATTGGTCAGTGATCTGACAGATTCCATCTGCTACGCCTATGCCCAGGCGTTTATTGGAGCGATCGACAAACCCTCGAAGATGGTCATCGGACACGATCTGCGGCCATCCAGTCCGCAAATAACTCAAGCCTGCGCTCAGGCCTGTATTGATCTGGGTATAGAGGTGATCTACGTGGGCGCACTACCGACGCCAGCGATCGCCTACTATGCGATGCAGCAGGGTGCTCCGGCAATCGTCGTCACAGGCAGTCATATCCCCTTCGACCGCAACGGTATTAAGTTCTATCGTGCCGAAGGTGAGATCACTAAAGCCGATGAACAGGCAATTTTAGCGGCAGAAATCCAGGTATCGGACGAACTGTTGCTGGCCCCTCTGCCGTTGTTGGACAGCCAAGCGGGAGTGGCCTACTTGCAACGCTACACAGAGTTTTTCGCTTCTGACCTGTGCGCCGGAATGCGTATCGCTATTTACCAACACTCAGGCGTAGGACGCGACCTGTTGACTGAACTCTTTACTCAGTTGGGTGCTGAAGTTCTTCCGCTGGGGCGCTCAGATAGTTTTGTACCTATCGATACCGAGGCGGTTCGCCCTGAGGATATTGAACAGGCGCGGAGCTGGGCTAATGAACACCGTTTTGATCTGATTGTTTCGACTGATGGTGACGCGGACCGCCCCCTGATAGGTGACGAGCAGGGTAATTGGCTGCGCGGCGATGTTGTCGGCGTGCTCTGTGCCCGTGCCCTCGGTGTCGATACAGTTGTCACACCGGTCAGCAGCAACACCCTACTTGAGCGCTCTAACTGGTTTGCCAATACGTCGCGAACGCGAATTGGCTCGCCCTACGTACTGGCAGGTATGGCAGAGGCCAGTGGCCAGGTCGCCGGGTATGAAGCGAATGGCGGTTTCTTGTTGGGTAGCGATATTCAGCGAGAGAGCTCTCTGCTAAGAGCGCTGCCGACGCGTGACGCAGTATTGCCAATGCTGGCGTTAATAGCCTTAGCTAAAGCGTCAGGCACGCCAATCAGTTCACTCTTATCCAGCCTACCGGCGCGCTTTACTGCCAGCGATCGGATTCCGGGCATACCGACTGCGTGGAGTTTGGAGCGGGTTGCTGAATTGACCGCCGGAGATTTGGCACTCACTGAGCTGATTCAATTGGATCTTGGTACGGTTGAGTCCGTCGACACGACAGACGGCGTGCGCACAACCTTTGCCAGTGGAGAAATCGTCCACCTGCGCCCCTCGGGTAACGCTCCAGAGCTGCGCTGCTACGTTGAAGCAGATGATATCGAGCGTGCGCAACACTTATGTCAGCAGGTGCTGGCTAACATCGCCACCTACTACCAGAACAGCGAAACAGCGGCCGTTTAATTTCGTTACTGGAGCTACTGACGGTCGGGGAACAGGGGTGTAAGCTATAGCTAACTGTTCTGTCGATCCTCGTAGAGACCCAATATGAAATTAGTCATCGCCCCAGACTCGTTCAAAGAGAGTCTGGATGCGCAGCAGGTCGCATTTGCCATCGAACGCGGCTTCCAATCCATCTTTCCTGAGATTCATACGGTTTGTGTTCCGGTAGCGGATGGTGGCGAAGGCACAACCGAGGCCCTAGTTGCTGCGACTGCGGGTGTGCAGATTTCTGAGTCTGTACGCGGTCCTCTCGGCGAACCCTTGAATGCGATCTGGGGATTGCTAGGCGAACAGCCAAACACGGCGTTGACCGCGGTTGTTGAGACAGCGGCTGCATCGGGTTTGGACAAGATTAGTTCAGCTCAAAGGGATGCCCTGCGTGCAACGACCTACGGCACCGGCGAACTTATTTTGGCCGCACTTGAGCGCGGCGTACGTCGCATAATTCTCGGCCTGGGTGGCAGCGCAACCAATGATGGTGGTATGGGGCTGTTAAGTGCGCTAGGCGCGCGCTTTTTGGACGCTAAGGGCGAGGTGTTGGAGGCCGGCGGAGCCGCACTCGCACGCTTAGCGAGTATCGATCTTAGTCAGATGGATAGCCGGGTCGCAGAGACGGAGTTTCTGGTGGCCTGTGATGTTGATAATCCCTTGCTGGGTGCGCGCGGTGCATCAGCGATCTTCGGCCCGCAAAAAGGGGCTACGCCCGAGCAGGTAGAGCAACTCGATGCAGCGTTGGCTAATCTTGCGGATATCAGCGCCAAACTACTGGGTAGAGATTGTCGTGAGGTTGCCGGTGCTGGCGCTGCGGGCGGTCTAGGCTATGCCTTAGTACAGTTTTTGAATGCGCGCATGGCGCCGGGGATCGACCTCGTTCTTGAAGCTGTTTGTTTCGACGAGCAGTTGCAGGGGGCTGATCTGGTAATTACCGGAGAAGGGCGAGTGGATGGCCAGAGCCTGAGCGGTAAAACCCCTGTAGGGGTTGCGCGCTGGGCTAAACGTCATGATCTACCTGTGATTGCTCTGTGTGGCTCGATTGGCGCGGGCGCTGAGGGTGTGCACAAGGTCGGTATCGATGCGCTGTTCACTGTCGTTCCTGGCGTCTGTACTTTGGATGAGGCGATGGCTGAGGCCGCGGCAAATCTGGAGCGTACAGCTGCTCAGATAGCGCGTACTTTGGCGCTGAATGCTCATTGAGAACGTTCTACATCCGTCGAGTTAGGCTGAGGAGCTGCTGTGCAATTTAGTCAGTTATTTAGTCAGGTTCTCAATGTAACCGGTCCTGTGTTTGTGCTCGTTCTTCTGGGCCTGGTTTTGCGGCGCACGAAACTCATCAATGAAGTTTTCGTTCAGCAGGCGTCTAACCTCGTTTTTCGAGCGACTATGCCGGTTATGATCGCTGTCGGACTGATGAAGACTGACATCAGTACTGCATTTGATGTTCAGGCGGGTATCCTTTTTACGCTGTTTTCGGTGGTGAGTTTTGGCTTGATTTGGGTTTGGGCGCGCCTTCGGGTTGAACCTCGAGCTGATCGAGGCGTCTATGTCCAAGGGGCGTTTCGTCACAACTGTGGTATGGTGGGTTTAGCGCTTGTTGTTAATCAGTACGGCGAGGCGGGCTTAGGCATAGCGAGTTTTTTACTTGCCCTACATGCATTTATTTTCAATATCATGTCGATCTTTGTTCTGAGCTATTACAGTAGTTCCCTCAAGTTAAAGCCGGTTCAGTTCACACTCGACATCGTAAAAAACCCATTGATACTGTCAGTCATTGTCGGGATCGCGCTCAATTTGCTGGGAATACGCTTCTCACCTTGGATTGAGACGAGTCTTACGAGTTTCGGTTCGTTAACCCTCACGCTCGGGCTCATTTGTGTGGGTGCGAGCTTGAGTCTGAGTAGCGTTAGAGTCTCTGGCGGAGTAGCCCTGTCGGCGGCCCTGGTGAAACTGATCTGGATACCCGGGATCAGCGCGGTAGTGCTGATCGCTATGGGCGTTGAGGGAATGGTGCTAGGTGCGCTGGTACTCTTTATGGCGAGCCCAACAGCTGCAGCCAGCGTTGTTATGGTTCGTGCCGCGCAGGGAAATCATGGTCTGGCTGCGACTATCGTGGTGTTGGCGACGCTGGGTTCCGTTGTGACTGTTCCCACGGGATTGATGGTTTTGAAATACTTCGGCTATGTCTAGCCAGTAATGAAAAAGTAGCCAGTGATACCTATGCTCGCGATCAGAATAGCGCGTCTAACGATCTCTTGTGGCAACCGCTTCGAGAGATGACCAGCCAGATACCCACCAATCAAAGTCCCCACCAAGACAGCCATCGTCTCCTGCCAAACGATTAGACCTTTGAACAGAAACAGTAAAATTGCGCAGAGTGAAATTGTAGTCGAGAAGAGCAGTTTGAGACCGTTCATCTCGTTAATCTGCGTGTGACCGGCCAGACTCAGGTAACTGAGGATAATAATTCCTAACCCAGCATTGAAGAAGCCACCATAAATCGATACGGCTACAAACATAAGTTGCATCAATACTAGGTGGATCAAGCCGAGATGCGGCCGCTTCTGGCTCCAGGTTTGAAGCGCTTGGTTGAGTTGTGACCCAAAAGCAAAAACAACCGTGGCAAATAGCAGTAGCCAGGGAATGGCTGCTTCGAAACCGCTGTCATCGGTCAAGGTGAGCAGGTAGGCCCCCAAACCTCCGCCGAGTGCTGACAAGAGCGATAGGAAAATCAGACGTCTGCGGGGTGTTTTGATCTCAGAGCGCAGTGCCCAGGTCCCCGAGATGTAACCTGCGCAGGCCGCAAACGTGTTGCTCGCATTTGCAGCTATCGGTGGTACTCCCACCATCAGAAGAGCAGGAAAGGTGATGAATGAACCGCCACCCGCGATGGAGTTTATAACGCCACCTATCAGTCCGGCTGCCAGCAAAAATAGCATATCTAACACGAGGTGGTCCTAATTCTGGAGCGTTAACACTAGGTCATCGGAATTAGAGCATATCGTTGCTCAAATCCGAAATAAAAAACCGCGCAAGTCTGCGCGGCTTTGGCTGAGATTGCAGGTTTCGGATCAGGCTAGCGTATTGCTTCCATCCATCAGGCGACGTAGCCCTAGAGGGTTGCTGTCCTGAATCGCATCAGCCATAAGTTCAGCCGGGAAATCCTGGTAGCAGACAGGACGCAGGAAGCGGTTGATTGCAGCGCTACCGACTGAGGTTGTACGCGCATCAGAGGTTGCTGGGAATGGACCACCGTGAACCATTGC
>JAYQBD010000145.1:0-4692 GCA_038137135.1 Oceanospirillaceae bacterium | reverse complement strand
ACCCAATCCTCTCCCTCAATCTGCATGTAATTTAGCGGGCGTGGCGTCTCGACTGGCGAGGAGTTGCCATAGCCCATACGGCTGTAGGCAACCACATCCAAACCGGTCTTATCAGCAAGGCGTTGCGGAAAGTCTTTCCATAGCGCAATGCAACCCAGACCTTCATGCAGCAACACCAATGCGGTATCCGCAGCACGACCGGACTCTGCCTTGAAGGTTTCTACTTCAAGTAGAGCCCCTTTGACTGTTAGAAATTGAGTCATTATCTGTTCTCAACTGAGTAACAATCAGGCACGCAGTTTGAAGCGCTGTATTTTACCTGTCGCAGTCTTTGGCAGATCCTCTACAAACTCAAACCAACGAGGGTATTTGTGTGGTGCCAGATTCGCCTTAACGAAATCCTTGAGCTGCGCGCGCAGTGCATCATCACCGCTAACACCCTGCTGCAGCACGATAAACGCCTTAGGTTTGATCAGCTCATTTTCATCAGCTGCACCGACAACCGCTGCCTCAAGCACGGCTTCGTGTTTGATAAGAGTCGCCTCGACCTCAGCAGGTGACACATAGATGCCGCTCACTTTGAGCATGTCATCAGAGCGACCTGCATAGACGTAGTAACCCTGTTCGTTCACCAGGTACTTATCGCCGCTGAAAGTCCACTCACCGCGGAAGGTCGCGACCGACTTAAGACGGTTATTCCAGTACATGATTGCGCTGCTTGGGCCTTTGATAATCAGGTCACCGATCTCTCCCTGAGGGACCTCGTTACCCTCAGCATCAATCAACTTCACTTCATAGCCCGGTACTGGCTTACCGGTAGTGCCCGGCGCCACATCATCGAGTCGGTTAGATAGGAAGATGTGCAGCATCTCAGTAGAACCGATGCCATCGATAATTTCGGTACCAAAGGCTTCACGCCAACGGGTCTGTAGCTCTTCTGGCAGCGCTTCACCCGCGGAGGTACCGACACGCACCGCAAGTTGTTCTTTATACGGCTTGTTAGGCGCCGCCAACATGCCCGCGTACAAAGTTGGTACACCGCAGAATACGGTTGGCTGATGATCCACCAAGCGCTTATAGACAGCATCGGGTGTGGGACGCTCTGCCATCAATATGGTGGTCGCACCCACAGCAATTGGGAAGCTCAGTCCATTACCCAAACCGTAGGCAAAGAACAGTTTAGCGGCAGAAAAGATCACATCCTTATCGGACATCTCCAAGACCTGCGTACCGAAAAGTTCAGCTGTCTGAATGATGCTCGATTGAATGTGCACAGTGCCTTTCGGAGCACCGGTGGAGCCCGACGAGTAGAGCCAAAAACAGGGGTCATCACAGGTGGTATCAGCCCCCACAAACGCGCGATCACCGCCCTGCTCTAACTCTGCCACCGTGAGATCGGCGCCATCACGCTCGCTGCCTGCTACAACAATCGTCTCAAGCGATGGGATTTCGTTGCGCAGCTCTAAAAACATCTCCAGATGCGTTGGCGATACCACAGCCACTTTGGCGCGGCTATCGCTGAGCATGTAGGCGTAGTCTTTCGGCGTCAGCAGTGTATTGGCGGCCACCGGAACTACACCTGCTTTGATCGAGCCGAGGAAAGCCACTGGCCAATCGATGCAGTCGAGCACACAGAGGAAAAGTCGCTGCTCCTGCTGCAGACCCAGGCTGTTGAGCCTGGAGCCAAACGCGCTCGAACGCGCGTCGAGCTGCGCATAGGTGATGCTACCTTGGTCGTCGATGTATGCGGTTTTATCTCCACGCCCCGCCTCGAGGTTGCGACCCATAAGGTCACGCGCGGCGTTGTACTGACGTGGAATGGTGATCTGAGGAGGCACGACGCTGTGATCAGCGCTGCTTAGATTCTGGTTCATCTCTCGTGTCCTATTTATTGTTATATAGGTCGTTACTTTCTATGTAATTCTTAAGACTGAGTAATTCTAAGGGGTTCGATTCTTACTCTGTTCGTTTGTTCTGTGTGCACGCCCTAGCGGGTGAATTTAATCTCTCCGTTGGGCAGGAAATAGATTACGTAGGCCTCTCCACCTGTAACGGTCGGCTTATGCGCACTCTCTGGCGGATAGACCTTCCAACCTTCCGATGTACCGTCAAAGGCTGCGCCTGCAGTCAGAGGCAGCACCAGATCGACTTCGCCTTGAGGATGGGCGTGATGCGGACCGACTACATCTTTCATTAGCACGATATCAACTGAGAAGTTGTTTAGCTCAGCGCTCGGCTTGAACACGCGCCCATACTTAATGCCGCCGGCCTCATACTGACAAACCCACCCCTCAGCAGCCCCCTGCTGACAAAGCGATAGCACCTCTTGATACCAATCACTGCCAGCAGAAAAACTCGCGTTTAGATCCTCGGTTAGTTCAGAACCGATCGCCTTATCGGCTAGCCATTCGGTCACGGGCTGCAGCACTTCATGCAGACGCTCAACGCTCATGTCTCATCCTCAAATAAATTATAATATGATTTATAGTGCGCTTTAGTGATTCATGTCAATGCACAATAGTTCCATCCACTACTTCCCGGTGAAATTCGCCCCGCGCTTCTCTTTAAACGCAGCGATCCCCTCAAGTTTATCTTCAGAGTCCAACAAGCGCGCAAAGGCTTCACGCTCAACCGCAAGCCCCGCGTCCAGCGGAGTGTCAGTTGCCGCTTTGATCGCTTGTTTTATTTCGGTAATCGCCAATGGAGCCTTCTTACAGATCATCTGCGCTAATGCTAAGGCGCGCTCCTCAGTCAGCTCGGGCTCGCACACCTCAGTCACCAACCCAATACTCAATGCCTGCTGTGCGTCAATAAACTCACCGGTGAGGATCCAGCGCATCGCCATCCCTTTACCGGCCAGTGCGGCCAGACGCTGGGTTCCACCGGCACCTGGCAAAATTCCGAGATTGATCTCGGGCTGGCCGAATTGAGCATTGGTGCCAGCTAGGAGGAAGTCGCACAGCATCGCCAACTCATTGCCGCCACCCAAACAGAAACCATTCACGGCACCAATAACCGGTTTATTCAGATTTCGGATTGCTGCCCAGTGCTCATTGCGCGGATCAGTGGCAACCATTGCGCCGGTTTTGCGTTGTAACTCGTCAATATCGGCGCCCGCTGCAAAGGCACGCTGACCACCTGTCAAAACACTCACCTTCACCTCAGGATCAGCATCCGCCTGCACGAGAGCGCCGGCTATCTGGCCGAGCATATCGGTTGAGAGGGCATTAAGCTCACGCGGGCGATTGAAGCGGATCAGAAGTACAGAGCCCTGTGGCTCCAGCAGTAGCGAGGGGAATTGAGCGGCATCGAGACTCATAAAGGACCTTTGTTATTAGTTCTACTCATTGGCGCGAATATGCAATATATTACATCTTTCGATTAAAAAGTACCGGATTGTTGATCTATGCCTATTTACAGACTCGCCGGAGTAACTCCCGTTATACACCCTAGCGCCTACGTCCACCCTACCGCCGTTATTATTGGTGATGTGCATATTGGGCCCAAGTGCTATATCGGCCCTCTAGCGAGCCTACGGGGCGACTTTGGCCCCATCCACTTAGGCGAGGGTGTTAACATCCAGGACTGTGTGGTCGTACACAGTTTTCAGGACATTACTGTTGTCGTTGAAGACTACGGCCACATCGGTCACGGTGCCACACTGCATGGCTGTGTTATTCGTACAGGCGCACTGATCGGCATGGGTGCAACCATTATGGACAAGGCTGAAATTGGCGCACGCTCTTTTGTTGGCGCCCACAGCTTTGTGAAAACCGGCGATCAGATGCCGGCAGAATCGATGATCCTCGGTACTCCTGCAAAAGTGTCTCGCCCGCTAAGCGAGCAAGAGATGACCTGGAAACACTCGGGTACCGAAGCTTATATGGCGCTGGCCGAGATCTCGCTGGAGAGCTGTGTCGAGTGCAGCGCACTGACAGAAGCTGAGCCGAACCGAAAAACCATTCAAGTGGGTAAGAAAGTTAAGCCCAAACAAGATACCGTTTAAGGAAGAGCCAACATGTCGCTAACCACAATTAACGGCCGCGCCGTATCCAAGCTTTGCCTCGGCACCATGACCTGGGGCGAGCAGAATACCGAGGCTGAAGGGCATGAGCAGATCAGCTATGCGCTCGATAACGGCATCAACTTTATGGACTGCGCCGAGATGTATCCGGTACCGCCGGTTGCCGAAACAGCTGGCCGCTCAGAAGAGATCATCGGTAGTTGGCTGGCAAAGAATGGTCGCCGTGAAGATTGGGTAATCGCCACTAAGGCAGCCGGCCCCGGCGCCAGCATGGACTACCTGCGCGGCGGCCCTAAGCATAACCTCGATTACCTAACCCAGGCGGTCGACGACAGTCTGCGCCGTATGCAGACCGAGTACATCGATCTCTACCAACTGCACTGGCCAGAGCGCAGCACCAATATCTTTGGTCAGCTCGGCTACCGTCACCGCGAGAGCGATGACACGCCAATTCAAGAGACACTAGAGGCGCTACAGACGCTAATCAAGAGCGGCAAGATTCGTTCAATTGGTCTGTCGAATGAGAACCCTTGGGGCACCATGCGCTACCTGGAGTTAGCGCGTACTCTGGGTCTACCGAAAATTGAATCGGTGCAGAACGTCTACAACCTGCTGAGCCGCGTCTACGAGATCGGTATGGCGGAGATCTCGCACCGCGAGGATGTGGG
>JAYQBD010000144.1:0-4800 GCA_038137135.1 Oceanospirillaceae bacterium | reverse complement strand
CTACGCGTTAGAGCGTAGCGGTCAACTTGATGAATTGCTGGCGAAGAACAGCAACGACAATAACTAAGATAAGTTTTAGGAACGAACAATGTCAGAAGAAGCACAGGCTCCACAGCCACAGTTTGGTATGAAGCGCATCTACCTTAAAGATGCATCACTAGAGTGTCCGGGCGCACCTGCAATTTTCAACCAGCAGTGGGCTCCGGCTGTTAACCTCGAAGTTAACACCAAGAACGCGCAGTTGGATGAGAACCACTACGAGGTCACTCTAGTTCTGACAGTCAACGTTAAAGTGGGTGAAGAGACCGCATTCCTGATCGAAGTTCACCAGGCGGCAATCTTTATGATCTCAGGCTTCGAACCTGCACAGATGCACCACACTCTGGGCGCTTACTGTCCAAACCTACTGTTCCCGTATGCACGTGAAGCAGTCGACAACCTGGCAGTTAAAGCGAGCTTCCCAGCTCTGATGCTGCAGCAGGTTAACTTTGACGCACTCTACCAGCAGAAGCTGCAGCAGCTGATGGAGCAGCACAAAGCGGAACAGGGCGAAGGCGAAAACGCTGAAGCCGCCGCTGAGTAATTGAGCGGAAAGCAAAAGAGGCCCGGCACTGTCCGGGCTTTTTTGTGTGTGCAGTTCGTTTAAGGGTAATACGCAAAGGGCTTATTTCGCGAAATAGCGCTGTGCGCTACATCGCTCTTACAGATCGTAGGTTTCGCCGGTATTTGAGTCGCGTTTGGCCCAACGACGGCGAGAAGCGATGTAGTGCGAATTAAACTTCTGATAGTAGGTCTCTAATGCATCACCTGCGCTATCTTCACCCAATTGATGCAGCAGCGCTGCGGCAACTTCGGCCGTACACAACTGACCTTCATGAATCGCCTTACGCAAAGCATAGGTAGAGCTGCGCACCTGATTTAAACTGATCACCGGTAGATTCTGCAGGTAGGTCGAGAGACGGAACATCCGCCGCGCCTGTCGCCAGGTACCATCAAGTAAAATTAGCAGCGGCTTACCCGCCTGCTCTGCCGCAAAAGGCGTTTTGATCATCCGTTCGCGATAACCATCCCCTGGTGGAAATACCAGTATCGGTTGATATGCAGGATCCTCCAACAGCCTTTCCAACGGCTCTCCAGGGTCAGAGCGGGAGACCCACTGAATAACATGCGTATTGGCGATCGTTGCTTCAATTAAACGCCCGGTATTGGTGGGCTTGTAGGTCTCATTGCGGTGCATCAATACAACAAACTCGACCTCTGCGCTTACCTGATTGCGAAACTCACAGATACAGCTCTGCTGTGGAAGGTGACAACTCACGCAACGAATCACACCCGCTCCGCGAGCAAGGTAGGGTCGGCGAGGTGGGTTCTCTTGTTGGGGCATAAAGGTGACAGAGCAAACTCAGATTCTAGGGGACCGGTAGTTTAGCTAAATTTTTTACAAATAACTGTAACAAGCTTCTTATCTGTCACGACTGCCTATTTGACGCTCGTTGGGCCTCTACTAAAGTTACAAAACCCTGAAAAAAGCGAAGATATAAACCGGTCGTTCCCTGAATTGAGGCCCTAATGTCTGCTCAACCCAGACCTGAAAAGCAACATCTGTTAAGTCGCGAGGAGCTCTTTGCTCATCTGGCGAAGACTCAGGCGCTCAGTCATGTAGGGAGTTGGGAACTCGACCTAGTAGAAGATTCGCTTTGGTGGTCACTGGAAGTCTATAAAATCTTTGAGCTCGATCCACTGACTTCACCCGCCTCATACGAATCTTTCTTGGCAGTGATCCATCCTCAAGATCGCGAACTGCTTAACCAGGCCTTTACTGAATCGGTTGAAGAGCGGCGTCCTTACGGCCTCACCCATCGCTTGTTGTTGCCGGACGGGCGAATCAAATATGTTCACGAGAGCGGTATGACAGCCTATGCAAACGACGGTACACCGCTACGGACCGTTGGTACCGTCCAAGACGTAACAGAGGTTGTAGCGGCTAGCGCTCAACTTGAAGCCAAAGAGAGCCGCCTCAGCTCAATTTTGAACGCACTACCCTACGGGATACAGGAAAATGACCTAGAGGGAAGAATAACCTTCAGTAACAAAGCACATCGCAACATACTCGGCTATGCCAAAGGCGAGTTAATAGGGCGCAAAATCTGGGACTTCAGCGTAACTGACCAAGACAAGGCAGATACGCGAGACTACCTGACCCACATCATCGCCGATCGACCCACCCCCTCACCCATTATCGCAAATAATCTAACCAAGACAGGCGAAGCGATATGGGTACGTATTGATTGGAGTTATCGCTACAACGCCGAGGGGGAGTTAATGGGACTGACCTCAATCGTGACCGATATCACAGGACAGAAAAACATAGAGACTCGCCTTGCAGATACCGAATTTGAGTGGACGGAGGCGATAAACCAAGCTGAGCAGCAGATCCTGATTCTCGATGCAGATTCTCGTGTTCGCAGGGCGAATCGGGCTTTCTACAGCTATTTTGGCCTTACCCAGCCCCAAGCCTGCTGCCAAAAACTTAGGGACCTGCCTGAACTAGCGAAAAGCGACGTGCAACCGCTGATCGAGCGTCTTGGGGAGCTGGTCTCAGACGGAGACAGTGTTATACAAGCCAGTGGTCGCGGCGAGGAGTTCGAGCTTCAATGCAAAACACTGCAGAACGAAGCTCACAATAAACGGGGTTATTTAATCACCCTAACCGATATTACGGATCTGCAGCGACTCAATAGACGCATCGAACTCTTTGCCGAGATATTTGAGAATACGGCAGAGGGCATCATGTTGACCGACGCCAACAAGCGCATCGTGCAGGTCAACGATGCTTTCCGCCAGATTACCGGTTTCTCACAACAGGATGCCGTGGGCAAAACGCCTGCGATTCTCTCATCCGGGTGCCATACAATCGGTTTCTACAAAGAGATGTGGAAAACCATCAAAGAGAGCGGCCGATGGTCCGGCGAAATCTGGAACCGTAAAAAAAACGGAGCGGTTTTCCCCGAACTTCTGACTATAAACAGTCTTAAGAACGAGCAGGGCGAGGTGACTCACTACGTCGGCATCTTTTCCGACATCTCGAAGCTAAAAAGCTCACAAGAGAAGTTGAAGCACCTTACCCACTACGATGCGCTTACAGACCTGCCAAATAGAGCCCTTCTGGTTGAGCGCGTTGAGCAGGCAATCCGCCACGCTAACCGTACCAGCAATCGGGTCGCTCTAGTGATGTTGGACTTGGACCGTTTTAAACATATCAACGAGAGCTACGGCCATACGGTTGGCGATAAATTAATTGCGGACGTGGCAAATAACCTGCGCCACGTAGTTCGCGATGACGATACACTCGCGAGAGTTGGCGGTGACGAGTTTGTTCTGCTATTCGAGGATATCGAAGATATCGCTAAACTTGGCTTCATGACCGAGAGAATTCAACGAGCGCTAGCTGCCCCGATCGAGCTGCCAGACCAGATCGTTAATATGACGGCGAGCATGGGAATCTGTGTCTACCCCGAGGATGGTGCCAATCCCTCTGAACTGATGCGCAACGCAGACGCCGCAATGTTCCACGCGAAAGCGCAGGGCCGCAACACCTATCAGTTCTACACAGAGGAGATGACGCGCAAAGCATTCGAAGTCTTACTCCTCGAAAATGACCTTCGTCAGGCAATAGAGCGAGAAGAGTTGGTTCTCTACTACCAACCCCAGATCAATATGAAGCGCCGGGAAGTTATCGGCGCTGAAGCCCTTATACGCTGGAATCACAAAGTCCTCGGCACTGTATCCCCAGCGCGCTTCATCCCTATCGCAGAGGAGTCAGGATTAATCGTTGAGATCGGTGACTGGGTTTTAGAGGAGGGTTGCAGACAGATGAGTAGCTGGCAGCAATCGGGTCTCAACGTAAATCATTTAGCGCTTAACGTTGCCTCACTGCAACTTAGCCGCGGAGGATTAGTGACACGTTTGGGCGCATTACTGAGCCAGTACCGCCTGGAGAGTAAACAGATTGAGCTGGAGGTAACTGAGGGATTCGTTATGGATCGTTCCGAACGCTCAATCAGTCAACTGCGAGCCTTGCGAGAACTTGGAGTCACAATCGCGATTGACGACTTCGGTACAGGCTACTCCTCGCTTAGCTACCTCAAAGACCTCCCAATGAACAAACTGAAAATCGACCAGTCGTTTGTTCGGGGGCTACCCAACGACAAGGCCGATATGGCACTGACGAAAACCATAGTAGAGCTGGGTACCGGTTTGGATATGGAAGTTATTGCTGAAGGTGTAGAGACGGCGGAGCAGGCAGCATTCCTTATAGCTGAGGGCTGTCATAACGCTCAGGGCTACCTCTACGGCAAACCCATGCCAGCAGATGAATTTGAAGCGTTTTGGAAGGCCTCAGTTAACGGCCTAAAAAGCGTTTGAGCTTCACCGCCAACGGTGAGTTCTGACGCAGCAGATGTTGAAAAGCTCGACTCCACCCCATAATCGACAACACAAACATAAAGCCTAGCTTCACATCATCAGTAACAACTGCCACCAGCGTCATCGTCGCGATAGTCGCCAATACCGAAAGAATGATCACCTCAAGCTGACGCGGCCGAAAAAACCGCCAGTAGATGAACAGAACCACACCAATAATGATCAGGATAAAATGCATGTGCTGAGGCTAGGGGATGTGGATAGGAAAAGCAATCCAAACCCCGTGTATAAAGTTAGGTATAAGCCCACTGTAGGAGCTCACTTTAGTGAGCGATTAAGATCTCAGGCCCAGTAGCCCAGTAGCCCAGTAGCCCAGTA
>JAYQBD010000143.1:0-4829 GCA_038137135.1 Oceanospirillaceae bacterium | reverse complement strand
TTGAGCGGAGTCCAGAGAATGTCTTCTCATTCATAACACAGGCCTACCACATTGGAAGACGCGTCGATAAGCTCGCTCTCGATCCTTCTTTTCGTTCTGATCCTTTGCTCCGCTTTCTTCTCTAGCTCAGAGACCGGAATGATGTCCCTCAACCGTTACCGGTTGAAACACATGGCGAAAAACAAGCACCCTGGCGCACGCAATGCGAGTCGCCTGCTGGAGCGTCCCGATCGCCTCATTGGCCTGATTCTAATCGGGAATAACTTCGTTAATATTCTGGCCTCTGCTATCGCCACCGTGATTGCAGTGCGTATTTGGGGTGATGCCGGTATCGCTATCGCTACCGGTGCGTTGACGCTGGTGGTGTTGATATTCGCAGAAGTCACACCTAAAACGCTGGCTGCAATGTTCCCAGAAAAGGTGGCTTTTCCCGCCTCCTATATTCTGGTGGTGCTACTGAAGATCTTCTACCCGCTGGTATTTGCCGTGAATATGATTACTAACGGCATTTTCCGTCTACTGGGCATCAAAACAACTGGCGCTGATGCCCACAACCTCAGTACTGAAGAGCTGCGTACAATTGTGAACGAAGCGGGCGCACTGATTCCCGATCGTAACCAATCTATGCTGCTTGGTGTTCTTGAGCTCAACGACGTGACCGTCAATGACATCATGATTCCGCGCAACGAAGTTGAGGGGATCGACCTCGATCAGGATATGGAGCAGATCCTAGACCAGTTGGCACATACCCGACATACACGTTTGCCGGTCTACGAGGGTGATATCAACCAGATCTGCGGTGTCCTGCACATGCGTAACCTCGCGCAGCTTATCCAGCAGGGTAAATTGACCAAAGCGGCAATCACTGCGGTGGTGCATGAGCCCTACTTCGTTCCCGAAAGCACCCCACTACATACACAGCTTCTGAATTTCCAGAAGCAGAGTCGCCGTATCGGGATCGTGGTTGATGAGTATGGAGATGTTGAAGGGGTTGTGACCCTCGAAGACATTCTAGAAGAGATCGTCGGCGAGATGTCGCACGACGAAGCGCAGATCAACCAGGACATCCACCCTCAGGATGACGGCAGCTTCATTATTGATGGTCAAGCCTACATTCGAGAGATCAACAAGTCACTCAACTGGGATCTACCTACAGATGGCCCTAAGACATTGAATGGCCTGATTCTGGAGACACTCGAGTCACTACCGGAGGCTAATGTCTGCATGCAGCTTGAGCACTATCGGATGGAAACACTGCAGATCAGCGACAACACGATTAAGACTGTTCGCGTTATCGCTTTGGAGCGAGACGAGGACGATTAAGCGTCACGCTCACCCGCTTCACGCTCACGAATACGCGCCCAAACGGCGCGTTTTTCATCTTCGGTAAAGAATCCCCACTCGGCAATCTCCATACCTGAGCGCATGCACGCAATACAGAGATCGCGCTCATCAAGCTGGCAGATACCGAGGCAGGGGTTGGGCACAGGTTTTACCGCCTCAGTCATGCAGTGCGCTCCGGCCGCGGTCGGGTAGGAATACCGGCATCCAAGCCGACATTCAGCAACTCTGCCAACGCCCAAGCAGTCAGCCCCCATATCTCGTACTGCTGGTATTGCCAGGAGGGAACAAAGCGCGTGCGCCCATCGACCATCGCAAATTTATCGATACGCGCGTTATCAAGATCAAGCAGAAAATTGAGCGGTGTTTTGAAAATCGCAGCTATCTCACCCGGGTTCGGGCGCAACTCTACGTTAGGATTCACCACGCCTACAAAGGGGGTTACGGCCAACTTGTGCAGAGAATAGATCTGGCTGAGCTCACCTAGCAGTTGTACCTGACCTGGCTCAACACCCACCTCTTCATGCGCTTCACGCAGAGCCGTTGCTAGTAGATTCTCATCCTCTGGATCGCGTTTTCCACCTGGAAAAGCCACCTCGCCGGCATGAGTAGATAGGCTACCGCCTCGCTGGGTGAGGATCACCTGCGGCTCAGGCTCATCTGTCAGCAGACAGATGACCCCCGCTTCGGCGCGCGGCTTTAGGTCACTGCTGAGTCGCCAAGGGCGGTGCTGCTGAAGTCGAGTTTGAAGCTGATCTAACATACCGTTAATCCTACACCCATTGAGCTTCAAAAACAGGCATTTAGGCTTGTGAGTCGCCTATACACCTGCCTAAAATGGGATCACAACAAGCTAATAAGAACTGACCCATGAATTACTGTAGCGAGTGTGGCAACTCGGTTGAGTTACGCATCCCTGAAGGCGACCATCTTCCCCGCCACGTCTGTACTGTCTGTGAGCTTATCCACTACTCCAATCCGCGCATTATCGCTGGCTGCCTGCCAGTGTACGGAGATAAGGTACTGCTATGTAAGCGTGATATCGAGCCACGCCTCGGTTACTGGACCCTGCCTGCCGGTTTCTTGGAGAACGGTGAGACTACTGAACAGGGCGCCATGCGCGAGACCTGGGAAGAGGCCTTAGCGACCGTTGAGATTCTCTCGCTGTACACGATTACATCCATCGTGCACGTTAATCAGGTCCAGATGTTCTATCTCGCGCGCCTGCTCAAACCTGAGTTTGGCCCAACAAGCGAATCTTCAGAGGTACGCCTCTTCAGCGAAGACGAAATCCCTTGGGATCAGCTCGCGTTTCCAACCGTAGTAAACGCCCTGCAGCGCTTTTTTGCCGATCGCCGGGAGTCCGGGCGCTACCCGCTCTACCGCATCAGCCTCAATCGTCACGAACCGGAGTCCAATGAGCTGCTGAGCCAACGCGAGGTAGAGCTGTGAAAGACTCGAAGGCGGCCAAAGCATTTCAACGTAAACTGCTAATTGCTTGGTGCATCGGACAGCAGGCGACTAACCTCACCGGTCTACAGAAGATTACGGGCATGCCACGCCGAACCCTCCAGGACTGCATCAAAGATCTCGACGATGTTGGCATCACCTGCCAATTCCATCAGCAAAATGACGCACGGAACAATCAGGGCGAATACCGTATTGAGAGCTGGGGACCGATTGAACCTAACTGGGTGAACAACCAGATAGGCGCTATTGCCAAATCACTTAACATCAACCTGCTACCGCTAGACGACTTACCAGCTCCATGACTCTGAGCGCTTAGTCTTCGAGTTATACAGCACAATACCGCCGCTTGGAGGCGATATACCGGTCGCCGCAGAGATCACCACTTGGTGAGTGACGAGTACAACCAACTCCGTGCCCGATAAGGTGTTCAGGTAGGCGTCCAGTTTCTCTAGCGTCTGCTCGCGGTTGGCATAGCCTTGGAAGAAGGAGTTTAGCCCCGAGAAGGTCGACCAGTTTCCAAGGTCCAATAGGTCCGCTGTCTCGGCGCAGCGACACCACTGACTCGACAGCACCTCGTCAAAATCGAGCCCGGTCGCTCTGAGCTTTGCGCCTATATCTCGTGCCTGCGCACGACCCTGATCATCCAAGTTGCGCTGTGTTTCACAGCGTTCAATATCAAAGTTATTAGGGTCACCAAACCCCGGAGCTAAAGCGTGGCGCATAAAGATCACATTAGCCCCCGAGCTCTCAATCCGCTCGCTCAGAGATTGCGCATGCACAGATATAGACAGTGGCAGTGCAATAAATAGCACCAACCTAAGCAGTAGATTACTCATCAAAGTCTCCGAATAGTCATTTGTAGTGGCTACGCGACCAGTAGGAGCTTCGATTAATCTGTAATCAAAATTAGTCAATCAAGATGAGAAGGGTCTACGAGTTTGACGAGATCATAGGCGACCTCTTCATAGGGGTGTGCCGCCAGAAGCGCTGCGACAGCTGCTTTGATATCGTCCGGCGCACAGATCATCTCAACACGCCACTCGCTTACTTTCTCAAGTTGGCCAATGGAGCCGATGGCGGGACTAGCGTTATTTACAGGGCGGAACTGACCTGTGCCGAGGGTTTGCCAACAACACTCCTGGTAGTCGCCTTGACGCCCAGCACCGGCTGCAAATAGAGCACTTTTGACCGGCTCTAGATCTGCATCTGGCACGAAGAAACTGAGTTTGAACATAGAGAAGTTAAGCGATGAGGTTTGGCGCTGCTTCGGCGATATCAAGCATCGGAGCGGCATCTATCGACTCCGCATCCATCATCTGAGCCAGTTTACCCAAAGTATCAACCAAGCTCTGCTGCTCTTGGATTGGCAGCTTGTCGAAGCGTGCGATGAATCGCTCGTGCAATAAAGCCGGTACGGAGTGCAGAATTGTCTCGCCCTCCGGCAGCAGACGGGCATTAACCACCCGTTTGTCGCGTGCTGAACGTACGCGAACTACCAGGCCACGCGTCTCTAAGCGGTTTAGGATCGTGGTAACTGTGGCTTGGCTCAGGGAAACCTCTTCAGCCAAACGCTTGACTGTCACATCCCCAAGGGTCCCGATCGAGCGCAGCACCATCACCTGAGGAATCGTCAGACCCGAGCTTTTGGCTATGCGCTTGGACTGAATATCAGTCGCACGGATGATGCGCCTAAGCGCAACCAACACATCCTGAGCTTGATACTGATCCGCCATAGAAAGCTTCCTCAAAATCCTTAAACGGTAACCGCCGAATTAAATCAAAACCGACGCAATTTTGCTTCAAATTTATTCGAGCCATGGTGATTAGAGCACAAATAATTAGAGCTATAAAGATTTGAATTCTAATTATTAGACCTGTTAGTATCAAAGACACTTTGAATAGGAGTCCGAAGAGTCACCTGACAATTCGGCTCCAAAGAAGAATAAATCAAACTGTTTTAAACACGGGAGCAACAATGAAAAAGCAGATTCTTGCCGTATCACTCCTTGCAGCCAGCA
>JAYQBD010000142.1:0-4833 GCA_038137135.1 Oceanospirillaceae bacterium | reverse complement strand
ACAATCGCTTCAGTCTGTGGGTCGTTCTGGAACATCTCCAGAATGTCGATGAAGTTAGAGCCTGGGATCGGGTCACCACCGATACCAACACAGGTAGACTGGCCGAAACCAGCATCAGTCGTCTGCTTAACCGCTTCGTACGTCAGGGTACCTGAACGTGAAACGATGCCGACCTTACCTGGCAGGTGGATGTGACCTGGCATGATACCGATCTTACACTCTCCAGGAGTGATAACACCTGGACAGTTAGGACCGATCAGGCGAACGCCCAGCTCGTCACACTTAACTTTACACTGCAGCATGTCCATTACCGGGATGTGCTCAGTGATACATACGATCAGCTCGATACCTGCGTTAGCCGCTTCTAGGATAGAGTCCTTACAGAAAGGCGCTGGAACGTAGATAACAGATGCAGTTGCGCCAGTCGCTTCAACAGCTTCAGCAACTGTATTGAATACAGGCAGACCCAGGTGAGTAGTACCACCTTTGCCTGGTGTTACGCCGCCAACCATTTTAGTGCCGTACGCAATAGCCTGTTCAGAGTGGAAAGTACCCTGACCGCCAGTGAAACCCTGACAGATTACTTTAGTGTCTTTGTTAATTAGTACTGACATGATTAGTTGCCTCCTGCTGCTTTAACTGCCTGCTGTGCAGCATCAGTCAGACTGGTAGCCGCGATGATGTCGAGTCCAGACTCGGACAGCAGTTTAGAGCCGAGGTCAGCGTTGTTACCTTCAAGGCGAACAACGACTGGTACTTCAACGCCCACTTCTTTAACAGCGCCGATGATACCTTCAGCGATCAGGTCACAACGTACGATACCGCCGAAGATGTTAACCAGAACCGCTTTAACTTTAGAGTCTTCCAGGATGATCTTGAACGCTTCAGTAACACGCTCTTTAGTCGCGCCGCCACCAACGTCCAGGAAGTTAGCTGGGAAACCGCCGTGCAGAGAGACGATATCCATCGTACCCATCGCCAGGCCAGCACCGTTAACCATACAACCGATGTTGCCAGTCAGGGCTACGTAGTTCAGATCCCACTCAGCCGCGCGTGCTTCACGCTCGTCTTCCTGTGATGGATCTTCCATCGCCTGAATATCTTTGTGACGGTAAACAGAGTTGCCATCGATAACGACTTTAGCGTCCAGACAGTGCAGGTTGCCGGCATCAGTGATAACCAGCGGGTTGATCTCGAGCAGTGCCAGATCTTTCTCTTCGAACATCTGCGCCAGACCCATGAAGATCTTAACGAACTGCTTGATCTGATCACCTTCCAGACCCAGTTTGAACGCCAGTTCACGGCCCTGGTATGGCTGTGCGCCAGTCAGTGGGTCGATCGTCGCTTTCAGGATTTTCTCTGGAGTTTCGTGTGCAACTTTCTCGATCTCTACACCACCTTCAGTAGACGCCATGAAAACGATACGGCGTGAAGAGCGGTCTACGACTGCACCGAGGTACAGTTCGTTAGCGATATCAGTGCAAGTTTCAACCAGGATTTTAGAGACAGGCTGACCGTTAGCGTCAGTCTGGTAGGTCACCAGGTTAGTACCGAGCTTATCTTTAGCGAACTGTGCTGCTTCTTCTGGGCTATCAACCAGTTTTACACCGCCCGCTTTACCGCGGCCACCGGCGTGAACCTGTGCTTTTACAACCCACTTGTCGCCACCAATCTGCTTGGCTGCTTCAGCGGCTGCTTCTGGAGTGTCCACTGCAATGCCCTTAGACACTGGCAGACCATACTCGGCAAACAGCTGTTTACCCTGGTACTCATGAAGATTCATACTTTGATCCGTTTCTCAATCTCGTTAGTCGTACGGGAATACCCGTCGAAAGGCCGAACTAAATCGCCCTCTGGCTTGTGGCCAGAGGGTGAGCAGTTAACGGCGCTTAGCGTTTTTTGCGGTTGGCGATATGGATAGCGTGGTTATCCACTGCCAGTGCAGCTTCGTGAATCGCTTCCGATACGGTCGGGTGAGCGAAGACTGTCAGCTGTAGATCTTCCGCACTAGATGCGAACTCCATTGCGATAACACCCTGAGCGATCAGCTCAGATGCGATGCCACCGACAATGTGCACACCCAGGATACGATCGGTGACTTCATCAGCCAGGATCTTAACGAATCCTTCAGTTGCGTTCGCCGCCATGGCACGACCAGAGGCCGCGAACGGGAACTTGCCACTCTTATACTTAACGCCTTCCGCTTTGAGGTCCTGCTCGGTCTTGCCGACCCAAGCCATCTCAGGGAAGGTGTAAATCACGTTAGGGATGCAGTCGTAGTTCATTGCAGCTTTATGACCCGCAATGATGTCTGCAACCATGATGCCCTCTTCTGACGCTTTGTGCGCCAGCATTGGGCCGCGCACTGAGTCACCGATAGCGTAAACGCCTGGGACTTCAGTACGGCAGTTTTCGTCAACAAAGATAAAGCCTCGTTCGTCCAGCTTGACGCCAGAGTCAGTGCCCAAGAGGCCCTGAGTCTGTGGCTTACGACCAACAGCTACGATCAGCTTGTCGACTACCAGCTCTTTGTCGCCTTCAGAGTCGGTGTACTTAACTTTAACCTGCTTACCGTCGAGCATCTCAGTACCCGTGCAACGTGCACCGAGTTTGATATCCAAACCTTGCTTGGTCAGCAATTTCTTAGCTTCTTTAGCAACATCAATGTCGGCCAGTGCCAGGAAGTCATCCATCGCTTCAAGTACAGTCACTTTAGAGCCACAACGCGCCCAGATAGAGCCCATCTCAAGACCGATAACACCGGCACCGATGATGCCAAGGTGCTCTGGAGTCTCATCAATGTCGAGTGCGCCAGCGTTGTCGAGGATCAGACCCTCAGTCAGCGGTGCTGGTGGGATCTCAACAGGTACAGAACCAGAGGCCAGAATCACGTTCTCAGCTTCGTGCGTGCTCTTGCTACCGTCAGCTGCTGTTACTTCAACAACCTTACCACCGAGTAGCTTACCCATACCCTGCAGCAGGGTAACGCCATTCGCTTTAAACAGACCCGCGATACCGCCAGTCAGGTTCTTAACGATGCCGTTCTTGCGCTCAACCATCGCTTTGGTGTCGATGCGAACATTTTCGGCAACGATACCCTGAGCCGCGAAGCCGTGCTGGGCTTCATGCAGCTTGTGAGTAGTTTCCAGCAGCGCTTTAGATGGGATACAACCGACGTTCAGACAGGTACCACCGAGTACCGCTGTACCTTTGTCATCAACCCACTTCTCAACACAGGCCGTCTTCAGACCTAGCTGTGCTGCACGAATAGCCGCCACATAACCGCCAGGGCCGGCACCAATTACAATTACGTCAAACTTGTCAGACATTAACTTTTCCTGTCTCTTGAATTCTTTATCGAGGCCTTAGACGTCAAGCAGCATACGTGCTGGATCTTCCAGCAGGTCCTTGATAGTCACAAGGAACTGTACTGCCTCTTTGCCATCGATCATACGGTGATCGTATGACAGTGCCAGGTACATCATCGGCAGAATCACAACCTGACCATTCACCGCCATTGGGCGCTCTTGGATTTTGTGCATACCCAGGATTGCAGTCTGTGGTGGGTTCAGGATTGGAGTAGACATCAGTGAACCGAACACACCACCGTTAGTGATGGTGAATGTACCACCCTGCATATCTTCCATGCCGAGCTTACCTTCGCGACCGCGCTTACCGAAGTCAGCGATAGTCGCTTCAACTTCAGCCAGACCCATCTGGTCAGTATCACGCAGAACGGGAACCATCAGACCACGCTCAGTCGATACAGCGACACCGATATCCTGGTAACCGTGGTAAACCATATCGTTACCATCGATAGATGCATTCACAGCTGGGAAGCGCTTGAGTGCTTCAGTTGCTGCTTTAACGAAGAAGCTCATGAAGCCCAGACGTGTGCCGTTATGAGTCTTCTCAAACAGATCTTTGTACTGCTTACGCAGATCCATAACCGGTTTCATGTTCACTTCGTTGTACGTTGTGAGCATTGCAGCGTTCTGCTGCGCTTCTACTAGGCGTTTAGCGATAGTGGCACGCAGGCGTGTCATCGGTACGCGTTTCTCTACACGCGCGCCAGTGTCAACGCTGACAGCTGGAGCCGCGGCTGCAGGCGTAGCCGGCGCTGCCGCTGGAGCAGGCGCTGGTGTAGCAGCCTTGTTCGCCATGTAGTTAACAACGTCTTCTTTAGTGATACCGCCGTTCTTGCCAGTACCCGGGATCTGTGAAGCATCCAAACCGTTCTCGTCGATCAGCTTACGTGCTGCTGGACCCACTTTATCCGCATCGCCCGCTGGAGCCGCTGCTGGAGCCGCAGCGGCCGCTGGAGCTGCAGCGCCTGCTGCGCCCGCTTCAAAGTGCGCGATCACTTCGTCACTCAGGACAGTCTCGCCTTCGCCCTTAACGATCTCTTTGATAACGCCGTCCGCTGGAGCAACAACCTCCAGCACAACTTTATCTGTTTCAATATCAACAATCAGTTCGTCCGCCGATACAGCCTCACCAGGCTGCTTGTGCCAGGTAGCGACGGTGCCGTCTGCTACAGATTCTGGAAAAGTTGGCGCTTTGATTTCGATTGACATGTTTTACCCTTTCTAAAAGTCGTGTACTCGTTTCGAGTTAGCTCAGGCTTAGTTTGTGCCCAGAGCGTCGTTTACCAGTTTGTCTTGCTGTTCAGCGTGAACCGACATGTAACCTACTGCCGGTGCAGCGGCGTGCGGACGACCCACACCCTCAAGATGCAGATCAGGGTGCGCGCCGCGCAGCGATGCACGCATGTGGTGCTGCGAACAGTACCAAGCGCCCTGGTTCATAGGCTCTTCCTGACACCAAACGACC
>JAYQBD010000141.1:0-4917 GCA_038137135.1 Oceanospirillaceae bacterium | reverse complement strand
TGTCGTTGACAGCAATCAGGCGCACACCCACAGAGCTAAAGCCTATCTCCGCGGCGGTACGCACCAGCGTCGCAGGGGCTAGATAGAGTGCACTAAGATGGGCAAGGCCGAGTTGGACGCTCATCTGTTATCTCCAGCAGCATCCAGAGCCGCTAGATAGCCGAAGGTTAGGGCGGGGCCAATTGCGATGCCACCTGCAGGGTAGAATCCGCCAAAGACGCTAACGGCGTCGGTTCCTGCCGCGTAAAGCCCGTCGATTGGCTGGCTCTGCTCATTCAATACTCGGCAGCGCTCATCGACGGCGATGCCTGCGAAGGTGCCAAAGCTACCTGGTACAACCTCGACGGCATAGAATGGGCCTTGCTCGATAGGTGCAACACAGGGATTTGGCTGATACTCAGCGTCACCCTGCAAGCGCATATAAGGTGTTGTGCCACGACCGAACTCAGTATCCTCACCCTTGCGCGCGCCGCTGTTCCAAGTCTCGATGGTGCTCTGTAGACCCGCAGTATCAATGCCACACGCCTCAGCAAGTTCAGCAACCGACTTTCCCGTTTTCAGATAACCGTTTTTTATCCAATGGCGGAAGGGTACGGGAGTAGGGCGTACGATACCCAGGCCGAAGCGGCGCAGGAAACGGTGATCACAGATCATCCAGGCTTTAGCAGGTTCGTCATCAGCGCAGGCGTTCTGCAGATCAACCACGAAGTCGTGATAGCCCAAACCTTCGTTACAGAAGCGTTTACCGTTCGCGCGAACAGCAATAAGGCCGGGCTTGCCGCGATCAATGATGTGCGGAAATACGCCCGTCTTTGTTTTGCTCCAGGGTACGAGTGATACGGGGCAGTAAGCGGCAGGTGAGGCGACCGCTGTGTTGAACTTACCGCCCACACTCTGGGCTAGGCGCAGGCCATCGCCACATGCAGCAGGTGTTGCCAGCGTGCGGTGCTCGGAGTCGCGCGGCAAGAGCTCGCTGCGGGTCGATCTATCGTTAGGGAAGCCGCCAGTCGCAAGGACTACCCCTCTCTTTGAGTGGACCAAACCCTCATTGGTCTCGATGCCGGTAACTCGGCCATTCTCAGTCAGCAGCTTGGTCACAGTGGTGCTGCAACGCATCTCGACACCAAGATCGAGTGCAGACTTCATTAACCTGCCTATCAAAGCGTTGCCATTGCGCAGGTCTGTACTGCGGCCGAATCGCAATAGATCAAAGCCAAACCGGATCATACGTTTGGTAACGTGCATAAACGAACTGAGAGAGCGCGTCATCGACATAAACGCTTTGAGGTCTGGGCCTGACTGAATCAAGAGTCCATAAAAGGTGGTCTCGTTGAGGGGCTTTTTCAGGTGCTTGAAGGTCCTGCCGAGTAGCTTCGCGTCGAACGGTTTGGCGATAGCAGACCGGCCGCCCGTACCGGCACCGTCTATATGGCCATAGGTATCTGGAATGCCCAGATCCCCCTCAAACTGAAGCGAAGTATTACCGGCAAAAAAGCCAATCATCTCGGGTGCGCCCTTGATAAATGCGTCGGCACGTTTGCCGTCATAGTATTCACCGAGAACGCCCTTTAGATAACTTCTCACATCCTCAGGGGACTCTTGTATTCCGCGAGCTGTAGCGTAGAGGTTGCGCGGCGACCAGATCCATCCGCCGGCCCAGGCTGTTGTGCCGCCCAGATCCTTATCTTTCTCGATAAGAAGAACCTTTAATCCCTTGTGTGCGGCGGTCACTGCAGCGGAGAATCCGGCAGCGCCTGACCCGAGGACTATGAGGTCATATTCGTTGTTGCGTACCTGGACTTTACCCATGCTACTGAGCCCCGCACTGTTGGTTAAAGCGCTCTAGAAAATCTGCCTCTACGTCGGTCATAAATTCCACGAGTTTCAACGCTTGAGCATCAAACATATCGGCGCCGGCTGAGGCTTTACATCCCAGAGCGCGAGCGGCCGCGCCTAGGGCAGTGATAGCAGGCTTGGTGATAGCGTCGGCATAGAACATATCAGCGGTGAGTTTGTCAGCGGGAACCGGAGTCGGGTCGCTTTCGCGCATGCCCACCGGAGTAACGTTGGCGACAATGTCCATGCCAGTCGGATCGTTGCTTGGGACCTTAAAGACTCGGCCTGGGAATTGGGCGTTGAGTTTGCTGACCGTGAGATCTAGACGCTCTAGGTCTAAATCAAATAGATGCAGCTCTGCAGCACCCTGAGCGGCAAACTCGTACGCGACTGCGCTTCCAGCACCGCCAACACCTATCTGGAGCACGCGTTTACCTTCTGGATCGCCACCGCAGTTGCGAACCGCAGTTACATAAGCCTCGCCATCGGTGTTGTCACCGACAAAGCGGCCATCACTCAATCGACGAGTGATATTCACTGAGCCGATAATAGCGGCGCGGTCAGTCACCTGATCGCAGAAATTTAGAGCGGCGGTTTTATGGGGCAGTGTAACCACGAGCCCGTCGATGTTTTGCGTCTGACGGATGGTGCTAAAGAACTGTTCTATGTTCTCTGATTTAACTTGAAGTGGTGGCACTATCCCATTGATTCCTTTTGAATCCATAATCTCTGTCAGAAATTTTGGGGAGCGTACCTGAGCAATAGGATCGCCCACAATTGGGAAGATTCGCGTTTCGCCGCTGAGCTCTATCATGCCAGTTCTCCTGCCGCGTGATTCACCGCCATATAGGCAAATGTAATTGCTGGACCAATGGTGATACCGGGGCCGGGGTAGACCCCACCCATGATCGACTGCAGATCATTACCGGCGGCGTACAAACCCCCAATCAGAGAGCCGTCTCCGCGCTTAAGTTGACCATACTCATTGCCACTAAAGCCCTTGGCGGTACCAATCACACCGATCTTCAGCTGTACACCATAGAGCTTGCCAGTGAGTGGACGTATGGTTGGATTAGGTTGATTAAGCGGGTCGCCGTTGTGCTGCTGATAAGGTGTGCTGCCACGGCCAAAGTCGTCGTCGCTGCCTTTAGCTGCATTGGCGTTATAGCGTTCTACGCTCTTAGATAAAGCATCAGCAGGAACACCGATCTGTGCTGCAAGCGCCTCAGGCGTGTCTGCGCTGAACAGATAACCCGCTTTTACCAGGGGGGCAGGGTTATCGCCACCGGGGCGCAGCAGTCCAAGCCCATATTTATTGGCCGCTTTCTCATCGGCGATCAACCAGATCGGCCGATCACCCTTGTTCATTCCCAATACAGTGCGGCCGAAGTCGTGGTAGGAGACCGTCTCGTTGATAAAACGCTCGCCAACTTCGTTGACGCAGATCGTGCCAGGTTTAGAGCGATCGAAAACAAAGTGCGGATAGACCGCCTCAGAGCCGTCTACACGGGTACGCGTAGAGACAGGCGCATAGAAAGCGGGGTGGCGATCGGTTGTGCCGTAATGCGCACCGACGGCTTCAACCAGCGGGTGTAGAGATGCTCTGTTATCTGGGCTAGCGGGCGATACTCCGGTGCAGGTGCTTTCGTAGTGTGCTTTACGACGCTCGACGTTCGCGCCAAATCCACCCGTGGCCAGCAGCACGCCATGCTTACTCTGTGCACTGATCAGCTCGCCTTGATGTGTGAAGCTAAGGCCAGTGACTTTGCCAGAAGCTTCTGCAAGTGCCTCGGTAACAGCTTGTGTGCGAATATCGACGCCCAGCTCAGATGCGGTGTGAAGCAGACGTGCGATAAGTGCCTGACCCATTACGACGCGTGCGTGACGGCCGTAGCGCAGACGATCTAGCGCATAATTGGCAACTAGCTTGCCGACATAGATAAAGGAGCCGACGCTCTTGTAGCGGTTGAGCAGGTTACCGATATCAATACGGTCGACCTGCATGCCGCCAAGAACGGTGAACTCTGGAATCGGTGGGCGAACCAACTCGCGCAGTTTGCCCATCGCGGCGGTACGGTAGGGTACCGGTTCGATCGCGCGACCATTGAGCGTCGCATTGCCCGCATCCCACATGTAGTCAGGATGCTTCGGGCAGGGACGAAACTCCATTCGGGTTTTGGTCTGTAGTGTTTCGATAGCGGCTGCCGCATGAGTGATAAAGCTTTCGCGAGCCTGCTTGTCTGATGCATCACCTACGGTGCCGTCCAAGAAAGCCGAAACGGCTTCGCGGCTGTCGCTATCGTTGACTTCACGGCCAACGGATGTCAGTGGTGCCCAGGTGGTGCCACCTGAGAGTGCAGTGGTGCCGCCGATATACTGGCTCTCTTCAAGCAGCAGTACTTTCCAGCCTTTGAGTGCCGCAAACACGGCGGCGGAGAGTCCGCCGGCACCGCTGCCGCAGACAATAAAATCGTATTGGGTGGTATTCGAACTCACAGACTTCTCGCAGAATTTTAAAGAAAGCTATAGTTGCAAAATTTCGCATAAATTTGAAAGTCATTCAACTTTTAAAAATATTTCGGATTTTGCTATAGTCGGACGAGTTATTTTTTCAGAGTCTGTCTATTTATGAGAGCATCCATGAGAACCAGCGCATGAGCAGTGCCCTAGAAAAAGCCCTGAACCTGATAGAGCTGATGGTGCAGCGACCCGCAGGTGCCTCGGTTTCAGAGATTGCTGAGCTGGCCCAGCAGCCGGTCAGCGGCGTTCATCGCTCCCTTAAGATGTTGGAAGAGCTCGGTTATGTGCGTCAGATCGACCAGGGCAAGCACTATGCCTTGACCATCAAGCTCTCATCGCTCGGGCTGTCATACCTCGGTAACCTTGGCATTAACGATGTTACTCAGCCGCTTCTCGACAATTTGGCTGAAGAGACTGAGGAGCTGGTGCGTCTGTCGATTCTGGATGGTGACAACCTTGTGTGGGTAGGCGTGTCTCAAGGGACTAAATCGGGCCTTAAATATGATCCCAGCTCCGAGCAGGGGCAGATTGCCCACCTAGCGTCGTCGGCTTCGGGTTTGG
>JAYQBD010000140.1:0-4919 GCA_038137135.1 Oceanospirillaceae bacterium | reverse complement strand
GCTACCGGCGGCATGTACCGATACTCCATAGCGACCCAAACCGGCGCCGGGTGTTTTGCAGCGGCTTCATGCACTGCCACCGCTTGTTCTAGCGAGGTCACGATCGGTTTCTCAACCAAAATAGGGAGTGTAGTGCGCTTAAACAGTTGTAGCAGTTGATCAGCGTGCTGATAGTTGGGTGTAGTTATCACCAATGCATCTAATTCAGTGTCGCTGTCGAGTAGTTGCTCAAGCGTGTCGTAGCAGATGGCATCCGGAACCAGTTCTAGGCTGCGCGCACGCATCTGAGCGTCGGGCTCTACCAGCGCTACGACCGTTGCGCCATCTATCAGCGCTAGATTGCGCAGGTGCTCCTGTCCCATCATGCCTGAACCGAGTAGGCCGTACCGAACAACATGTGTCATTATCGAGATGCTCCGAAAAAGAGAGATTAATTAGCGCCAACGCGCCACATAGCGGGCCTTGGCGGGATCAAACCAGGTGTAGGAAAACTCTTCCACGTGGTTTTCGTTGGACCAGCTCCAACGTTGAACACGTGGTAATACCGAGCCTTCGGGGAGTCCTAAAGACTCGCAAACCCAAGCAGGGGCCTTGGCACAGTCAATCTGATCCTCGACCTTGCTGATCCAGAATCCGAAGTGAGTTTCGTAATGTAGGTACAGCGATTCGTGTAGATCCTTCAACTCCAGTTTTTTTGCGTGCGCAGAGTTGAAAAAAATCTCCTCCATCGCCACCAGACGCCGATTTAGCATACGCTCGCGGCGGATACTCCATACTCGGCCGCCCGGAAAGGTGGATGCGAGGAATGTAACGTCGCGAGGCTCCACCAGCAGGGTGTTTGCTGACGGGGCGCCGCCACCTTCAACTAACTCAAGGTGGAAAAAGGAGTAGATCGCTTTGCCATCAGGTGCGCGTTTGACATAGGTTCCGGAGCCTTGACGGCGCTCAATCAAGCCATCTTCCTCCAGTTTTGCCAGCGCCTTGCGTAGCGTGCCCACTGCAACGCCCAGATTCGCGGCTAGTTCTGCCTCTATCGGCAGGCGATCGCCGGCCAGCCAGCGACCGGAAAGAATCTCGCGATGGAGGTATTCGCTAATCTGCTGGTAGATCGGCAATTTGTTACTAGTCTTAGAGCTGCGGGCTGGCATTGGGCACCTTATCACTGTGAAGATCGAATATTTTCGAAAAGAATAACGAAAATACCTACAACATTCATTTACATTATTTCAGCTCGTTGTTAGGATCAAGCAAAATTGATTCACTATTGATACTTATTTTTGGTAGCACAGAGTAAACAGGGGTTCAGTATGCAGCGTGTCACTCTCGGGAAGTCAGATCTATCACTCAGCCGTCTCGTTTATGGGGTTTGGCGTCTTGCTGATGGCGATGATCAGAGCTCTGCGACCGTACGCGCCAAGATTGATACTTGTCTTGAGCAGGGTATCTCTAGTTTCGATCATGCAGACATTTATGGTGATTACGAGTGTGAGCGCTTGTTTGGCGAAGCGCTGAAAGAGGCGCCTAGTCTGCGCGACTCTATGGAGCTGGTGAGCAAGTGCGATATCGCGCTGATCTCCGACAAATATCCTGGCCGTCGCGTGAAATACTACGACACCAGCGCCGGCTACATCAGCACGAGTGTTGATAATAGCTTGCGTCACCTACACACAGATCACCTCGATCTGCTGCTGATTCACCGCCCCGATCCGTTTATGGATGCCGCTGAAACAGGCGCAGCCCTCGACAGTTTGATTGCTAGCGGTAAGGTTAAACAGGTGGGTGTCTCTAACTTCGGCGTCTGGGATTGGAAACTGCTCCAACAACACATGACCAATCCGCTAGTGGTCAACCAGATAGAGATGAGTTTGTTGCACCGCGATCCATTCACTGACGGAACGTTATCAGCGATGCAGCTGGACAACATTAGCGCGATGGCTTGGTCACCACTGGGTGGTGGCTCGCTATTTTCAGGATCGGCAGCAGCTGATCGACTCCAGCCAATTTTCCAACGTCTGGAGTCTGAACAGGGGGTTTCGAGTGACCTAGTGTCACTAGCGTGGTTGCTTGCGCATCCGGCACAGATCCTCCCGGTGATCGGTACCAACAACCTTGGCCGAATTAAAAGCGTTTCAAAGGCCCTTGAGGTCGAGCTTGATCGCGAAACTTGGTTTGAACTCTTGACGGCTGCTGCTGGACACGAGGTACCTTAAGTTGGATAGTCGTAGCGATCGGACTGACTGCTCGATCGCTACGCGGGTGCCCGCGGGGCAACAACAAAAAATATAATAAAGGACAGTCAATGAGAGCGGTTGATAAAGCGCTGGATGGTCTTGGGTGGGTAAATGATCAGGCTGGCAGAGTAGGTCTGGGTATCGCCTGGGTTCTGGTCGCGATTATGGTCGCGACCATCCTCTTGCAAGTCGTTATGCGGTACGTATTCAACAACGCCTTACCCTGGCCGGAAGAGGTAGCACGTGCGCTAATGATCTGGATGATGGCGCTTGTCGCTGCGCCAGCGTTGCGTCGCGGTGATTTTGTCGCAATTACGTTACTGCCTGACTCCCTTCCGCGATTCTTGAGCCGTCTTTTACGCCTAGTCTTGACCTGTGTCGCCGTTGCCATTCTGGTGATTCTCAGCGATATCTCTATCGACTTCTTTCAGCGGGGTTTTCGCACTCGCGCGGCGAGCTTTAATCTACCTAGGGCTTGGATCTATCTCGCTATGGCAGTCTGCTACTTCACCATGCTTTTTGTCACTATCGAACTGGCGCTGAAGCATCTCAAAGCACTCTTCAGCGGGGAGCAGTCAGCATGAGCTTAACCTTCTTTTTACCGCTATTCCTGATTCTCATTCTGATCGGCATGCCGGTGTTTTTTGCAATGTTGGCCGCGCCCGGTTCTATGCTGATGCTTCTAGATATGGATCGCGATATTCCGCTGCTGTTCCGCAATATCTATAACGGCATCGATAGTTTCCCATTGATGGCGATTCCTTTCTTTATGTTGGCGGGCGAGTTGATGAACCGTGGTGGGATTACTCTGTCACTCGTGCAGTTTAGTCAGTCACTACTCGGACACATTCGCGGTGGTTTGGCCCATGTGAACATCTTCAGCTCAATGCTCTTTGCCGGACTCTCGGGTAGTGCAGTAGCCGACACCAGTGCCTTGGGATCGATGCTGATCCCGGCAATGGAGAAGAATGGTTATAAACGTAAATTCGCAGCGGCAATCACCGCAGCTAGCTCGGTTATAGGCCCTATCATCCCGCCGAGCGGCATCATGATTATCTACGCGTACACCATGGAGGTGTCGGTTGCAGCGCTGTTCGCCGCGGGCCTAGTGCCGGGCATTCTAGTGGGTGTGTCTCTGATGGCGATCACCTCAGTCATGGCGCGCAAATACGATTTCCCTGTGGCGAGCAAAAAAGCGAGTTGGCGTGAACGAGGCCAAGCCGCGCGGAGTGCGTTTCTGCCTCTGCTGACGCCCGTTATTATCCTTGGTGGTATCCTCGGGGGTATTTTCACACCGACCGAAGCCAGCGCTATCGCAGTAGCCTATGCCCTTGTTCTGAGTCTATTCATCACTCGCACATTGAAGATGAGCGAACTGCCAGAGATCTTTAATAAAGCGGCGATGTCGAGTGCAGTCGTTCTCCTGCTGGTCGGTGCTGCTATCGCCTTCAAAACCGTGGTCAGTTTGTCACATGTGGCCGAGGATTTAGCGACCTATGTTCTGGGGCTCAGCGACTCGGTTTATATGTTGCTGTTCCTGATCAACATTTTGCTATTCGTTGTGGGAATGTTCTTGGATGCAGGTCCTGCAATCATCATATTGGGTCCTATCCTAGGCCCCGTGTTTATCAGCATGGGCATAGACCCCGTGCACTTCGCGATCATTATGAGCGTCAACCTGACGGTTGGTTTGGCGACGCCGCCCATGGGGCTGGTGTTGTTTGTTGCCAGCTCAGTATCAGGCGAAAAAGTGGAGACTATTAGTCGTGCGATTCTGCCATTCTTGGCGGTCGAGATACTGGTGATATTTCTAATCACCTATTTCCCGGCAATATCGATGACGATACCCAGATTGTTAGGGCTAGCGAACTAACCCTGATTAAAACCGAGGCCCAGCCTCACCCAGCAAGCAAGAGGAAGCAACATGTTTAATAAAACCAAAAAAATGTTGAGCGCAGCCCTGATTGGCTCAAGCATTGCGCTATCTGGCGCGGCAATGGCGGCTGATTACAATCTGCGTGCCGTCGCAAACTCAAACGAGAACGACGAAGACTATGATGGTCTAGTAGTTTTCAAAGACTACGTAGAAGCTGCGAGTAACGGTGCGATTAAAGTTGACCTGTATATCGGCACACAGCTTTGTGCTAACGGTACCGAGTGTCTGCAGGCGATTGAGGACGGTAGCGTAGATATCTACATCTCTACCTCGGGTGGTGTTGCAAGCACGTTCCCATACGTGCAGATGTTCGACCTGCCATACGTAATGGCGAATGACCGTGTTGCTGAAGAGGTTCTGACTGGCCCATTCGTGCGTGATCTGCGTGATCAGATGCTGAAAGACTCTGACGGTGTTGTACGTCTGATGACCGTTGGTAACACTGGCGGCTGGCGTAACTTTGCGAATACTAAGCGCACTCTGAAATCACCTGCAGACTTTGATGGTTTGAAAATCCGTACCGTCGTTGCGGACCTGCCGCAGGAGCTGGTTAAAGCTCTGGGTGCAAGCCCAACGCCAATCCCATGGCCAGAGCTGTTCTCAAGCTTCCAGACCGGTGTTGTAGACGGTTCGAAGAATGGTATCACCGATATCATGGGCATGAAGTTCCCAGAAGCGGGCCTTAAATACGTAACTCTCGATGGTCACGCCTACATGGCAGCGCTGTGGATGATGAACAACGAAGTGTTCAC
>JAYQBD010000139.1:0-4979 GCA_038137135.1 Oceanospirillaceae bacterium | reverse complement strand
GGTCTGATCAGAACGGAATATCGTCGTCAAAGTCATCAAAGGCTGGCGGCTGCTGGGCTGGAGCCTGTTGAGGCGCTTGCTGCGGCGCCTGCTGGCGTGGTGCCTGCTGCTGTGGCTGACCGTAACCTGGATCTTGGTTGTAACCACCACCCATGCCGCCTTCCCCGCCACGCGCGTCGAGCATCTGCATTTCGCTAGCAACAATCTCTGTAGTGTAGCGATCCTGGCCGTTGTTATCCTGCCACTTACGGGTGCGCAGTGAACCCTCGCAATAGATCTTGGAGCCTTTCTTCAAGTACTCACCAGCGATCTCCGCTAGGCGGTTAAAGAAGACCACTCGGTGCCACTCAGTGCGCTCCTGCATCTGGCCCGACTGCTTATCTTTCCAAGTTTCGCTGGTAGCAATGTTGACGTTGGTAACCGCACCACCGGAAGGCATGTAACGCACCTCTGGATCAGTCCCCAGATTCCCGACCAGAATTACTTTATTTACACCGCGTGCCATCCGTTCTCTCCGCAATATGGTTCAAAAATTTCGCTCTACTTTAACAGATCAGTGTTGATGAATCAGCCGTAAAATTAGCTGATTTTTGACTAGGGCCGCGTGTTATAATTTCGCCTTTGCCCGCACGACTGGAGCAGTAATGGACAAGATTCTCGTACGCGGAGCCCGTACGCACAACCTCAAGAATATTGACCTCGATATCCCTCGCGACAAGTTAATAGTGGTTACCGGACTCTCAGGGTCGGGCAAGTCCTCTCTCGCTTTCGATACACTCTATGCCGAGGGCCAGCGCCGCTATGTAGAGTCACTCTCTACTTACGCGCGTCAATTCCTGTCCATGATGGAGAAACCGGAAATTGACCATATAGAGGGTCTCTCGCCTGCTATCTCTATCGAACAGAAATCGACCTCGCATAACCCGCGCTCCACTGTGGGCACGATTACCGAGATCTACGACTACCTGCGCTTGTTGTTTGCCCGTGCGGGTGAACCTCGCTGTCCAGAGCACGATTTACCACTGAAGGCCCAGACGATCAGCCAAATGGTTGACCAAGTATTGGCGCTGCCAGAAGGCAGCAAACTGATGCTGCTTGCCCCCGTTGTGCAAGATCGCAAAGGCGAGCACCTACACACAATAAGCAATCTGCGTGCCCAGGGTTTCGTCCGTGCGCGCATCAACGGCATCGTCGTTGACCTAGATGAAGCCCCCGAACTCGACAAGAACAAAAAGCATCGTATCGATGTGGTTGTCGACCGTTTTAAGGTGCGCGACGACCTGCAGCAGCGCTTGGCTGAGTCGTTTGAAACGGCTCTGGAGCTTACAGACGGTATCGCTACGATCGATTGGATGGATGAGGGTGCAGGTGAGGAGATCATCTTCTCCGCGCGCTTTGCCTGCCCTAAGTGTGGTCACTCAATCCAAGAGCTTGAACCGCGACTATTCTCGTTTAACAACCCACACGGCGCCTGCCCGAGCTGTGATGGCTTGGGCGTGCGCCAGTACTTCGATCCTATCAAAGTGGTACATGATCCAAGTTTAACGATCTCTGAGGGTGCTATTCGAGGTTGGGACCGACGCACACTCTACTACTTTCAGCAGCTTAAAGCGGTTGCGGAGCACTACGGATTCGATATCGATACACCGTTTAAAGAGCTGAGCAAAAAGCATCAGGACGCTGTGCTTAAAGGCAGCGGATCCGAAGCGATCCCCTTTCGTTACCTAAACGACCGTGGCGATATCATCAGCAAATCACACCCGTTTGAGGGCGTACTGAACAACTTAGAGCGCCGTTATCGCGAAACCGAGTCGGAGATGGTTCGCGAGGATCTAGCCAAGTACCTCAACATGCAACCCTGTCCGAGTTGTAATGGCAGCCGTCTTCGCAAAGAGGCTCGACATGTCTTTATTGATGAGCGGACGCTGCCACAGCTAACACAACTACCTATCGGAGCAGCTAAAGCCTACTTCGAACAACTTGTGCTAGAAGGCAAACAGGGTGAGATCGCCGAGAAGATACTCAAAGAGATTCGTGAGCGATTAAGCTTCCTAGTTAACGTAGGGCTCGACTACCTCTCGCTCGAGCGCAGCGCAGACACCCTGTCAGGCGGCGAAGCACAACGTATTCGACTCGCAAGCCAGATTGGCGCTGGCTTAGTTGGCGTTATGTACATCCTCGACGAACCGTCGATAGGCCTGCATCAACGTGACAACGAGCGCCTGTTGAACACCCTGGTGCACCTACGCGACCTAGGCAACACGGTTATCGTGGTTGAGCATGATGAGGATGCGATCCGCAGTGCAGATTACATCGTCGATATAGGACCCGGTGCAGGCGTGCACGGCGGCGAGGTTGTTGCTGCCGGGCAGTATGATGACATTATCAAGAGTGAGCGTTCACTGACTGGGCAGTACCTGAGTGGTTCCCGTGCAATTGAGATTCCAAAGGAACGGCACAAAGCCGATCCGAAGAAGCAACTCAAACTTCTGGGAGCCAGTGGCAACAACCTTCAAAACGTTGACCTTGAGATTCCTGTCGGCCTATTCACCTGCGTAACCGGTGTATCAGGTTCAGGTAAATCAACACTGATCAACAATACGCTCTACCCGCTCGCGGCAACCGAGTTGAACAAGGCGACCACCCTGACACCAGCACCTTACAAAAAGATCGAGGGGCTCAACCATTTCGATAAGGTGATCGATATCGATCAGAGTCCGATTGGACGCACACCGCGATCAAACCCGGCAACCTACACCGGGATCTTTACGCAGATTCGCGAGCTATTCTCGGGCACTCAAGAAGCACGCTCGCGCGGCTACAAACCAGGGCGCTTTAGTTTCAACGTCAAAGGTGGACGCTGCGAAGCCTGTCAGGGCGATGGTGTAATCAAGGTAGAGATGCACTTCCTTCCGGATATCTATGTGCCTTGTGATGTGTGTAAAGGAAAGCGCTACAACCGCGAAACCCTTGAGGTGATGTACAAAGGGAAAAATATTCATGAGGTTCTCGATTTAACGGTAGAGGACGCACTCAGCTTCTTCGAAGCGATTCCTGCTCTAGCGCGACGACTACAGACCCTAGTGGATGTAGGTCTGAGTTACATCCGCCTTGGCCAAGCCGCAACAACCCTCTCGGGTGGTGAAGCCCAGCGCGTCAAACTGGCGAAAGAGCTCTCTAAACGCGATACCGGTAAAACACTCTACATCCTTGATGAACCTACCACCGGTCTGCATTTCTACGATATTGAGCAGTTGCTGGCGGTCCTGAATCGTCTACGCGACCACGGCAACACCATTGTGGTCATCGAGCACAACCTTGATGTCATCAAGACTGCAGACTGGATTGTCGATCTGGGCCCCGAGGGCGGTTCAGGTGGCGGGCAGATTATCGCCGCCGGCACTCCTGAACAGGTCGCCGATACCAAAGGGTCTGAGACAGGGCGCTTCTTAAAGCTGATGCTCAAGTAAAATAGCTTAATGCGCATTCGCACGGTAGGTCGGTTTTTAAGCCGACTTACCCTGCAGATATTCTCTTCAGAAACTTCCAACTAGGTTGGCTATTCGTCCGACTAGTTCGTGCTATGTGGCGGTTCAAGAGCCGCCCTACACTCGTCCGATTACCCGATTTATCGATTAATTCGATATTTTTGTGCATATGCGAAATATTCAATAAATTAATCGTGTGTAAGTCACTAACAGCACGTCTGTCAGATGAAATATAGGAGGAACTGCCTAGTATGTAGGAGGTACATACTATTTAAGCAACCAGGCAGGTACCTTCGGAATGAATAGCAGTATTCGAATCGCCTTACTCAGCGACTTCCAACTCTCTCGCGAAGTCTACATTAGCGCACTCGCGCACAGCTCCAGCCCTCAACCTATAAGCGTTGAAATATCGACCAACCTGGATAGCTTAGACCCGCGACAAAGCCATGACGTAGACCTAGTCTTGATTGATGTCGACGAGCATGCAACCGAAGCACTGGCGTGGATGGAGCGTCACCAGCGAACCAGCAAGCCCAGCCCCGTTGCTCTTCTGGGACGCCGAATTGATGAGTATGTTATTGATCAGGCACTGATGACTGGTTGCAAAGGGATCATCAGCGAAGATAAGAGTATCGAAACCTTTTGCAGGGCCATCGTCGCTATCGCCCGCGGCGAGGTCTGGCTGCAGGGTAAAGCTACGCATTACCTCCTACACCGATTACAGAATGAACATCACCCTAGCCCTCAAGGCGAATATGGGGAACAACTAACAAAGCGGGAGATGCAGATAGTGACGCTGTTTAGAGAGCATCCAGACTATTCGGCAACCGGTCTAGCGGAGAAACTGAACGTTTCCGAAAGTACATTGCGCAACCATCTGACACGCGTCTACCGAAAGCTAGGGGTAAAAAATCGTTCAGCCCTTTTAAACAAGGTGATGCGAGGCTACCTCGATATGACTCACCACTGAGACTATCTAGAGTTTAAACAAGAGCCGGCTATCGCCGTCTTTTTTGCGCCAATAAAAACGGATCCATATATATAGATCTAAATAAGCAACCCAACCGAAATCTCAATCACAGATATCTCCGTTTAAGCAGACGTGCGCTCAACCGCCCAATGAGAGCGCGACAAGGAACAAAAAATGGAGATTTTAGAACTTGAATATTAACACCCAACAGAAACGTTTTATGTTGTTGTTTTAACGTATTTTTAATATTACCAAGAACGGAACAGCAAAAATATTTCGGTTAGAAACAAAGACCAAATCGTCAATAGACCGAAATATTTCAGGAAAGTTTCAGATAAAACAACGATAAGGAGGTTCCTCCTACGTACCTCTAGAGGAATGTCATAAGGCCAATTCTCTGTACTCTCGTAATATGTAAGTACACCCCACGGGGAGTTAAAAAGCGAACACCGCTACTTAAAACATTTGGAGGAACACCCCATGAAAACTATCAAAATCGCTACAGCATTTGGTGCAGCAAT
>JAYQBD010000138.1:0-5004 GCA_038137135.1 Oceanospirillaceae bacterium | reverse complement strand
GATCAGTGTCAGCGCGCGAATCCTATCACCGCCATACACGACTTGATCGCTGAGATCGGTTATGAGGATTGGATCCGCTCCAACTGCTCCAGTGACGGTGTTGCCGAGAAGCGGATACAAAACGTGTGGTTCTTGGTGGAGTCGTTGAAAAACACCTTGGAGCGTCTTCAGGAGGACGAGCCGGATGCCGGTATTGAAGAGGCGATATCACGTCTCGTACTGCTGGACTTACTGGAACGCCAGGAAGAGGAGGATGACTCCGATCGCGTGCAGTTAATGACGCTACACGCCTCCAAAGGGCTGGAGTTTCCGCACGTCTACCTAATGGGTGTGGAGGAGGATCTTCTACCGCACCGCAACTCGATTGATGGCGACACAGTCGAGGAGGAGCGCCGCCTCGCTTATGTGGGTATCACACGCGCCCAGCGTACGCTGGCTCTGACGCTAGCGAGCAAACGCAAGCAGTTTGGCGAGTGGCAGAACTGCGAACCCAGTCGGTTCCTAGAGGAGCTACCTCAGGAAGATCTTGAGGTAGAGGGGAAGGGGCAGATGGACCCCGAGCGTAATCGTGCGCGGGGTAAGCAGACATTGGCTGGGCTACGAAGCCTGCTCGACGATCTCTAACCTTTTACCAGGTTCGGTAGCTCCAGACATTTCGCACAGTTATGAGCTCGGTCTCTATTTTACGAGTGGGTTGAGTGAGTACTTCGCCAGCCGCCAGGCGTATTCCCAGCTCTGCAGCGAGTGCGCCAATTTTTGATGGAAACTGTGCTGCCGTCGCTTTGATCAATGTGTCGTCCTCTTTAATGCGCAGTTTGGCCTCGGGTGCGCCATCAACGCTTACAATCATCACATCATCTCGACCGGCGGCCAGCGCTGCCTGCTCGGCGCCCATTGCGCTGGGGTCGTTGATTGCAAACACGGCATTAATCTCTGGAAAGGCGGTAAGCAGGTGAGTCATGCGCTCGAAGCCCCCATCAAAGGTGCCACCGCCGTTCTGATCGGTATCCAGCACCTCAATAGCGCTGTGCTGTGCGAGCACATCGAGACAGCCATCAATGCGGTCGATGATAGAGGAGACGGGGGGGCCATTAATAACGCCAACCGTACCTTTGCCCTTCAGTTGCTCGGCAATGTAATCACAGCTGATGCTGCCAGCTTGGTTGTTATCCGTCGTGATGGTTGCATCAACGCCCTCGGCTTTCACGTCGACGGCGATAACCTTTGCACCTTTGGCACGCAGCTCTGTGATTGTCTCTGTGAGACCATCGTAGCTCGCCGCTGAGACCAGCATGATGTGATATCCCTCAGTGAAGAAGCGTTGGAGCTGACGCGATTGACGCTGCAGGTCGTAGGCGCTGGAGACGACTAGAACATCAACACCACCCGCTATGCGACCCGCCTCAGCTTCGGCTGCGCGTGAGAGCTGCCGAAAATAGGGGTTGGATAGGTCCGAGACTGAGATGCCGATTTTTAACGGTTTCTGCTCTTGGGCGTTGGACAGCGGCATCCAGCTTAGACTCAAGGCTAGGGTTAGGGCGCTAAGCCAGTATCGATTGTACATCGCTGAACTCTCCATTCTTGTTCTATGCCAACGCTTGATTGAGGCGTTCCAGTAGCGCCTCTTTGCTGTACGGCTTTGCCAGTACAGTCGCAGTGCTATCCAATCCAAAACTCTCAGTCAGTTGTTCTGGAGGTAATCCCGATGTCAGTACAACCGCCGTTGTGGGCCAGTCTCGCGCTATTTGCTGCATCAGGTCGATACCGGTTCGGCGCTCGCCTAGGTTGATATCGGTAAATACCAGTTGAATATCCGAGTTGCTCTCTAATGACCCTATGGCGGAATCATAGTCAGCAGTGGCGGTCGGCGAAAAACCTAACTCGGTCAGCATGTCGGTGATCATGGCGCGCACCTGCGGGTCATCCTCTACCACCAGAATCTTCTGGCCTTGGCCTCGTTGCGCGGTACTCCTTGGTGCGTCGCTAAGAGCGTCCTTCTCATCGATCTCGAGGGGGTCGGTGACTGGCATCCAGATTGAGATCTTTGTCCCTTGGCCAACTTTGGAGTCAATATGTAGTTCGCCATCTGATTGCTTCACAAAGCCGTAAACCATACTTAATCCAAGGCCGCTACCTTCACCCACCTTCTTGGTGGTAAAGAAAGGCTCAAATACGCGGCTTAGGAATTCTGGGGCAATGCCTGAGCCCGTATCGATGACATCCAAAAGCACACCGAAGTCGCCCGCAGGACCCGCTTTCATGGCTGTTCGTAATACTAGCTTGCCGCCCTCAGGCATGGCACTGGCGCTGTTAATCGCGAGGTTCAGCAGAGAGTTCTCCATCTGTCCCGGGTCGAGTAGGCTCAGAGCATCTGGAGCTTGAAGGTCGAGCTGAATATCTATTTTACTGCCGACAGAGTACTCCAGCAGGTCGCGTATTCCCTCGATGAGTTCATCGATGATGGTGAGCTCGGGTTCTAGGCGTTGCTTACGCGAAAAAGCTAGCAGGCGTTGGGTTAGCTGCTCGCCGCGCTCAGCGGCGGTGAGTGCGCGTTCAGCGGCACCTCGTGCCTTGTCAGCCTTGTCTAAACGCATCTCTACTAGTTGCAGGTTACCGATGACCGCTGCTAGCAGGTTGTTGAAGTCATGGGCCACGCCTCCCGTGAGCTGGCCAAGTACCTCCATCTTTTGAGCTTGGCGCAGTTGGGACTCAATCTCTTTCCGCTCTGTAAGGTCAGAGTAGAGGGTAACAAAACCGCCCTCAGGCAGCGGGCTAGAGCGGAACTCTACGATTCGACCATCCTCGAAACGGCGTTCAAATCGTTGAGCGGTCTGCTGGCGCTTCACGCGTAGCTCATCGCGGTCCAGTACACCCCCTTTCAAACTCCAGCTATCCTGTGCCGCTTCTGGCAATAATTGGGTGATTGCCTCCATCGGCATGCCGGGCTGTAGCTCGCTCACCGGCAGTTTAAGCATTGAGGCGTACTGCGGGTTCCAGGCGCGTAACCGGTCGTGCTTATCGAACACACTCAAACCGTCGTTGATGCTGCTAAAAACCGTCTCCAACAGCTTGGTTTGCTGGCGCAGTGAGTCACCCATCTCCTTTATTTCCTGTGCATTGCGCTGGAAAACGCCAAAGGCGGTCACGAGCTCACCGATCTCATCGTTCTCTTTGACGCGTGGGGGAGATGCGGAGCGGTCGGCCCGGGAGAGGCGTGTCATCAGTGAAGTGACTGCGGCAAGATTTTTTGATAACCGTCCCACAATCACAATACCGGCGATCGCGACGATCACACAGAGTGCAGTCAGTAGGGTGATACGCGTGAGGCCCTGAGCAAGCTGGTCATTCACCTCGGCTGAGCGACTGTTGGCCAGTGCCTCAGCGCTGGCAACGAAGCCACCCACTTCTATGCTTAACTGGTCGGCAATGGCACGGGTGGTCGAAAGTAGAAAGCGCCCTTGTTGTTCCAGGATCAACTCGGTGCGTTTAAGTTCAAACAGGTTGCCCGGATCAATTGCGGCGTGCTCAATGGTGCGTTGCCACTCCCGGTTCTGTCCGAGTAGTAGAGGGTCCATCTGCAGGTACTGCATGCGTACTCGTTGATTCAGGCGCGCCAGTTCACCGATGCTATTAAGTTTAGTACTCAGTTGCATCCGTTCGGCCATAAGCAGAATCTCTGAGCCCTCTGTTTCGTCTAACATCTGGACCGAGGCTACAAGGCTGTCGATATCGTATTCGAACTGCAATAGGTCTTCGCGCAGAAAGAGCCGCTGATTCGTAAGTTCAACTAGCCGGGTTACCGTCTGCTCTAGCTGTGATAGCAACTCCTGTAACCGCGGAGCTGTTTTTTCAAGCTCAGGTATTGAGTCGGCCAGCTCCAAAACTAGCCGGGTACGTTCCTGTAGGTCTTCACTCTCCGAGCGCAGGGTCGATGCACTCGCTGCGTTAGTGAGGTAGGGTGCGGCCGCTGCAAGGTTGGAGGTTCGTTCTGCCAGCTCAAGAGAGCGGGAAATATCGGGCAGGGCATCTGCCTGAAAGGCCGTGAGTGCGCGATTTGCGTCTTGGAGAATATTCCAACTTACGGTAGCGAGCGTCAGCGTTGCGAAGATCAAAAAGAAAAACGCCAGCATTAAGCGTGTTCGCACCCGCATGCTGAAGTTGTTTAGCACGCTCGAACCTCTTCGCGGAAAATGTAGCCCAAACCGCGCTCTGTTTGGATGTAGCGTGGTCGGCGCGAGTCCGGCTCAATTTTGCGACGTAGGCGCAGTATCAGCACATCAATCGTACGGTCAAACACGTCGGCCTGCATGCCGCGTGTCGCCTCCAGCAACTGCTCGCGGCTGTAGACACGGTTAGGCGAGCGCACGAGTACTTCCAGTAACGAGAATTCGGCAAAGGTGAGTTGCTCAAGTTTTCCATCGGGGCGCGTCAGCGTGCGTGACGTAAAGTTGATGATCCAGTTATCAAAGCAGAACTGTTCTAGCTCTACGCTGGGCGTGGCAATTGCCGACTCGGTCACAGGGACAGCTTGTGGTTTGGCGCGACGCAAGAGGGCACGAATGCGTGCGATCAGTTCGCGATTGTTGAAGGGTTTCATCATGAAGTCATCGGCTGCCAGCTCAAGACCCACAATGCGGTCGGTCTCATCACCTTTGCCGGTCAGCATTAGAATCGGAAGGTCGGAATCGGTCCGTACAGCGCGGGCTAATTCCATACCATCTTCGGCCTGCAGTCGTAGATCGAGTAACAGCAGATCCACATCGTTGGCAGCTAGATGCTCACGCATCTGCGCGCCATCAGCGGCTAACAGCGGAGTAAACCCGTGCGATGACAAAAGATCCGCCAAGAGTTCACGAATCTCGATTTCATCATCGACAACTAGAATGCGAGGAGTGACCTCATTCATTACGTGTTGGTGCTCTTATTCTTCTTTGTATGAGCCTGCATTATTGCAGATACGGTGGGTACTGATAAGACAAAAAAATCCCCGCATGAGGCGGGGAT
>JAYQBD010000137.1:2432-5086 GCA_038137135.1 Oceanospirillaceae bacterium | reverse complement strand
AGGGATGTGCGGCAAAGCCGCATTTCCCGACCCCAAATATCAAGCCCACATATCCCGAATCTTCTTGTCGTCTATCGCGCGCTGAGCAAATGCAACGAGTTCTGGGTCGAGTCCGTCAACTCCCTCAACCACCAGCGGCGCACCCGAATCGGCCAGAAACTTCACCAACGGCTGATGCCCTGAGCGAATAGCGTGGATTAGGAGCTTAGGAGTATCGAGACTAGCGCCGTGCTGCGCTAAGCGGTTGATAAGCAGCATCGCCTGCTCCGGTGGATGCTGGAGTGCAAGCTCAACCAGCGTCTTGCCAGCGACCTCAGTGTCAGGTCCTAACCCCTGAGATAGCATGGCACTGAGCAGCAATAACGCCTGCTCGGATGCCAGAACCGCCGCAACAATTGGCTGGCCACTACTTAGCTGAGACTCATTGAGTTCGGGGAATCGATGCAGAATCTCACCCAAGAGTTTCGCTTGCCCCTGCTCGATACAGAGCTCAAGCGCAGAGGCGTGGCCATCAAGTGGGGCTGTTAGATCTTCGACTGTTAGCTCATCCCGAACTTTCGGCCAGAGCTGCAGGTCGCCGCTCTTAGCCAGCTCCAATAGCTTTGACCTTAGGCGCCGCTGCTTAAGTTTTTTCAGCATCGTCGCTTTCCATCTCTACCGGTGGCTCAGGATCTCGAATGAGCTCCTCCAGCGGCACATCGTCGATGTCCTCAGTACGCGGGTCAAACTCGGAGGCAACCTGTGATTCCGGAACCGCCACCACGAAGTGCTCCTGCTCCTCAACCGGAACCGGAGCCTGCTGGCCACGACGATAGAGGGTGTATCCACCAAGCAGCAGGAGTAGTGCGCCATATCCGAAGAAGAGCGCGCTAGGCGCCAGTGCCTGCATCAGCCAAGCTCCCGCCGCTGGGCCGATGATGCTGCCTAAGCCGTAACTCAGCATCAGCGTCGAGCTAGCGGCGATACGGTCTTTAGGGTCAACCAAATCGTTGGTTATAGCGACTGCAATCGAATAGATGCTGGCAATAATCGCCATAATGATTGCCAGGAATAGAACACGTAGCGCGTAGTCCCACTCTGAGCCTAGAGCTGCTAGCAGGGCTGCAATACCCGCCACTAAGGCGATGATAAGCAGGACTCGGCTGCGCTCGACACGGTCACAGAGCCAGCCGATAGGCCAGGCAAGTACCATGGCGCTGATAACTGCAATGGACATCAGATTACCGATCTCGTCCGTCGCGACACCGGTTAGTGTTGCGTAGAGCGGTACCAGTGCATAGAAGCCACTAATCAGGATGCCTGCAGCGAGAGCGGTTAGCAGACCCAGCGACGTGATGTTCCACAGACGCTTCAGGCTCATGCTAGCGGAGTCTTCAAGCGGTGGTGAATGCAGTCGAGAGATCGATAGCGGTATTACCGCCGCCATCAACAGCAGCGCGCCAAGGCTGTAGGCAACATTAGGGCCAGCCGCTAGGCCCGGCTCGAGAATAAGCTGGCCACCCGCTGCGGCACTGTAGGTAGCAATTTGATACAAGGCGAAGAGTCGAGCACGGTTATCATTGCTCGCCACAGCACTCAACCAGCTCTCTATGGCTACAAACAGAGCCGCGACAGCAAAGCCGCCCAGCGCGCGCAGAACACCCCAGAACCAGAGCGTATCGATAAGCGGATAGGTGATGGAGGCCATCGCGGCGAGTGCAGCAAGGGCTGCGAAGCTACGAATGTGGCCTACGCGCAGTAGCAGTTTGGGCGCAAAAAATGCGCCGGCGACGAAACCGACTGAGTAGCAAACCATAATAAGACCGACGAGTGTCGGCTCAGTGCCTGTCTGGCCCAACTGCACACCGATCAAGGTCAGCAGATACGCGTTTCCCGTCACCACGAGTACGAGGCTAAAAAATAGCGAGAAGAGCGAAACCATCAGTAGTCGCATCGGCAGTGACCTCCGTAGGTCTGCTAGAGCAATTAAGAGAGCGCGATACTCTATCAGTATGAACTATGAGTCAAAGAAAAGCGTACACAGACCAACAAACATGGAGTGTCCGCAAAAAATGTCTCAGCCCCAATCTTCGTCCCAGCCCGCAACAGAGTCTCAAACAACCCATAGCATGCCCTGTCGTGGCTGCTTGCCAGATTGCCCGAATCGTGCGACCTGTAAGGGTAAACCTTGGCGCCAAGACGTTGAGCAGAGTACTAAGAAGCACTAATGCAGGCGTTTGAGCGAATTCAGACCACGGTCTGGATAGGCGGACTGGCTGGACTCATCCCCTTCTACGCAAGTATCTACGGTATTGGCGCAATCAACTGGCCGCTCTGGTCGTTTCTAAGCTACGCCTGGATCATTCTCGCTTTTCTGTGCGGATCGGTCTGGCGCACAGCGATGGAGGATGGTGCCGCAGAGGGTGTGATGGCGGGTGTTGCTATCGCGCTGGCTGTTCCGGCACTGCTCTGGCTGAGCTACTGGGTTTCGCCTGCGCTGCAGTTGGGGCTAACAGCGTTCGGCTTTATTGCGGTCTATCTGTGGGAGCGAGTCTACAGCTGGGAGCGTTTCCCAGCGGGGTATCGAGTGCTCAGAACCACGCTAACAACACTGGTGCTGCTAGCGCATCTGATATTGGTATTTACGATTCCCTAAGCGGCGTAGCCGATGGCTA
>JAYQBD010000137.1:0-2332 GCA_038137135.1 Oceanospirillaceae bacterium | reverse complement strand
TTGCGCTTGCCAAATGGCATCGAACCATCGCCCAAACTCGGTGCTGCTGCGGCCGGGCGACGTTTACCAATCACCTTCTTATCGCGCTCGCGCGTTTTCGCCTTTGTTTTAGCGCCCTTAGAATCGCTCTTCTTCTTCGGTCGTTTCTTACCGACCGCTTTGCCGTTGCTCTTAAGCTTTTCTGGCCCTTTGTAGTGGCCAGTTAAACCGGGCAGCGTGCGCTGTTCGAACTTGATCTTCAGATAGCGCTGAATACTCGCCATCAGGTTCCACTCGTTCTGCTGGATCAGACAGATAGCCAGACCATCACGGCCTTGGCGGCCGGTACGACCGATACGGTGCACATGCTCGTCACCTTTGCGCGCCATATCGAAGTTAACAACCAGGTCGATACCCTCGATATCCAAGCCGCGTGCAGCCACATCGGTCGCCACTAGAATATTGATCTTACCTTCACGCAGCAGCTTCATGATGCGGTTACGCTCGGGCTGGTCGAGCTCGCCGTGGAGCAGGCCGGTGCGTAGCTCAGTGCGATTGAGCTTGTCAGCGAGCTGCTCGGCGTAGGCGCGGGTGTTACAGAAAACCACCGCCTTGTCGTAGGTCTCATTCTCTAGCAGGTAGCCGAGCAGCTTCTCTTTATGGCCGGGGTGGTCGGCCAAGATGATCTGCTGTTTGATGCTCTGAACAGCATCCTGAGCGGTGCTCAGTTGTAGCTTTTCTGGATCTTTGAGTACGGTTTTGATCAGGCTACCGATATTGGCGTTAGATAGCGTTGCTGATAGCAGCAAAGTCTGGCGCTCGGTGTTACAGCGCTCTGTGATAAAGGTCACCTCATCGCGAAAGCCCATATCGAGCATGCGGTCGGCTTCATCGAGTACCAGGTACTCAAGGTCATTGAAGTCGAGAGTATAGCGCTCTAAGTGCTCTTTCAGGCGACCGGGCGTCCCGACAAGGATCTCAGGGTTCTTACGCAGGCGCGCAGACTGGTTGCTCCAGTTTTCACCGCCACAAACGGTCTGTACCTTTATCTGCGTGAAGGCCGCTAGCCCTTCGCACATCTTAGCCACCTGTTCAGCCAGTTCACGTGTTGGCGTGAGAATCAGGCCGCGCGTGCCCGCACTGGGTTTGCTCTGGTCTATACAGCGCTGCAATAGAGGAACTAAGAAGGCTAGTGTTTTACCACTACCGGTCTCGGCTGCGACCAGAAGGTCTTTACCCTCGAGCGCTGGCGGCAAGGTTGCTGCCTGTACCTCGGTAGGGGTGGTGATAGAGAGCTGGTCCAAAGCCTTGAGCAGGCGATCGCTAAGAGGGTATTCGCTAAACACTAAGATGTCCGATATGAGTTTCAACCCGCGCATAGTAGCAGAAAGGCAGGCAGTCGCGACATCCGCTGCGCGGATATCCCTCCCACAAAATTCCTGTAGGAGGCTTCTTGGCGAAGCCAAGGAGGCAACCTTTTACTTTAATCATTTAAAAAAATAATCAGGCGGCTAGTTTTAATTAATTTTATTAAAATACGATCATCTCATAGACTGAACCTATCAATTTTAGAAGCGCAAATTTAAACGAGGCGAAACGCCCAAGGAGTAGAAGATGTTTGAGAATCGCGAAGGTCAGTCAGTCCCTAATGTGACATTCCCAATCCGTAAAGATAACGATTGGTCGCAGGTCACCAGCGAACAGCTGTTTGCCGGCAAAACCGTGATTGTTTTTAGCCTGCCAGGTGCATTTACACCGACCTGTTCAAGCACACACTTGCCCCGCTACAACGAATTGGCAGACACGTTCAAAGCCCAGGGCGTGGATGACATTATCTGTCTGTCGGTGAATGACCCGTTCGTAATGGATGCGTGGGCAGCTGATCAGCACGCAGAGAACATCCGCATGCTTCCAGACGGTAACTGCGAGTTTACCGATGGCATGGGCATGCTGGTTGAGAAGGCCGATCTGGGCTTTGGTAAGCGCAGCTGGCGCTACTCAATGCTGGTTAGAGATGGTGTGATCGAGAAGATGTTTATCGAGCCAAACAAACCAGGCGACCCGTTTGAGGTGTCTGATGCGGATACTATGCTCAACTACATCAATGCGAATGCAGAGCTGCCAAAGCGTGTCAGCATGATCACTAAACCTGGCTGCCCACATTGTGCTCGCGCGAAAGCAGCACTGAGCGCAAAAGGTATGCGCTTTGAGGTGATCGAACTGGGCCAGCAGGGCATCAGCTACTCAACGTTGCAGGCGATCTCCGGCCGCGGCACCGTGCCACAGATCTTTATTGATGGTGAGCACATTGGTGGTGCGGATGATCTGGAAGCTTGGTTGGGCGGCGACAAAT
>JAYQBD010000136.1:0-5090 GCA_038137135.1 Oceanospirillaceae bacterium | reverse complement strand
CAACACCGCATCGAAGATCTTATTCCGTTATTTAACGAGCTCTTTCTCGACAAGCTTAACACCGAGCTAGTCGCCGGTGACGATGAGCCAATCTATCTGCCGGCCTCAGCCGAGTACCCCCACCACCGCGTCATTTTCGCACACGGCTTCTTTGCCAGCGCGCTGCACGAGATCGCCCACTGGTGTGTTGCAGGACCCGAGCGTCGCACGCTAGAGGACTTTGGGTACTGGTACAAGCCGGATGGACGAACGCAACTAGAGCAGCAGGAGTTCGAACAGGTAGAACAGCGTCCACAAGCCTATGAGTGGATTCTCTCTGTCTCTGCCGGTAAACGTTTCCACTTCAGTGCGGATAACCTCAGTGGTGGAGTTGGGCCGAGCGATAGGTTTAAACAGTCGGTAGCAGACCGCGCTAAGCAAACGATAGAGCAGGGCATGAATCCGCGGCTGCAAGCGTTGAGTGATAAGCTTCGAGAATTTTATGGGCAACCTGAGCTACGCGCAGCGCAGTTTGAACTTCAACCAGAGCCTCTAGCGTGCGCGGCTGCAAATTTTGCTGAAAGGCTCAGTGTTTGTGCTGCATCATCGGTTTAATTTGCTGGATCGGGATCTCCATCGATTCTGATGAGCCGTCACTGAAGTTGAGCTTCAGGTCGATCGTTTCACCCTCTACCAGAGCCCTATTAAGGCCAATAAGCATCACGTGCTGTCCGCCGGGCTTTAGCTCAGTGGTCTGGTTGGCGGGCAGGTCGATCTGATTTACCTGGCGCATTTTCATTTTGCCATCGGTCATCGTGTTGTTATGCAGCTCAACCGCCTTAGCGACACTGGATTCAGCGCCTATGACTGCCAAGTCAGTATCGGCATTGTTGGTCAGCGTCATGAAGGCCGCACTCATCTTGGCTGTAGGTGGTACTGCGCGAGCCATCGCATCTTCAATGTTTAGATCGGCTGCTTGGGTCAGAGATGCGCTTAGAAGCAGCGCAGGCATCAAAAACTTCATTAGATATCCTTCAGAGTACAATTTAACGCTTATAGATAAGCGGCGAGCTTTTCATGCAGCTCAACCGGATTAATATCGTGAGCCAAGATATCAGCGAGCTGGCCGTCTGGATCGATCAGATAGATTCGGGCGGAGTGGTCGACTGTGTAGCCCAAGGCGGAATCCTCCATCTCAACAAAGGAGTAGTAGGCCCCGTACTGTTTAACGATCGCGTCGATCTGCTCTTTAGTGCCGGTTGCGCCAAAGATACGATCTGAGAAGTACTGGGTATAGGCGTGTAACTCCGCGGGCGTATCGCGCTGTGGATCGACCGAGATAAACAGGCCGCGAACCTTCTGCTGCTGCGCATCGTCAAGTTGGCGAATGGCCGTGCCCATCACACCCATCGAGGTTGGGCAGACATCGGGGCAGGACATAAAGCCGAAGTAGATCAGTACGATCTCACCCTTGTAGTCACTGAGATTAATCTCGCCCTCGACTGAGGTGAGTTTAAAGTCGCCACCGATGCCCGCTTGAGCATATTTGGGTAGCGGAGCTTTTGGGCCAAACAGTTCAAAACTAACGTACGCGCCTGCGGCAACGGCTAGGCCGAGAAATGTGTAGAGTAAAAGGTTGCGCATCGTTGCTCCCTATCAGCGTGCGTCAAATTCGAATTGATAGACCTCTTGTCCATCCTTCTGTTCGAGTATCAGATTAAGCACCCAGCGCATTATACCGGTTGTGCAGATACCGAGGTTAGCCTCTGCTTCCCAATGTTTGCTCTGGCTCTCATCTGTCCGCTCTAGAGTTACCTGGTTAATGCCCATGTACATCTCTTTACCCTGAAGGTCGATCCAGATGCTGCTCGGAGCATCTCCGGGGTAGCTGACATTGACCTGAAATGGCGATGCAGATGAGATCGGGCGCGGGCTAAGTTCGAGCCACGCCACACCGGCATTGGTTGTAAATTCACAAGGGCCAACGAGCAGATCGCAATCTACCACAGTAGCGTCGCTTTCTCCTCTCTGTTGTAGCCAGAGCGCACTTCCCAGCGCAGCTGCCAACAGAAGTGCTGCGCCCAGCAGACTGAATTTGCGGTTGCTGGTTTTAATCCTGCACCTCGTTTAGGGTATGAATTTGGAAAAACAGCGTCGAGTGTGCCACAAAAACGGAAGTGGTTAAATTAGAATAGTCTAATTTATTGAAATTCAATTGCGCTAGATCAGAGGTAAACCTCGATCTAGGTTTTGCGTATAATCCCGGTTTAACACCAGCCCAACTGCCTTTCGAGATTCGAAACGATGCTAAACCTTGTTGCCGACGAAAATATGCCCGCCGTTGAGGCGCTCTTTGGCGATTTTGCCAAAGTGACTCGCTTAGCCGGTCGGCAGATGCAGGCGGGCGATTTAGCGAATGCCGATATTCTGCTGGTGCGCTCGATTACTTCGGTAAATGAGTCGCTTTTAGCTAAGGCCGAGCAACTGAAGTTTGTTGGTACCGCAACGATTGGAACCGATCACCTCGATACCCATGCCCTCGAGAGGCGCGCTATTCAATACACCAATGCACCCGGCTGTAATGCTGATGCGGTTGTCGATTATACGTTGAGCGGAATTTATAAAGATGCTCAGGTCCGCGGTCAGAACTTAAGCGAGCTCTGCTTTGCCGTAGTTGGCTGCGGTCAGGTGGGTTCACGCCTGCTGGAACGGTTGCGGGCACTGGGCCATAAGCCCCTTAGCTGTGACCCCTTTCGTGCTGACGAACCTGGTTTCCAACATACTCCGATCGATGAAGTGGTGCGCAAGGCCGATGTTATCTGTCTGCACACCCCTCTTACCAAGCAGGGTGAAGAGCCAAGTGAGCATCTACTGAACGAGTCGCGATTGCGCCAACTCAAAACCAACGCCTTGTTGCTAAATGCCGGTCGAGGTGCCGTGATCGATAACGCAGCGCTGCTGCGTGTGGCGACTGAACGTCCTGATCTGGTGCTGATTCTGGATGTATGGGAGCACGAGCCAAGCGTCAATCTGCAGCTGGCCCAGCGCTGCTTTATCGCCACGCCCCACATTGCCGGCCATAGTATCGATGGTAAGTTGCGTGGCACCTGGATGCTCTACGATCAGGTATGTAAGAGCTTTGGTATTGAGCAGCGTTTCAAACTCGAGGATATCTTGCCGGCGCCCCGTATTCTGGGAGTCACGCTGGCAGAGGATGCAGAGCCTCACCGTCTGTTGCAGTTGGTTTACGATCAATGGGCCGACGATCGTCGTTTTCGTGCCTCGTTGGTAGCTGATTCATCTCAGCAACGGAGTAATTTCGATCAATTGCGCAAAAGTTACCCCTACCGCCGCGAATTTGCCGCGCTACGTATAGCCGTTGCATCGGCAGCACAGCAGGCTGAACTGATGGCAATGGGCTTTCAGGTTGAGCTGCAGTCTTGAGTCGTCCACAGGGCCCGCAAAGTTTTGTGCCTCAGGCGCTCAGTGACCTGCAGATTCACTCCGGCACGCAGATCCAGCTGGAGTTGGTCAGCAAATCGCAGCGTTACAAAAGTGAGTGGATAGGTTCCAGCGCAAAAGATCTGATCTATATTCGTGCGCCCAAAGGCGCTGGTCGTCTGGTGCCCGGAACGCGCGTCAGAGTTAGGGTGCTGCAAGATAACTGGGTCTGCGCCTTCACTACTGAGATTCAACACCATCTGGCGCAGCCGGAAGCGCTATGGCTGTTGGCCTATCCCTCGAGTATCGAAGTTGCACGCTTGCGTGAAGAGACACGTCTGCCGGTAGCTATTCGTGTTCGAGTAGACGGCAGTGATCCGCTTGAGGGGCCAGAGGGGGTGAATGGCCTTGTCAGTGATCTGCACATGCGGGGGGCTGCACTACTCACCCATGTTCCCGTTGGTGAAGTAGGTGATCACATTTTTCTGACAACTCGCCTCAGTTTTGCGCAGACAGAAAACCTAGTGATGCTGGCGGCGCATATCGTTAATCATCGTAGTGCTGACCCCGGTGCTATCTATACCGAGCAGTATGGCCTGCGTCTTGATCCGATGGATGACGAGACACGAGTCTATCTGCAGGGGTACCTTGCGCAGATGCGACTGAGTTATCTGGGTTACGAGCTGTAGAATAACATTCAGATACCGACCTGCTTGGGCGGTATCTGAACTCGAGTCGAAATGAGACGGATTATTTCAAGTTACGCAGCGCGTCGATGCGATCATCCAGTGGTGGGTGGCTTGCGAAGAGCGCCATCAGACTCTGTTTAGTATCGCTGGCGATGCCGAAGGCGGTGAGCTGACCGCCTAGGTCTTCAGACTGACGCTGGCTCTCCATTTTTAGGCGCTGCAGCGCGCTGATCATACCCGCTTGGCTGCCGTAGAGTGCACCCGCTTGGTCAGCGCGGTACTCGCGACGACGCGAGAACCAAGCGACGATCACAGACGCAAGAATACCGAAGACGATCTCTGCTACAAATGTGGTGATGTAGAAACCGATGCCGACGCCACCCGAGTTGTCGCCGCGGCGCAGGAAAGAGTCCACAGCGTAGCCAACAATGCGTGCCATAAACATAACGAAGGCGTTCACGACACCCTGAATCAGTGCCAGAGTCACCATATCACCATTCGCAACGTGGCCCACCTCGTGTGCCATAACCGCCTTAACCTCTTCGGGCTTAAAGCGCTGCAGCATGCCGGAACTCACTGCCACAAGAGAGTTGTTGCGGTTCCAGCCAGTCGCAAAAGCGTTCGGAGCGTTTGATGGGAAGATACCGACCTCAGGCATCCCAATGCCCGCTTTCTCAGCCAGTTCGGCCACGGTATCAACCAGCCACTTCTCCTGCGCGTTGCGCGGCTGCTCAATGATCTGCGTGCCGGTAGAGCGCTTTGCCATCCACTTCGACATGAACAGCGACACGAACGAGCCGACCATTCCGAACACCAGACAGAAGATCATCAGCGACGTCAGATCTAACCCGTTAGCGGTCAGATACGAGTTAACCCCCAGCAGTGAAAGAGTCACGCTGGCAATCAAAATGATCGCTAGGTTAGTTAAAAGAAAGAGTCCAATTCGCATCATGATGCGCACATCCTCATTAAGTTTCGTTA
>JAYQBD010000135.1:0-5181 GCA_038137135.1 Oceanospirillaceae bacterium | reverse complement strand
TGGGGTCAGGAGATCGTTGATAATCTGGAAGATTACATCGGTTCGTTCTGGCTGGTTAAACCTAAGGCTGCAAGCCTAGGTCAACTGCTGAACAACCTGTCGAGCTCGCCTGAGTAAGGCTGATAAAAGAATTTTAAGTCTGTGCCTGCGGTGCGCCGCAGGCGAATAATTTAGAGGTGGGACTATGACTACCCGTCTAAGTAATAACTTCCAGTTTGTGGAAGTGGAGCGCGAAGGCCCAGCAAAGATCAATGCTGAGGTTCGTCGTGGTCAGTTTGCTGAGATCTACGAGCCGTTTGCCAAGGCTGATGTGGCTGATCAGGCACACCGTTGTCTTGCGTGTGGCAATCCATACTGTTCATGGAAGTGTCCAGTACACAACCATATTCCGGACTGGTTGAAGCTGGTTTCTGATGGCAACTTGCTGGAAGCTGCAGAGCTTTCACATCAGACCAACTCACTGCCAGAAGTCTGTGGTCGAGTTTGTCCGCAGGACCGTCTATGTGAAGATGCCTGTACTCTGAATGAGGAGTTCGGTGCGGTCACTATCGGTGCTGTCGAGAAATACATAACTGATACTGCATTCGCGCTTGGCTGGCGTCCAGACACTTCAGGTGTCGTATGGACTGATAAGAAAGTTGCGATTATCGGTGCAGGCCCTGCAGGTCTTGGTTGTGCTGATATTCTGGCGCGTAACGGCGTTAAACCCGTTGTTTTCGATCGTAACCCAGAGATCGGTGGTCTGCTGACCTTCGGTATCCCTGAGTTCAAACTCGAAAAAGATGTAATGGTTCGTCGTCGCGAAGTGTTTGAAGCGATGGGCGTTGAGTTCCAGCTCAACACCGAAGTGGGCAAAGACGTTCAGATGGACGCACTGCTAGCTGAATACGACGCTGTCTTCCTGGGTATGGGTACTTACACCTACATGAAGGGCGGCTTCCCAGGTGAAGACCTCGATGGCGTTTACGACGCCCTGCCGTTCCTGATCTCTAACGTAAATCACTGCCGTGGTTACGAGAAAGATGCCTCTGAGTACATCAGCATGGAAGGCAAAAAAGTTGTTGTTCTCGGTGGTGGTGACACCGCAATGGACTGTAACCGCACCTCAATTCGTCAGCAGGCCGCGAGCGTAACCTGTGCTTACCGCCGTGACGAAGCGAACATGCCGGGCTCTAAGCGCGAAGTTGTGAACGCTAAAGAGGAAGGCGTACAGTTCATGTTCAACCGTCAGCCTGTTGAGGTTGTTGGCGAGAATGGCAAAGTGACCGGTATTAAGCTGGTGACCACTCAGATGGGTGAACCCGATGAGAACGGTCGTCGCCGCGCTGAAGTAGTTGAAGGTTCAGAAGAGGTTCTGCCAGCTGACGCTATTCTGGTTGCCTTCGGTTTCCGTCCAAGCCCAGCGCCGTGGATGACTGAACTGGGCATCGAACTGCATCAGGATGGTCGCGTTGACTGTGCTCAAACTGGCGAGCGTCTACCGTTCCAGACCAGCAACCCGAAAGTCTTTGCGGGTGGTGATATGGTTCGCGGCTCAGATCTGGTTGTTACCGCGATCTACGAAGGTCGTGAAGCAGCTGAAGGGATCATGGACTTCCTCGAAGTTTAATCCCCAGTCAGCAGTGAAAAAACCGCTCTCTTCGGACAGCGGTTTTTTTATGTTCGTTTTATGCTGATCGGGGTAGCGCAGAGAACGGAAAACTGAAGAAGAGTTTTAACCGCGAACTTTTGTATAGCCCTAAAGTAGCGGCACGTTCGGTTCAAAACGGGTACAATTCCGGAAATTTTTTGAGAGTTATGGATAGAGATTCACCTATGTCTGAGTTGAAGAACGATCGCTTTCTGCGCGCCCTTCTGAAAGAGCCAGTTGATGTCACGCCTGTATGGATGATGCGTCAGGCTGGGCGTTACCTACCTGAGTACCGTGAGACGCGTGCGCGTGCTGGTGACTTTATGGGGCTCTGTGGTAACCCTGAGCTGGCTTGTGAGGTGACTCTGCAGCCGCTGGAGCGTTTTCCTCTGGATGCGGCGATTCTCTTCTCCGATATTTTGACTGTGCCAGATGCCATGGGCCTGGGTCTCTACTTCGAAACGGGTGAGGGGCCACGCTTCAAGAAGATTATTCGCTCTGAGGCAGATGTAGATTCACTGCCTATTCCTGATCCTCAAGCGGATCTTGGCTACGTGATGGATGCTGTGAAGACTATCCGTCGTGAACTCAATGGCCGCGTACCACTGATTGGTTTCTCGGGTAGCCCCTGGACGCTGGCGACCTACATGATTGAGGGTGGCTCGAGCAAAGATTTCCGTCACATCAAAGGGATGATGTACTCAGAGCCTGCAACGCTGCACAAACTGCTCGATAAGCTAGCAGATTCAGTGATTCTCTACCTCAACGAGCAGATTCGTTGTGGTGCCCAGGCAGTGCAGATCTTCGATACTTGGGGCGGATCATTGAGTGGTCCGATGTACCTAGAGTTCTCGCTGAAATATATGCAGAAGATTGCTGCCGGTCTTATTCGTGAGAATGAGGGGCGTAAGGTTCCAGTGATCATGTTCACCAAAAACGGCGGTCAGTGGCTCGAGTCCATGGCTGAAGTCGGTGCTGATGCACTGGGTCTGGATTGGACAACGGATATCGGTGATGCGCGTCGCCGCGTTGGTGATAAGGTTTCTCTGCAGGGTAATATGGATCCATCTGTGCTTTACGGTACGCCTGCGCGTATCCGTGAAGAGGTTGCTCGTATTCTGGAAGGGTATGGAAGCGGCTCGGGTCATGTGATGAACCTGGGTCACGGTATCCACCAGTTTGCTGATCCTGAGCGCGCTAAAGTCTTCGTAGAAGCTGTGCATGAGCTGAGTGCCCAGTATCACGATTAAGAGTCCCCGGGTAAGATATCAGGCTGGGAAGGTTAGAGGTTCGTTGCGATGAAGAAATTGAAGTCGCTGTTTGAAAGTAACGCCGAATGGGCGCGTAAAATTGAAGCCGCGAATCCGGATTTCTTCCCGACCCTAGCAGCCCAGCAAGCGCCGCAGTACCTCTGGATCGGCTGTGCCGATAGTCGTGTTCCGGCAAATGAGATTGTCGATCTGATGCCCGGTGAACTTTTCGTTCACCGCAATGTATCGAATCTAGTTGTGCACTCAGACATGAACTGCTTGTCAGTGATTCAGTACGCTGTTGAAGTTCTGAAAGTAAAAGACATTATGGTCGTCGGGCATTATGGCTGTGGTGGTGTTGCCGCCTCTATGGAGGATGCGCGTCACGGTCTGATCGATAATTGGCTCTCTCATATTCGTGACGTTTACTACAATCACCGTAAGTTCTTGGGTCAGTGGGAAGCTAAGCCGCATCAGATCGATCGATTGTGTGAGCTGAACGTCGTCACTCAAGCGCTAAACGTGTGTAACACAACAACAGTGACCGACGCCTGGGCGCGAGGGCAGGAGCTAAACGTCCATGGCTGGATCTACGGCCTCGGTGATGGCCTGCTGCGGGATCTCGGTTTTACAGTTAGCAGTAAAGAGGATATCCGCTCGACATTTAATGATGCGGTTGAGTTGATTGAGACCAAGGGTGAACAGACAGAGGGGCACCGCTGCGACGCGACCTGCACCCACAGCTAAGATTTTCCAAGTGGAATTCTGAGGTAACGAGCGAAATAGCCCGACGGGCTATTTCGCGATCACCTTTGATGGGTGGGTCGCGCAATACGCTGTGCGTACTGCGCTCGTACTTTTCTAGGACCAACGGGTTTAGTTAGACCGCCTCTAGTGCCTGAGTCAGATCAGCGATCAGATCATCGATATGCTCGATACCGATCGACAAACGGACCATATCTTCAGTAACACCGGCAGAAGCTAGCTCTTCAGCGTTAAGCTGGCGGTGTGTCGTTTCGGCAGGGATAGACGCTAGCGACTTACAGTCGCCAATGTTCACCAGACGGGTAACGATCTCCAACGCATCGTAGAACTTACGGGTTGCTTCGCGGCCGCCCTTCACACCGAAACTGAGAATACCTGAGGCGTTACCCCCCATGTATTTCTGCGCCAGAGCATGATCCTGATGCGATGGCAGACCGGCATATTTAACCCAAGTAACCATATCGTGGCCCTCGAGGAACTCAGCGATCTTCTGTGTGTTGCTGCAAATACGTTCCATACGCAGTGGCAGCGTCTCGATGCCCTGAAGCAGCAGGAAGACGTTCATAGGTGAAATTGCCGCACCGGTGTTACGCAGTGGCACCACTCGACAACGACCGATAAATGCCGCCGGGCCAAAAGCCTCCGTGTATACCACTCCGTGGTAAGAGACGTCGGGCGTGTTCAGTAGTGGGAAGCGATCCTTATGCTCGGCCCATGGGAACTTACCTGAATCCACAATTACGCCACCAATTGAGTTGCCGTGGCCACCAATGTATTTGGTCGCCGCCGTAACGATGATATCCGCGCCCTGCTCAATCGGGCGCCAGAGCGCTGGGCTCGGTACGGTGTTGTCGACAATCAGTGGAATGCCGTGACGGTGCGCAACCTCGGCGAGTGCTTCAATGTCGGCAATGCGGCCCGAGGGGTTGCCCACAGACTCGCAGTAAAGCCCTTTAGTGTTTTCGTCAATCTTAGCTTCAATTGCTGCGATATCGTTACTTGGAACAAAACGTACTTCAATCCCTTGGCGTGGCAAGGTGTGTGCAAACAGGTTGTAGGTACCACCGTACAGATCGCTAGCAGAGATGATGTTGTCGCCTACCTCGGCAATCGTCTGGATCGCGTAGGTAATCGCTGCCATACCAGATGCCACTGCAAGGCCTGCAATGCCTCCCTCAAGGGCCGCAACACGTTGCTCAAGCACATCGGTCGTTGGGTTCATAATACGGGTGTAGATGTTACCGAGGACCTTCAGGTCAAACAGATCGGCACCGTGTTGGGCATCATCAAATGCGTAAGAGGTAGTCTGGTAGATCGGTACGGCTACGGACTTGGTAGTAGGGTCTGGTTGGTAGCCTGCATGCACCGCGAGGGTTTCGAGTTTCATGATAACTCCTTATTATTGATCTCTTTATTGTTGGTTGTTCTAGGGTGTTGTTCGATACTGCCCTGTGAAACAGCGCTCGTAAAGCTCGGAGATTCGATGGCTAAGACCAAACAGGCATATGTATGTAACGACTGTGGTGCCGACTTCAC
>JAYQBD010000134.1:0-5223 GCA_038137135.1 Oceanospirillaceae bacterium | reverse complement strand
TGCGCGCAGCGCATGAGGCGACCCTGAAAGGTGGTTATTCAGCCTCGAGAATCTCAACGCTGTGAGTGATCTCTACACCACCGCCCTCGAGCATCTTCGAAACCGAGCAGTACTGCTCAGCAGAGAGCTTTGCGGCGCGCTCTACAGCAGATGGTTTGAGGTTACGGCCGGTTACTTTGAAAATCAGGTGAATTTTGGTGAATACAGCAGGTACGGCATCGGCACGTTCAGCATCGATAACAGCGACACAGTCGGTTACATCCTGACGACTCTTTTTGAGCATGCTCATCACATCGACGCTAGCACAGCCGCCCAATCCAACTAGGATGTACTCCATAGGACGCGGACCCTGCTCTAGGTCGCGATCGATTACGGCTTCAAACTTTGAGTCGGTGGTCGCTTTGAAGCGCTCATCACCATCCCACTTAACTTCTACGTGCATGTTAATTTTCCTTAATTCATTCGCTCAGGTTCAGCGCTTATCCAAATAGTTCCGCCAAACGCTGGCCCGGATCATCAGCCCTCATAAAGGCCTCACCCACCAAAAAGGCATTTACCTGATTCTGACGCATCAAAGCAACATCATCCTGCGCCAGAATGCCACTCTCGGTAACCACTAAGTAGTCATCAGGAATACGCGCAAGCAGATCCAATGTAGTCTGCAGCGTCACTTCAAAATTGTGCAGGTTACGGTTGTTGATACCGAGGAGGCGATTGCCCAACGGCAAGGTACGCTCCAACTCCTCACCATCGTGCACCTCAATCAACACATCCATCCCCAGCTCTTGTGCTAGTCCATTGAGATCGGCCATCTGCTGATCCTCCAGGCAAGCGGCAATCAGCAGGATACAGTCAGCGCCGATCGCACGGGCTTCATAAACTTGATAGGGATCTACAATAAAATCTTTGCGGATTACCGGCAGTGAGCAGGCGGCTCGTGCCTGCTGCAGGTAAGTTTCGTGCCCTTGGAAAAAATCGGCATCGGTCAGAATGGAGAGACAGCTCGCGCCGCCTTGCTCATAGGAAGCCGCGATCTCGGCAGGATGGAACGGATCACGCAGCACCCCCTTGCTCGGGCTCGCTTTTTTGATCTCAGCAATTACTCCAGCGCGACCCGCTGCGATGTTTGTCTCGAGTGAGCGCACAAAACCACGCGGATCAGTCTCTCCGCCTTTTTGCGACTCAATCTGCTGCTTCAACTGTTCAACGCTGACTGAAGGAGTACGCTCAGCAATCTCTTCGAACTTACGCTTTACGATACGCTCTAGTACTGTCGGGATTTTGGCCATCACTGAGCTCCCGCCGCAAAGTTCTGCGAGAAACTCGCCAGCTCTTCCATCTTCGCCTTAGCGGCGCCACTTGCTATCACTTCAAGAGCTTTGGCAACGGCCCCCTCAAGCGAGTCGTATATATCGGCCGCGTAGAGTGCAGCACCTGCATTAAGCGCAATCATGTCGGCGGCTTTAGGGTTCTCGCCACTGAAGGCTGCGCGTATAACCTGCAGCGATTCGCTCGAATCGGCCACTTGCAGACCTTCGAGTGTCTGCGCCTCTAGTCCGGCCGTCTCTGCCGTGATGTCATACTCGGCGATCATGCCATCCTTAAGTTCAGCAACGTGCGTAGTCGCAGCAAGACTGATCTCGTCCAGCCCATCTTCAGCGTGAACGACCAGTGCGTGCTTGGCACCCAGTTCCAACAGCGCTTCAGCCATTGGCCAGCAGAGCTCTTTATCAAACACACCAAGCAGGTAGTGCTTGGCACCTGCCGGGTTAGTCAGCGGACCAAGAACATTAAACAGCGTGCGCATGCCCATTTCACGGCGTGGACCAATCGCGTGCTTCATTGCACTGTGGTGCTGCGGCGCGAACATAAAACCAACGCCCACCTCATCAATACAGCGTGCCACCTGCTCAGCATTCAGACCCAGGAATATACCGGCCTCCTCAAGCAGATCCGCAGCGCCAGACTTAGAACTTACCGAGCGGTTACCGTGCTTCGCTACCGTACCGCCCGCTGCAGCGACAACAAAAGAGGCTGCGCTGGAGACGTTGAAAAGGTTAGAGCCATCACCGCCGGTGCCCACAATATCAACCGCGTTATCAGTGGAGAGTTTCACGCCGATCGCCAATTCGCGCATAACCTGAGCCGCAGCGGTAATCTCGTCAACTGACTCACCCTTAATGCGCATAGCGGTGAGGAAAGCGCCGATCTGTGAATCCGTCGCCTGCCCCGTCATAATTTGCATCATCACCGCATGCATCTCATCGCGGCTCAGATGTTCACCAGCAACGGCGTGCGCCAGTGCCTGTTTGATATCCATGGTTGTTCCTTCGTTCTTATCCTTGGGGAGAGAAATTAACTGCTCCAAAAATCATCTGCGCAGAGTGCCTGAAGCCATCTAGCGCTTCAAGCTAACTCAATGTCCGCTCGGCTGCGGTTCCGTATCGTCGCCCTCTTCGGGCAAGTCTGCCACCAACGTGAGGTCAAGCTGATCTAGGCGATCAACTAACAGGTCCGGCTGTGAGTCAGCGATGTTCTCACCGTGGTTGTAGCCATAGGTTACAGCCGCAACCTTACAGTCGGCAGCACGTCCCGCCTGTACATCATTCTTTGAGTCACCGACGATCCAACAGGCCTGCGGCTCAGCGTCTAGCTGTTCGATTACGTGCAGCAGCGGTGCCGGATCAGGTTTTTTCTGCGCCAGCGTGTCGCCACCAACAACGAAATGGAAGTAGCGTGAAAGGCGCAGGGATTTGAGTAGCGCTCTGGTAAACAGCATCGGCTTATTGGTCACAACGGCCAGCGGTACCCTCTGCTGCGTCCACTTCTCTAGCGCGGCTTCAACGCCCGGGTATATTTGAGCAAAACGCCCATTGGATTCAGCATAGGCTTTTAAGAAAGCCAGATAGGCAGCTTCATAAAGCTCACCCTCTTTATGACAATCCTGTGGATCCATTGAGTCAGAGAGCGCACGCGCCACCAACATAGAGGCACCGTTTCCGACCCAGTCACGCACTTTAGCTTCGCCGGCTTTCGGGCGATCAAGCTCGGTTAGCATCTGGTCAACGGCAACGGCCAGATCCGGCACTGAGTCCACCAGCGTGCCATCCAAGTCCAGCATAATGAGTTGCGGCAACTGCGCCATCGATTAAACCCCTGCCAATTCGGCGCGCATCTTGTCGATGGTCGCTTTGTAGTCGTCGGTGTTGAAGATCGCTGATCCGGCAACAAAGGTATCTGCGCCTGCAGCAGCGATCTCAGCGATATTATTGATGCCTACACCACCATCGATCTCAAGGCGAATGTCCAACCCTGAATCATCTATGCGCTTGCGTGCTTCACGCAGTTTATCCAAGGTACCGGGAATAAATTTCTGGCCACCAAAACCGGGGTTGACTGACATCAGCAGGATCATATCGACCTTATCCATCACATGATCAAGGTAGTGCAGTGGCGTGGCTGGATTGAACACCAGTCCTGACTTACAGCCGCCATCGCGCACCATCTGCAACGAACGATCGATATGTTCAGACGCTTCAGGATGGAAAGTGATGTAGCTGGCACCTGCCTCGATAAAGTCACCGATCATACGATCGACCGGTTTAACCATCAGGTGCACATCGATCGGAGCCGTAATACCGTGTTTACGCAGTGCTTTACAAACCATCGGGCCGATTGTCAGGTTAGGGACGTAATGGTTGTCCATCACATCGAAGTGAACGATATCTGCACCTGCATCGAGCACCGCATTAACTTCGTCACCCAAACGAGCAAAATCTGCCGAGAGAATCGACGGTGCAATCTTGTAATCAGCCATTTCCAGATCCTTAGCGTTAAATCGGGCGCTATTGTACCCTGCAGTTTTCGAGAAAACAGCCGATAACCCGATTTCAACGGGAGATGCTGCGATGTACCGGATACTGCCACTTCTACTCTGCCTCTGGACACCGGCGCTGATCGCCGGAATCAGCACGTCTGCGCCAGAGCCGCTGGACTACCGTGCCCAGCTCAGCGAATTCACCGACCTGCTTACCGTCGAATCGAGCGGTGGCTTTCGTGCCTTGCAGAATCAAACACTATCACCCGCTCTTTTAGGCGGCGCCGTGCTCCTGACCGACCAACGACCCGACTGGATTGAAACGACCCGCAACCTGCGCCTGGGACTTGCGCGTCAGGGGTGGGATACGATGACCCCCGAACCAAGCAACGATACTGAGCAGGTCCGCAGTCGTGCGCAAGCCCTGATCGATAACCTACGCGAAGCGGGAAACAGAAGAATTCTCGTGATCGCCCTCGAAAACCAAGCGGCGAACGCGATCGAACTGGTCAAAGAGGCCGGTGACCTGCGACTGGTGATGTACAACGCTAGCAGCGATACACGCCTCACCGAGGATCTAAACACTCAAATAGAAACCCTAGGCCGAGCGCTCACCATCGAACTCTACACCCGCTCACCCGAACCCTCGGAAGCCTCACGTCGACACATCTTGGCCAAAAAGAACAACCTAGCCACCTACAGAGCCCGCCCGCTTCTGGGCCCACCGGCAATGCCAGGCGAACTAAACCCTGCCCACACAAAACGCATCCTAGGCGCCATCAAAACCCTAATCATCGAATTCGAGCAACAGAAGTCCTAACCACCTGAGTGAGACTAGACGCAACAAAATCGCAGGCTGCGGCCCGCTCCTACTCAGGCTTAGCTGCACACGCAGGAACCGAACCCCTCAACATGAGTAAGCGAGCGGTGTTAGGTAGGGCTTGGAGGGGAGTACCCCTCTAGGGCGTTGAAGGCCAGGGAAGGCCGGAACCGAGCGACATGGAGGTGTATAGCGTTCCTAGAGGGGTACTCCCCTCCAAGTCCGATCTGTACTAACCCCGGACCTGACGAATCAGATCGTATGCCGCCTGTATCTCCTGCGTCTTCTCCTTAGCGATCTGCATCATCTCCTCCGGCAGACCCTTGGATACCAACTTATCAGGATGATGCTGCGACATAAGCTTGCGCCAAGCACGTTTCACTTCACCATCTGAGGCGCTTTCACTGACACCCAGTACCCCATAGGCTTGGCTAATCTGTGCAGCAGTGGGCGCTCCGCCCTGCCCGCGATGGAAGGCACGCTCAGCTTGCATGCGCGCCAGCAGTGCCTCAATCTGATCAGCAGGCAGACCCAGTTTAATACAGACATCTGTAATGACCTTGCGCTCTGGGTCACTCATTTCTCC
>JAYQBD010000133.1:0-5355 GCA_038137135.1 Oceanospirillaceae bacterium | reverse complement strand
GGCGATCAGTCGGAAGGCGAAGAGCCGAAGGCCTGATATATCCATACCTTCAACAGGCCCGCTAGTGCGGGCCTGTTTGGTTTTTAACACAGAGTAAATACGTGGCAATTTTAAACTGCGGCGCGCGCCAGCTAGATCTACGCTCTACCCAGATCATGGGTATCCTCAATGTAACCCCCGACTCCTTTTCTGACGGTGGACAGCTCTACAGTGATCAATCGCTCTCTATCGACCGAGCCCTCAAGCACGCAGAGCTGATGGTGGCTGAAGGTGCGACTATCATCGATATTGGTGGCGAGTCGACCCGTCCCGGTGCGGATCCAGTCTCTCTGCAGGAGGAGATGGATCGAGTACTGCCAGTGTTGGAGCGCCTTAGTGCAGAAGTTGATGTGGTGACTTCCATCGATACTAGCTCGCCTGAGCTCATGCGGGCGGCGGCTAGCTTGGGTGCCGGCATTCTTAATGATGTGCGGGCGCTGGGACGTGAAGGTGCTATAGAGGCGGCTGCATCAACGGGTCTGCCAGTGTGTGTGATGCATATGCAGGGCAGCCCAGCTACGATGCAGCGCGCGCCGAGTTATTCAGACGTGGTTGCTGAAGTTCAGGACTTTCTTGCGCAACAGATTGCGCGCTGTGTCGACGCTGGAGTTGAGCGTACGCAGGTGATTGTCGATCCAGGCTTTGGCTTCGGTAAAACATTGGAACATAACTTGCAGCTACTCAATCGTCTGGATCGGTTGCAAGAGCTGGGCGTGCCCATCTTGTCTGGGACTTCGCGCAAGTCTATGATTGGAAACTTGCTCGATCGTGAGCCCGATCAGCGTCTAGCAGGTGGCTTGGCAACCGTAGCGCTAGCGGTTGAGCGCGGCGCGCGTATAATTCGCGTGCATGATGTGGCAGCGACAGTGGATTGTGTCCGTATGACCGAAGCCGTGTTGCGCGAAAAGGCGTAATGTTCTGAGCCAAAGATTTTTAGGGTAAGTATTTAGATGGCAAGAAAGTATTTTGGTACCGATGGTATTCGTGGTCGCGTAGGTGAGTTTCCAATTACGCCGGACTTTGTGTTGAAGTTGGGTTGGGCTGTAGGTCGTGTTCTAGCACGTGATGGCCAATCGAAGGTGGTCATCGGTAAGGATACCCGTATCTCGGGCTATATGTTCGAATCTGCACTCGAAGCGGGTTTAACTGCTGCCGGTGTTGATGTTTTGCTTCTTGGGCCCATGCCGACCCCTGCAATCGCTTATCTGACGCGCACCTTCCGTGCAAATGCTGGCATCGTCATCAGCGCATCGCACAACCCTTTCGATGATAACGGTATTAAATTCTTCAGTTCTGAGGGTACAAAACTGCCTGACGAGGTTGAGGAGAAGATCGAAGCTCAGCTTGATCTAGCTATGACGACAGTATGCTCGGCCGAGCTGGGTAAGGTGCGCCGTATTAATGATGCAGCGGGTCGCTACATCGAATTCTGTAAAGCCAGCGGTGGTCACCACTTCAGTCTTGAAGGGCTCAACATTGTGGTCGATTGCGCCAACGGTGCTGGGTACCACGTGGCGCCCAAAGTGTTTGCAGAGCTCGGTGCTAAGGTAACAGAGATTGGCACTCAGCCCGACGGTATGAATATCAACCTCAACTGCGGTGCGACGTCGCCTGCAGCCTTGACCGAAAAGGTATTGGAGATCGGTGCAGATATAGGCATTGCGCTGGATGGTGATGGTGATCGATTGATCTTAGTTGACCATACCGGTGAGACCGTTGATGGCGATGAGATTCTGCTAATAATCGCTAAGTCTCTGCATTTGGCCGGTGAGCTCGAAGGTGGTGTTGTTGGTACGCTGATGACCAATCTCGGCATGGAGCAGGCACTGAAACAGATCGATATCCCATTTATCCGTGCCAAGGTCGGTGACCGTTACGTGATGGAACAGTTGCATCTGAATAACTGGGTGCTAGGTGGTGAGGGTTCTGGCCATATCGTTGTACGTGACTTGCTGCCAACGGGCGATGGTACTATTGCGGCCGTACAAGTGCTCAAAGCGATGGTAGAGAGCGGTTCTAGCCTGCACGAGCTGAAGCAAGGGATGACCAAGCTGCCGCAGCAGATGATCAATGTGCGTCTTGAGAAGCGCGTATCGATTGAGGGTGTTGCACCTATCGAGCAAGCTGTTGCTGAAGCTGAGCAACTCCTGGGTGAGGATGGTCGCATTTTGCTGCGTCCTTCGGGCACTGAGCCTGTTGTGCGCGTGATGGTAGAGGGTGTCGATGAGCAACTGGTCGGACAGGTCTGTCAGGATGTTGCGGATAAAGTAGAAAAAGCGCTGAAGCCGCTTGTAAGTTGATTTTTGCTAGGGTAAGATTCGCGCCTCTTTTGAAGTCGGTCGCTGTTCCTCAAGCGTTGTGATCGACGAAAACTTGCTAAGAGTTGTTATCTTAAAGCTATGGAAACAATCGTACTGATCATTCATGTTCTGCTTGCAGCAGGCATCATCGCACTTGTACTGCTTCAGCAGGGTAAGGGTGCGGAAGCTGGTGCTAGCTTCGGTGGCGGTGCATCTCAGACGGTTTTCGGTAGCCAGGGTAGCGGCAGCGTATTGGGTCGTGTTACTGCGATTCTTGCGGCTGGCGTATTCGCAACGAGCTTCGTACTGGCGGTTTTTGCCAAGAACAAAGCGGCAAGTGTTGGTGATGCAGGTATCCCTGCTGCTGAGGTGATCGAGGCTGCGGCCGAACAAGCACCTATGCAGGAGCTTCCAGCAGCCGACAGTTCTGCAGCTGGGACATCAGACATCCCAACTGTTGGAGATAAGTAAAGTTTTAGCCCAGGTGGTGGAATTGGTAGACACGCTATCTTGAGGGGGTAGTGTCCCTAGGACGTGCCGGTTCGAGTCCGGCTCTGGGCACCATATTTGTAAAAATGACAGGTTAAGCGTAGTATTTTGACCTGTTTCTGATGCGGGGTGGAGCAGTCTGGTAGCTCGTCGGGCTCATAACCCGAAGGTCGTTGGTTCAAATCCGGCCCCCGCTACCACTTTTTGGTAGAAGCCCCTTTAAGGGGCTTTTTCGTAGGCGCTTCCAAGGATTTGGGTCGCAGCGAGACCGCAAGGTTGCCGCAGGAGACAGTCAATCTGCCTTCCCATATGGAGTGGTAGATTTTCAGAAATGGGTCCAATGGGACCTTTTTTTATTTCTGGCGTGAGTGCCAGAAGCCGTAAATCAGTTTTATAGGTAAGTAAATTGTCAGCGAAGTTAAAGCTGTTACAAGAGTTAATTGAACCGGTTGTCCAGGGTCTGGACCTGCAACTCTGGGGTATCGACTTCAGGTCGGCCGGAAAGGACACGGTTCTGCGCATCTATATCGATGGCCCTAATGGCGTCAGCGTCGATGATTGTGCACGTGTTAGCCACCAGGTGAGCGGTGTGATGGATGTTGAAGATCCAATCACTGAAAACTACACCCTCGAGGTTTCATCACCGGGCATGGATCGTCCTCTCTACACGCTAGAGCAGTTCGAGGCCTATGCCGGTCACATGGTGCAGTTGCGCCTGCGTATGCCATTTGAAGGGCGTCGCAAATTTAAAGGAATTCTTAACGGCATTGAGGGCGATGAAGTCCTGCTGGTCGTTGATCAAACAGAATACTTGTTGCCGCACGATCTAATCGAGCGTGCCAACGTGATTCCAACTTTTGAATAACGCTTTTGAATCTAGGAGCGAGAAAGAATTATGAACAAAGAGATCCTGTTGGTAGCCGAAGCGGTTTCTAATGAGAAGGATGTACCTAAGGGTGTGATCTTTGAAGCGATCGAAGTGGCTCTGGCGACTGCGACTAAAAAGCGCTACGACGAAGAGGCGGATATCCGTGTTGTCATCGATCGTGCGACAGGCGACTACGAAACATTCCGTCGTTGGTTGGTTGTAGACAATGACGCTGTTCCAGCGCTCGGTACTGAGCTGACTATGGAAGAGGCAGCAGAGATCGATACTAACCTGCAGCCTGGTGACATCCACGAAGAGCAGGTTGAGTCGGTTAAGTTTGGTCGTATCGCGGCCCAGACCGCGAAGCAAGTCATCGTACAGAAGGTTCGTGAAGCTGAGCGCGCTAAGGTCGTTGAGCTCTACTCTGACCGTCTCGGTGAGCTGATCGCCGGTACGGTAAAGAAAGTGACCCGTGACAACGTTATCGTTGATCTGGGTAACAATGCAGAAGCGTTGCTGCCACGCGAGAATCTACTTCCACGCGAAGTATTCCGTATGGGCGAGCGTGTGCGTGCAGTACTGCAGGAAGTTCGCTCTGAAGGCCGTGGCCCTCAGCTGATCCTCAGCCGTACCTCTAATGAGATGCTGATCGAGCTGTTCCGTATCGAAGTGCCAGAAGTTGCGGAAGAGATGATCGAGATCCGCGCCGCTTCACGTGATCCAGGTGCGCGCGCGAAGATTGCAGTTAAAACCAATGATGGTCGTCTAGATCCAGTCGGTGCTTGTGTAGGTATGCGCGGTTCGCGCGTGCAGGCAGTATCTGGCGAGCTGGGTGATGAGCGTGTCGATATCGTGCTTTGGGACGATAACCCAGCGCAACTGGTTATCAACGCGATGGCACCGGCTGAAGTCGCTTCGATCGTAATCGACGAAGATACCCACTCAATGGATGTTGCTGTTGCTGAGGAAGCGCTGGCAATGGCGATTGGTCGTAACGGCCAAAACGTGCGCCTGGCGGCTGAGCTGACTGGCTGGGAACTCAACGTGATGAGCGAAGAGGAAGCCGCAGCTAAGAGCGAGTCAGAGACAGGTAAAACTGTTGATCTGTTCATGCACCACCTTGACGTTGATGACGATCTAGCTGAGCTGCTGGTGGCTGAGGGCTTTACCTCTCTGGAAGAGGTGGCTTACGTCCCAGTTAACGAGATGCTTGAGATCGAAGAGTTCGACGAAGAGATCGTTGAAGCGCTGCGTCAGCGTGCTAAAGATGCACTTCTGAACCTAGCGATTGCCAACGAAGAGCAGCTTGGTGCACAAGAGCCAGCAGATGATCTTCTGAACATGGATGGTATGGATAAGCACCTGGCGTTTGTAATGGCGTCACGCGGCATTGTCACCATGGAAGATCTTGCGGAGCAGTCAATTGAAGAGCTGCTCGAAATTGAAGATATGACCGAAGAGCGCGCAGGTGAGCTGATCATGACAGCCCGCGCACCTTGGTTCGAAGAGCAGTAATTAGAGACAACGGAGAGGGAGTAACCCCCAGATGGCAGAAGTAACGATTAAACAGCTTGCCGATGTGGTTGGTGTGTCCGTTGAGCGTTTGGTAACACAGATGCAGGAAGCGGGCGTCAAAGGTAAAGACACCGAATCCACAGT
>JAYQBD010000132.1:0-5390 GCA_038137135.1 Oceanospirillaceae bacterium | reverse complement strand
CACATCCATACCAACCAATTTGAGCTGCACCAATCCCTGAAGTGAAGTGGTCGTAGCCCGGCGCTATATCCTGCGTCAGTGGTCCTAGAGTGTAAAATGGCGCCTCATGACAGTGCTTTAGCTCTTCAGTCATATTTTCCTGAATACGCTGCATCGGAACATGGCCAGGGCCCTCTATCATGACTTGCACATCATATTCCCAAGCGATTTTCGTTAACTCACCGAGTGTTCGAAGTTCACTGAATTGAGCCTCATCATTTGAGTCCATGATTGAACCTGGACGCAGCCCATCACCCAGAGATAGAGCTACATCGTAGGCAGCACAAATTTCACAAATTTCTCTGAAGTAAGTGTAAAGGAAGTTTTCTTGATGATGCGCAAGGCACCATTTGGCCATGATGGAACCACCGCGAGATACGATTCCCGTTAAACGGTTGGCAGTCATCGGCACATATTTAAGCAGCACCCCTGCGTGTATCGTAAAGTAATCTACGCCCTGCTCAGCTTGCTCAATAAGCGTATCTTTTATAACTTCCCAACTGAGGTTTTCCGCAATCCCATCAACCTTTTCTAATGCCTGATAAATGGGAACTGTTCCGATTGGTATAGGCGAATTTCGAATGATCCATTCACGCGTCTGATGGATATCATCTCCAGTCGATAGATCCATTAGGGTGTCAGCCCCCCATCGAGTGGACCATACAAGCTTTTCTACCTCCTCCTCTATCGAAGACGTTACAGCGGAGTTACCAATATTCGAGTTCACTTTTACCAGGAAATTTCGCCCTATAATCATTGGCTCCGATTCAGGATGGTTAATATTAGAGGGTATGATTGCTCGACCCTCTGCGACCTCTTTTCGCACAAACTCTGGAGTTATTTTCTCTGGAATATTGGCCCCAAAACTCTGCCCTGGGTGTTGTCTGCGCAGCAACTCGCTTTTAATCGCTTCCAAGTTTTGATTTTCACGGATGGAGATGAACTCCATTTCAGGGGTGATGACTCCCTGTCGTGCATAGTGCATTTGAGTAACGCATTTTCCCTTCAAGGCTTTACGAACACGAACACGCTTTTGAAAACGCTTAGCCTCCCCTCGAATATCTACCTGCTGTAGGCGAGCATATTCGGACGTTAAAGCGTTCAAGACTTCAGTATCTTCTCGCTCAGCAATCCATGCTTCACGGAGAGGCTCCAGCCCCTGCGTAACATCAATTGTTTCATTTGGGTCAGAGTAAGCCCCCGCTGTTTCGTATACATAGATAGGTTCATTCTGCTCCCAATTTGACGGATCTTTTTCACCAGCAATCGGTGTTGGATTGCAGCTGATTTTCCGCATGGGAACACGTATATCGGCCCTTGAGCCTTGAATATAGATTCGCTCTGAACCTGGGAAAGGATTCGATGATAGTGAATAGATAAAGTCTCGCGCAGACGCTTGATCTGATTGCGAGCTTTTGGATGTTGTATCTTCTGACATAAGCACTCCTGAGCTAACTGGATTGCTTGTCGAGTGGTACCGATTAGATACGTGGCGTACCCAAGAAAAGGGTAATTGCAGAATCAAGAAATCTTGTTCCCTACGCGGGTTCTAACCCGTTCAGGTTCTGCGGATCCCGCACAACGTGCGATCTCAGCCAATAAGGCACTCCGACAAGTCCACTCAAGATAGAGAGGAAAACGGAACTAATCAATTGTTTTTCTATTTGCATTAATAGGATTTGGTAAATATATTGTGATTCGCGACAGGGGCGCCGTAAGGCTGAGAAGCACCCTTAGAACCTGAACCAGATAATGCTGGCGTAGGGAGTCGGGGATCCACTAGCCATGAGGCTAGCGTTTTCCGTCTCTCTGTGGCCTTGGAGAGACCATGGAAACTATCGGACACTACCTCGATCAGATGCGTTCTGCATCACCGCTCGTACACAACATCACTAACTTTGTCGCCATGAACAGTATGGCGAATGTTTTGCTGTCTGCGGGAGCCTCACCTGCGATGGTGCATAGCGTAGAAGAAGTAGAGGACTTTGCCGCAATTTCAAATGCACTAACCGTAAATATTGGTACGCTGGAACCGGCCTGGGTTGACGCTATGTGCATTGCAGCGAAGCAGATGAATTCCCAAAGTAAGCCGTGGGTGTTTGACCCTGTAGGCGTTGGTGCGACCAAGTACAGACAACAAACCTCTAAACAATTGCTTGCTTTAAAGCCAACGGTTATACGCGGTAATGCGTCTGAAATTATGGCCCTTGCAGGTCTTGAAAGTTCAGCCCAAGGGGTTGATGGACGCGACTCAGTAGAATCCGCGGTTGAAGCTGCACGCAATTTAGCGAGGCAGTTAGGATCCGTTGTCGCTGTCACAGGTCCAACCGATGTCGTAACCGATGGCGAGCGAATTGTAGAGATCCCTCATGGTAGCCATTACATGAGTCGGGTGACGACCCTCGGCTGCTCTCTTAATGGCGTTATCGCTGCGTTCTGTGTCGGTCAGCCATCCTATGAAGCAACAGTTGCCGCGATAGCTTATTACGGCATTGCGGGAGAGACTGCAGACAATAAATGTCAGGGACCCGGTTCTTTCTGGGTAGAGTTCATTGACGCACTTGCGTCTCTCTCCGGAGATGATGTGACTAGTCGTTCACAGGTTAAATCGTGAACACACATGGCCCGATCTATGTCATCACAGACACTGCATCAAACTGGTCGATAAGAGATCAGGTTAATTTTGCGGCTGAAGGTGGAGCTCACTTAATTCAGTATCGTGACAAGCAGATCAGCGATGCAGGCTATTTCAGTACCGCTGTGCAACTGATAAAAGACCTCAAAGGATATGGATGTGAGTTGATTCTGAATGACCGAGTATCCATAGCTAAGGAGCTGCCCCAGTGTGGGCTTCATGTTGGTCAGAGCGATGGTGAGCTAGCTGCGATTAAAGCTTCACTGGCCTCTACTCAACTCTTGGGTCTATCCATCGAACACAGTTCGCAAATCACCGAAACGAATCAGCAACTGGTTGATTACTTCGGCATTGGTCCGATCAGAGCAACTCAAACAAAGTCAGATCATGCTCCACCTATTGGGTTTGAGGGTTTAAGAGAGGCTGTGAAGCGGTCCTCAATTCCAACCTATGCAATTGGAGGAATGTCAGCATCTGATATCCCAACCCTTATAAACCTTGGAGTAACCGGTATAGCAGTTGTATCAGCGGTTACTCGCTCGGATAACCCAAAACAGTCCGTAGAACAGCTAAGACAAGAGTGGAGCAAGTCATGATCAAGAACATTCTAACTATTGCAGGCTCTGACTCATCTGGTGGAGCAGGTATTCAAGCAGACATCAAAACGATTTCTGCGTTAGGGTGTTACGCAATGTCCGTAGTTACTGCCATTACCGCTCAGAACACCAGCGGTGTCAGGGCTGTAGATCTAGTTGATACAAAGCTAGTCCGAATGCAATTGGAAGCGATTTTTGATGATATCCGTGTAGATGCAATAAAGATTGGAATGCTTGGCTCAAGCGAGATTATTTATACCGTCGCAGACTGTTTGATAGATCGAAATATCCCGATTGTACTTGATCCTGTGATGGTAGCGAAAAGTGGTGATTCACTCCTGAATGCTGATGCAGTAACCGCACTCAAAGATGCCCTATTGCCCCTAACAACGCTGTTAACACCCAATCTTCCAGAAGCGGCTGTACTGCTTGGTCAGAAAGAAGCCGATAGCCGACTCGTCATGGAGCGTCAGGCTAAGGCCTTATTAAAACTCGGTGTTGGAACTGTTCTCCTCAAAGGCGGGCATCTTTTGGGCAGTGAGAGCCCTGACCTTTTAGCCACAGAGGCCGAGCTGATGTGGTTTGATGAGAAGCGTTTCCATACAAAGAACACTCACGGTACCGGTTGCACTTTGAGTTCAGCCTTAGCTACTTTTATTGGACAGGACTACTCAGTTCCTGACGCAACGTCATCTGCCAAAGAATATCTCACGAAAGCGATTCAGAGCGCGGATCAGCTGGATGTCGGATCAGGGCATGGACCCACTCATCACTTTTGGAAAAGAAGTTGATAGACCGGCGCGGCTGGTGTTTGATACGCCAACAGCGCCGCAAAGGCCGCCTCCCCCCTAAATGCGCACCTCAACCACGCCGTCACGGCTATGGACTTCATAGACCGGAATACTCAGTTCAGAATTCTCTAAGCAGACACCGGAGTTCAAGCAGTAGTGCTGCTTGTAGAGCGGTGAAGCGACGGTGAACTTATCACCTAATTGCGCCAGCAGACCGCGTGACAGTACGTTGGCGTTGCCGACGGGATCGTAGTTCCCAACCGCAAACAGCCTATCTGTTGAGGCTTGGCGGAACACCGCCACCTGTTCACCCGCTACCAAGGCACAGATACCAGTATCAGGTGCGATATCGTTCAATTTACAGACGCTAGTCCAGCTCATGTCCATCTCCTCAGCTCGCTTTAGCAATCAGTTGTAGTTTCTCTTCTGGAGTTGCCGGACGAATCTGCTCGCGTTCTTTAACGAAGCTAAGATTCGCATCAGTCTCGTCTGAGTTGATGAAGTGACTGAAACGTTTCAGTCGGTCCGGGTTATCCAGGGTTGTGGCCCACTCGCATTGATAGTTGGAAATATTCAGAGCCATCTCAGCCTCAAGCTGCTCACACAGTCCTAAGCTGTCTTCAATTATTACTTCTCGTAGATAGTCCAGACCGCCCTCAAGGTTATCCATCCAGACTGACGTGCGCTGCAGGCGATCCGCAGTGCGGATATAGAACATCATTAAACGGTCGATGTAGCGAATAAGGGTGTCGCGGTCGAGATCGGTGGCGAAAAGGTCTGCGTGACGCGGTTTCATCCCGCCGTTACCACAGACATAGAGGTTCCAGCCGTTTTCTGTTGCGATAACACCGAAATCTTTAGACTGAGCTTCGGCACACTCGCGCGTACAACCCGAAACAGCAAATTTGATCTTATGCGGTGCACGTACACCCTTGTAGCGATTTTCAATATCGATCGCCAAGCCAACCGAGTCATCCACACCGTAGCGACACCAGGTGCTACCTACACAGGACTTCACTGTACGCACTGACTTCCCGTAGGCATGGCCGGTTTCAAACCCGGCCTGAACCAGACGTTTCCAGATCTGCGGCAACTGGTGCAGCTGAGCACCGAACAGGTCGACACGCTGTCCACCGGTGATTTTGGTGTAGAGATCGAAGTCCCGCGCCACCTCACCAAGCACGATCAATTTATCCGGGGTAATTTCCCCGCCGGCAATACGCGGTACAACCGAGTAGGTACCGTCTTTCTGCATGTTGCCCAGATAGATGTCATTGGTGTCCTGCAGGCTGATATGCTTATCGTCCAGCACATAGTCGTTCCAGCAGC
>JAYQBD010000131.1:0-5480 GCA_038137135.1 Oceanospirillaceae bacterium | reverse complement strand
GTGATTCTGGCTGCCGGACAGGGCAGCCGCATGAAATCCAAACTCCCCAAAGTTCTTCATCCTCTAGCCGGCAAACCGCTGGTACAGCATGTGATTGATCAAGCGAGCACCATCGCAGGTGCGAGGATGCACATCGTCGTTGGACATGGTGCCGATCAAGTCGAGTCTGCCTTGGCCAATCAAGAGGCCGCTTTTTACCTGCAGGCAGAGCAACTCGGGACGGGACACGCGGTAGCACAAGCGGTTCCGGGTCTCGATGCCGAGGGCGTCTCGTTAATCCTCTACGGTGATGTGCCGCTGACACCTGCCGCTGTGATGCAAGCTATGGTTCAAATCGCTGCTCGCGGACATCTCGCTTTGCTGACAGTAGTGCTGGAAAATCCAACCGGCTACGGCCGCATCGAGCGCAACGCGGTAAATGATGTCGTCGGTATCGTTGAACAGAAAGATGCCAATGAAGAGCAACTGAAAATCACCGAGGTGAATACCGGCATCCTAGCGCTCCCCACCCAACTGATGATGGAGTGGCTACCCAAGCTCTCATCCAACAACGCGCAGGGCGAGTACTACCTCACCGATCTTATTGCAATGGCTGCGCAGGCGGGCGTTGCCATTAATACACTCAACCCTGATTCGGAGTTTGAGGTTCAAGGCGTCAATAACCGCCGCCAGTTGGCCGAGCTCGAACGCTGGTACCAACTACAGCAGGCTAATTGTCTGATGGATGCGGGTGTAACACTTGCTGACCCGTCACGAATTGATGTGCGCGGTAACCTATCTACCGGTACTGACTGTAGCTTCGATATCAATCTAATTATCGAGGGTGAAGTGGAGATTGGCTCAAACGTGAGTATCGGCCCGAATTGTGTCATCAAAGACTCAAAGATTGGTGATGGCGTAGAAATTTTGGCCAACTCCCATATCGAAGGCGCCGTCGTTGCCGCAGGCGCGCAGATCGGACCTTACGCCCGCCTACGTCCTGGCACAGACCTTGCTGAGAAGACCAAGGTCGGCAACTTTGTTGAGATTAAAAAGGCATCAGTCGGAGTCGGTTCGAAGGTTAACCACCTCAGCTACATCGGTGATGCTCAGCTTGGCAGCGATGTAAATGTGGGTGCTGGAACGATCACCTGTAATTACGATGGCGTGAATAAGTCGCTGACAGAGATCGGCGACAACGCCTTTATTGGCTCTAATACGTCGCTTGTCGCCCCAGTCAAAGTGGGCAAAGGTGCAACCGTGGGTGCCGGTTCAACGATCACTAAAGAGATCGGTGACAGTGAACTCGCTGTGGCTCGTGGTAAGCAGCGCAATATTGATACGTGGGAACGTCCCACTAAGAAGGTTTAACTATGTGCGGTATTGTTGGCGCAGTTTCCGAGCGTCAGGTCAGCGGAATTTTGCTAGAGGGGCTGCGTCGCCTCGAGTATCGCGGCTACGACTCAGCCGGTATGGCGATTCATGATGGTGAAAGCATTGGCCGTCTGCGTCGTATCGGTAAGGTACAGGCCCTGGCTGATGCTCAGAACGATGCACCCATCACCGGGACTCTGGGTATCGCACACACACGCTGGGCGACTCACGGTATTCCAGCCGAGCACAATGCTCATCCGCATATGTCCGGCGACACAGTCGCGGTGGTTCACAACGGTATTATCGAGAACTTCGAAGCACTCAAGTCAGAGATGCTGGCCAAGGGCATGCAGTTCACCTCGGAAACAGATACCGAGGTTGTCGCCCATCTAATCGCGGATCAATTGGATGCTGGTAAAACGCTTGGCGAAGCGCTCTCCGCGGTTATCAAACGCTTGGAGGGGGCTTTTGCCCTCGGTGTTATCGAACTCTCCAACCCGACTCAACTCTATACCGCTCGCAAAGGCTCGCCGCTGGTAATCGGCGTGGGTATCGGTGAAAACTTTATCGCCTCAGACCAGCTCGCGCTGCTGCCGGTTACTGACCGGTTTATGTTCCTCGAGGATGGTGATATCGCCTGTCTGAGTCGCGAGTCGATTCAGGTGTGGAACGCTGACGGAGCGGAAGCAGAACGCGAAGTGACTCGCTTTGAGCACTCAACCAGTGCGGCTGAGAAGGGTGAGTACAAGCACTTTATGCTCAAAGAGATCTTTGAGCAGCCGGAGGTGATGGCGAATGTTCTGGAAGGTCGTATTTCGGGTGATCGCCTGTTAGAGCAGTGTTTTGGGTCTGAAGCTGGGCAACTGTTTGATCAGACCAAGAACGTGCTTATTCTCGCTTGTGGTACCTCCTACCACTCCGGCATGGTTGCGCGCTACTGGCTCGAAGAGATCGCCGGTGTACCTTGTACCGTGGAGGTCGCTTCTGAGTTCCGTTACCGCAAGTCGGTTATCCCCGCGGGTACGCTGTTGCTAACCATCTCTCAGTCGGGCGAAACCGCTGATACGCTTGCAGCGCTGCGCGATGTGCAGGATAAAGTACTAGGCTCGTTAGCGATCTGTAACGTTCCAGGTAGCTCGCTTGTGCGTGAATCCGAGCTTTCGCTTATGACTCACGCGGGCCCCGAAATAGGTGTGGCGTCGACCAAGGCGTTCACTTCGCAACTGGTCGCCCTGATGCTGACCACAATCGCGCTGGGTCGTCGCAATGGGCTCTCGGCTGAGACAGAAGCGGAGATTGTGGCGCAGCTACGGACACTGCCGTCATTGACGCAGGAGGTGCTCGATCTAGACCTCGAAGTTCGCGCCATGTCGGCCGACTTTGCCGAAAAGAATCACTCTCTGTTCCTGGGTCGCGGTGCGCTCTACCCGATCGCAATGGAGGGGGCCCTGAAGCTTAAAGAGATCTCCTACATCCACGCCGAGGCCTACCCTGCAGGTGAGCTGAAGCACGGCCCACTGGCGCTGGTTGATAAAGAGATGCCGGTTGTTACCGTAGCGCCGCGCAACGATATGCTCGACAAGCTCAAAGCCAACCTGCAAGAGGTACGTGCCCGTGGCGGTGTGCTCTATGTGTTTGCTGGTGAAGAGACCTTGGATAGCCAAGAGGGTATGCATGTCATTCAGCTGCCGAAAGTGCCGAACTGGATTGAGCCACTGATCTACACCATCCCGCTGCAACTTCTCTCGTATCATGTCGCTGTACTCAAAGGTACCGATGTGGATCAGCCTCGCAATCTGGCTAAGTCGGTGACGGTCGAGTAGGTCAGCATGCACATTCGTGAACTAGAACCTGCTGATTATGAAGGCTGGGCAGCCCTCTACTCGGGATACAAGGCTTTCTACAATGTGGCTGTCACCGATGAAGATCTGCGCGCTGCGTTCGATTGGATTCTGGATGATAACCATCCGCAGTACGGTTTTGTTGTTGAAAGCGAGGGTGTTCTAGTAGCACTGGCGCACTATCAGGTGCATCCCAACCCGCTCACGGCTAGCTATCGCATGTATCTGAATGACCTCTATGTCGATAAAGCCTATCGCGGACGTGGCTGTGCTGGGTCAATCATCGAGACGCTGATCACCATCTGTCAGAACGAAGGTTTTGAAAAGCTGCGCTGGGTGACAGCTGAGGACAACTACCGTGCTCGCTCGCTGTATGACAAGCTGGCACAGAAGAGCAATTTTATTATCTATGATGCTCCCGCCGGTTAGCACCGCAGTAGCGACTGTCTCGCGCTACTGAATCCTGGAGGTCGATGATCGTCGTCTGATCATCGTGATCAATCCACCCACTACAATCAGTGCGCCGCCCAGTACAGTATGCAGTGTTGGCACCTCCTGCAGAATAATCAGCGCCGCCAAGGTGGCGAATAGCAGTAAGGTGTAGTTAAACGGCTGCAGCGTCGCCGCATCGGCAAACTCCATAGCGCGAATGAAGAGCAACTGCGAACCGATATTCATCAGGCTCACCAAGGCCAGCAGTCCCCACTGTGTTAGTGACGGCTCTTCCCAGTGCATTAAGCCAAAGGGGAGTGCGATCAGGAATCCAACTACGCCAAGATAGAGCAGGTGAGTACGCAGCTTATCTTTGGCGCTAAGATATTTGCTGGCGATGGTGTAGCTAGCTAACGCCGTTGCGCCGGCAAGTGGATAGAGCAGGTCTGAATCAAAATTACTGCTGCCCGGCTGCACGATAAACAGCGTGCCAGCAAACCCGAGCAAAACTGCGATTAGATGCTTGGGCTGGAAAGTCTCCTTTAAGACAAACCAAGCCATCACTAGGGCGATCAGCGGGAAAAGTGCAACGATGGAGTGCGCTTTGGCAACGGGCATTAGCACGAACGAATAGTTGATCAACGCGATCTCAACCATCGACAGTGACGCGCGACCCACTTGGCCCGTGGGAGCGTTTGAGCGCATAGCCACGCGAATACCTTGAATGCCGCCGGCAACGACCATCGCAAAAAGTGCAAAGGTGAAATAGCGCACCGTCAGCAACTGCCCCAGCGGAATACCCCCTGTTAGCAGGATCTTGGTGATGATGTCCTGCACGGCAAACGAGAGCATTGAGCCCATGCACAACAAGATGCCGATGGTGGAGCGCTGCATGTGTGAATCCTGTCAGGGGGTGAGTTGCCAGTGTGCTAGCGTTTATAGCAAACCACCCCCGTCTCTGTCTGTAGTTAGTCAGAGGGATTTATAACGCTTTACCCATCATCAATGCTGCGTTGCCGCCTGAAGCAGTCGTGTCTTCACAGATATGCTGTTCACGGTAGTGACGTACTGAGCTAGAGCAGTCCGTAAGAAGCGGTTTGATAGCACCAGTCTCGGAAATCAGCGCCTTGCGGGCTGCGCTCAGATACTCAGGTGTTGCGCTCAAGCTCACCCCAGCCAGATCGTCTAGCTGGCTGATCACATTAACGGGTAAATCCTGCTCCAGATGGTGAATCGGCAGCTTTGGATCGATATCAAAATCGGGCTTGTCACCGCATACCACCAGTGTCGGGTTACCCGCCTGCGCAGCAGCAATAGCTTGCTTCCAGCACTGTTGGTCACCGGCAGCGAGCCAGTAACCCCGGCCCGCTCGGTAGAGTTTGTTGCTCTCGCCGGTTACACCCGGGCAGTTGAGCTCAAGTTCGCGCGCACTTGCTTCAAAGGTCTCCTTGAGACCTTGCCAGGCGCTCTGCACTTCGCTATCGCCCGTGCCCGCTACCGGTTGCCAATCGCTTACCACAGATTCGGGCTTAAACAGATTAGGTAGGTAGTTCGGGCCACCTGCTTTAGAACCGGTTCCAGAGAGCCCCTCACCGCCAAAGGGCTGTGAGCCGACAATGGCTCCAATCTGGTTACGGTTGATATAGCAGTTGCCAACTCGTAGGTCCGCGCAGAGCTGTTCGGTTCTGCTCTGAATGCGTGAATGCACTGCGAAGGTTAGGCCGTAGCCGCGGGCGTTAATATCGTTGACCACCTTGTCGAGTTGATCGGCATCGTATGGCGCAATATGCAGGATAGGGCCAAAGCGCTCGAAGTCCAGATCGTTGATACCCTCAACCTCAAGTAGCGTCGGAG
>JAYQBD010000130.1:3874-5522 GCA_038137135.1 Oceanospirillaceae bacterium | reverse complement strand
TTAGTCGTCGCTAAACGCTCCGACTAGGCTAAGCAGGTGTACAAACAGGTTGTAGATGCTCAGGTAAAGGCCGACGGTTGCCATGATGTAGTTGGTGTGTGTGCCGTTAACGATCAGGCTAGTGTCGTATAGTAAGAAGCCTACCATCAGCACAACAACGGCTGCTGAGAACGCCAACTGCAGGCCAGAAATGTTAACGCCGAACATCGGCAGGACAAACAGCGCTAGCATAGATACCAACAGCACCATTGAGCCCGCTGCCAGGAAACCACCCATAAAGCTGAAATCTTTACGTGTGCTCATCACGTAGGCGGTGAGTCCAAAAAAGGTGAAAGCGGTCATGCCCAGTGCTGTCATGACTACCTGGCCACCGTTTGGAATCGCTAGGTAGTGGTTGAGCAGGGGGCCGATACCGAAGCCCATCAGGCCGGTAAACAGGAAGGTCAGCGGTAGTGCCGCAGCTGAGTTCTGTTTTTTGTTAATGACAAACAGCAGAATGAAGCTGCCGATAATACTGCCCAGGTACACCATGAACGGTGGGTTCATCGCCATAGAGACGGCCGCCATGATGGTGCTGAACACCATGGTCATCGCCAGCAGCGTGTAGGTGTTGCGAATCACCTTATTGGTATCGCGTGCAGATGCCGCTGAAGCAGGTGTCACGTGATTATAGGTTGCCATATGTACCTCAATTCCTTGTTTTTGATCGGTCTCGTCGGGGCGATGACTCCGCAAAAGCTCTGCATGCCAGAGGCTTCGCCTTTTCCTACCCTTTATCTTGGGTATTTTTACGAGAAATTCAAGTCAGTATACAGTTTTACCTCAGAGACTGACGAGAAGCTGAAAGAACTAGTCTGATACAGAGCGTAGCGAAGTGCGTATTGGGTTTTTAGTCGCTACAATACGGCGCAGTTTCGCAGCGAATGAATTAATAGTTTAGAAGGGTACTTCTGTAGATGACCGCCATGAATGCACATGCAAGTTTTGAGTTTCTCCGTTCACAGCCGATCGCCTCCTTGGGTGTTGAAGTTGCGGAGTACCAGCACCGTGGCACTGGTGCCAAACACTTTCATATGCACAGCGACTACGATGAGAACGTCTTTTTGGTCGCGTTGCGCACCATGCCAGAGGATTCGACCGGTGTTGCCCACATCCTAGAGCACACAGCTCTGTGCGGTAGCGAACGTTTTCCGGTACGCGATCCCTTCTTTATGATGACGCGTCGTTCACTCAACACCTTCATGAACGCTTTCACCAGTAGCGACTGGACCGCTTACCCTTTCGCAAGTCAGAACGTCAAAGACTTTTACAACTTGCTGGATGTCTACCTAGACGCAGTCTTCTTCCCCCGTCTGGATCCGCTTGATTTTGCCCAAGAGGGGCATCGCATAGAGTATGCTGAGCCGGGCAACAGCGCTTCTGATCTGGTTTACAAGGGTGTTGTATTTAACGAGATGAAAGGGGCGATGAGCTCAACCTCATCGGTGCTGTGGCAGACGCTGACCAAATACCTCTTTCCGACGACAACCTACCATCACAACTCCGGTGGTGAGCCGATGCAGATCCCAGATCTGAGTTACGAGCAGCTAGTCGAGTTCCATCGCACGCACTACCACCCGAGCAACGCCATCTTTATGACGTTCGGTAA
>JAYQBD010000130.1:0-3774 GCA_038137135.1 Oceanospirillaceae bacterium | reverse complement strand
CTGGACAACTCGAGCTCGCCACTGCGTGCGGCGCTTGAGTCGACTGATCTCGGCGCTGCCCCCTCACCGCTGTGCGGAATCGAAGATTCGAACCGTGAGATGAGTTTTATGTGTGGCATTGAGGGCAGTGACCCGCAGCAGGCTGCAGAGTTTGAAACTCTGGTTATGGATACCTTGCAGCAGGTGGTAGAGCAGGGTGTCGATCAGCAGATGGTTGCGGCCCAACTTCACCAGCTAGAGCTGCAGCAGCGCGAGATTACTGGCGACCACTACCCCTTTGGCATGTCGCTGATACTGGCATCACTGTCGAATGCGATTCATCGTGGCGATGCGATCGCTAGCCTCAATATCGATGCTGTGCTGGAGCAGATGCGCCAGGATATCGAGGATCCTCAATATATCCCCAACCTGGTGCGCGATTGGTTGATCGATAACCCGCACCGTGTGCGACTGACTCTGCGCCCTGATCCCGATCTGTCTGAGCGCAAAGAGGCGGCTGAAGCCGCACGTCTGGCCGAGATCAAGACGGGTCTGTCGGAGTCTGATTCACAGAAGTTGATCAAACTGGCAGAAGCACTTGAGGCGCGCCAGGGGCAGCAGGACGATCCAGGTCTATTGCCGAAGGTGACCTTAGATGATGTCTCTGCTCAGATGCATCTACCGGAAGGTGAGGTACTCAGCACTTCCCCTTCGTTGCACTGGTTTGATGCTGGCACCAATGGACTGGTGTACCAGCAGATTATCTTCGACCTGCCGCAGTTGAGTCAGCGCGAGCAGGCGCTGTTACCCCTCTACACTCAGTGCCTCTCTGAGCTGGGCTCTGCTGGACGCTCGTATAAAGAGCATCAGGCACTGGAGAGTGCTATCTCTGGCGGTATCAGTGCGTACGTTAGTGCGCGTGGCCGTGTTGAGAACGCTAATCAGCTGCAGACGCTGATGGTACTCTCAGGAAAGGCCTTGGCACCGAATCAAGCAGCGATGTCTGATCTGATGTTCGATATGCTCGATTCTCCGCGCTTTGATGAGCATAGTCGCATCCGCGAACTGGTTGCACACGCGCTGTCGCGCAAGGAGCAGAGCGTTTCCGGGCAGGGACATATGCTGGCGATGCTGGCGGCGAGCTCAGGCATAGCTGCGGGTGCGAGTCTATCTACACAGTCGCGCGGTCTGCCATCGATTCAGAAAACGCGAGCGCTAAAAGAGTCTATCGCTAGTGATGAGGGTGTCGCAGCGCTTAGCGCTGAGCTGCGAGCCCTGCACTCAAAGGTAATGGCGATGCCGCGCCGTGCGCTCTTGGTTGGTGAGGCTGAACACAAAACTCAGTACCAGCAGTCACTGACAGCGGTACTTGAGCGCCTGGCTCCGAGCAGCGCGGACGCTGGCTTCACCGGTGAGATTGTTGAATCGGAACCTGCGCAGGTTTGGGTGGCAAATACTCAGGTTAGTTTCTGTGCCAAGGTATTCCCAACGGTTCCGGTCGGCCACGCTGATGCCGCTCCGCTGACCGTGTTGGGTGAGTTGCTGCGTAACGGCTATCTACACCGTGCAATCCGTGAAAAAGGTGGCGCATACGGTGGCGGTGCGAGTCAGGATAGCGGTGATGCGCTCTTCCGTTTCTTCTCTTACCGTGATCCTCGCTCCGTTGAAACGCTGGAGGACTTTGACCGCTCTATCCGTTGGTTGCTCGACGGTGGTGCCGATGCATCTCAGCTGGAGGAGGCGATTCTTGGCGTCGTCAGTTCAATCGATAAGCCAGGCTCACCGGCTGGTGAGGCAAAGGCAACGTACCTTAATTCGCTTTTTGGACGTACGCCAGAGCAGCGTGCTGCCTTCCGTCAGTCGATCCTTGGCGTCACTCTTGATGATCTTCATCGCGTTGCTCAGACTTACCTCGCTGACCCGTCCAAAGCGCGTGTTGCCGTGGTGACACATGCCAAAGCGGCTGAGGCGATGCCGGCTGAGTTTGCTCGCTTCAAGGTTTAGTCTGATTGTCTACCGCTCGAGTTGAACGCCCGCTGCTGGGCGTTCTCCTAATTATCGCCGCTGAAGCGATACTGGTTTTTAACGGAATTATTGTTCGTGAGCTCGGTTCTGACGCAGGTGTCGCGCAGCTAGTATTTCTGCGCAATATCCTAGGGTTAGGCTACATGCTGGTGTTGGTGGGCGTGCAGAGAAATGTCAGTTTGCGCACCTCCCGATTACACCTGCACTTCATGCGTGCTGCTGTTGGCGTCAGCGCCATGGGGTGTCTCTACTACGGCTGGACCCACCTACCTCTCGGTACCGCCGCTCTGCTAAAACAGACCGCGCCTCTGTTTATCCCGATCTTAGGGCTTTGGATGCTCGGTGAGCGTATTAGTCCTGTCTTGCGTTGGAGTTTGCCAATTGGCTTTGTTGGCGTGGCACTTGTGCTGCAGCCAAGTAACTCAACGCTTCAGTTCGCCGTTGTTATAGGGCTGGTCGGTGCAGCGCTAAGCGCACTGGCGAAGATCTACATTCGGAAGATGAAAGAGACGGAGCCCTCCCGGCGCATCGTGTTCTACTTCGCTCTCTTCGGTGCGCTATTCAGTGCGCCCTTTGCGCTGAGTAGTTGGAGTCCGCTGACTCTTGGGCAATGGATCGCGGTTGCGGCAATAGGTGGGCTCTCGACCTTGGCGCAACTTGCCATGACGCGTGCTTATCACAACGCACCCGCGGGCTACCTTGGCCCGTTTACCTACTCTTCGGTTGTCATCGCCACGTTGCTTGGCTGGCTGATCTGGGATGAGTCGCTCGGCACACTGACGCTGCTCGGCATGTTGCTGATTTTAGTGGGCGGGGCGCTGACTGCACGAGCCAAATCAAATTAATCTCAACTTTACGCAAATCTTCTTAAGTATCTCTCATCTAGACTTCACTTTTTTTCACCTATTTGTCAGATTGACCGGCTGTCAAACCTTCAATCCTTTTGTTACATTACTCGGATTCATTAAAAATAGTTATAAGCTTATTTTTGTTTGGCCCTTATCTAGGCCGAAAGTCTTAGGTTTATAAACGACCATTTGCAAGTTGCGGCGCCTCAATCAGGGTGTCGCACTCGAGAAGAGGGCAGATCGATGAGAATCGGTGTACCAAGAGAGAACGAAGAGGGCGAAAAGCGCGTTGCTCTTACCCCAGATGTGGCTGTGAAAATGCAGCAGCTGGGTTTTACTCTCGCAATTGAGAGCGGTGCTGGCGCCGAAGCGAGTTACTCTGATGAGGAGTATGCTAAAGCCGGCGTTGAGATCGTTGAGGATCCAAAGGCGTTGTGGGGATCTTCAGATATTATTTTGAAGGTGCGTCCACCTAAGCCGCATCCTGAATTGGGTTTCAGTGGCGTAGAGTTGATGAAGAAGGATCAGACGATCATCAGCTTCCTCTACCCAGCGATGAACCCTGAGATGCTAGAGGCGATGGCCGGTCACGGTATCAACGCTCTGGCGATGGACTCGGTGCCACGTATCTCACGTGCGCAGAAGATGGATGCGCTGTCATCGATGGCCAACATCGCCGGTTACCGTGCAGTTGTTGAAGCGGCTCAGCACTTTGGCCGTTTCTTTACCGGTCAGATTACGGCAGCGGGCCGTATCCAGCCAGCCAAAGTACTCGTTATTGGTGCAGGTGTTGCGGGCCTTGCAGCTATTGGTGCAGCCAAGGGTATGGGGGCGATTGTTCGTGCATTCGATACGCGTCCTGAGGTTAAAGAGCAGGTTGAGTCGATGGACGCTGAGTTCCTGATGCTCGACTTCCCTGATG
>JAYQBD010000129.1:4227-5697 GCA_038137135.1 Oceanospirillaceae bacterium | reverse complement strand
CCGAAACGCCTGAGGTTTATGGCGCTGAGCATCTGCTAACAGCGAGGGCGCGAAACACAGATATTGGCGGCAAACTGGTTGGTCTGATTCGCTGGTGGGAGGATTACACCGCCCGCAATCACGGATCGATGGATAACAATCCCTCGCCGGGTAATAAGAAGGGTGGGCTCACCACCATTTTAGAGAAGTCGCTAGGCGCGGTAGCGAAGGGCGGCACTACGCCACTCAATGGCGTGTATAAATACGGCGAACCCGTTCGCACTCCGGGCTTCAACTTTATGGATAGCCCAGGGTATGACCCGGCTAGCGTAACAGGGCAGATCGCCTCGGGCTGTAATCTGGTGACCTTCACAACCGGTCGTGGATCTGCGTTCGGCTCTAAACCCTCGCCAACTGTTAAAGTTGCTACGAATACACCGATGTATCAGCACATGATCGAGGATATGGACGTCAATGCTGGTCGTGTACTGACAGAGGGTGCTTCGGTGGAGGATGTCGGTCGTGAGATCTACGCTTTGTGGCTCAAGGTCGCTTCGGGCGAGGCGACTAAATCTGAGGCTCAGGGATTGGGAGACTACGAATTCGTCCCTTGGCAGGTAGGAGCGGTGATGTGATGAAGATAGGTTTTATTGGCCTTGGTCTAATGGGCCGGGCGATGGTTGAGTGTCTGCAGAAAGCAGGGTTCGAGCTGACAGTGCTGGGTAATCGTGATCGCACCGGCGTAGAAGAAGCCCTTGCGCGGGGTGGTAGCGAAGCAGCCTCGGCTAAAGCGCTCACTGAAGCGGCTGATATCGTGATGATCTGTGTCGGCACCTCAGATCAGGTTGAGCAGCGCATCTATGGTGACGAAGGGGTCTTGGCAGGAGCCAAGGCGGGGCAGATTGTTATCGATTTTGGTACCTCGCTCCCGGCTTCGACTCTAAAGATCGGCGCGGATCTGGCTAAGAAGGGTGCTACCTATCTTGATGCACCTCTAGGGCGCACACCCGCGCACGCAAAAGAGGGTCTGCTGAATATCATGTGTGCCGGTGATGAGGCTGCTTACGCCAAGGTTAAACCGTTCTTGGACGTGCTGGGTGAAAACGTATTTCACCTCGGCAAACTGGGTAACGGTCACACCATTAAGTTGCTCAATAACTACTACGCCATGACCAGCGCGAACGCGATGGCTGAAGCCTTTGCTATGGCCGATGCTGCCGGTATCGAGCGCGATGCGCTGTTCAATGTGCTCGCGGCCGGACCGAACCGTTCGGGTATGATGGAGTTCATTCGCAATTACGCCGTTGAAGGCAAGATTGATCTGGCATTTTCAGCAGCCAATGCGCGCAAAGATATCGGTTACTACCGCCAAATGGCGGATGACCTTGGTAAACATAGCCGCATGTCAGCATCGACCTACGCGCTTCTGTCTGAAGTATGCGAGAGTGGAAATGGCAATATGATGGTACCTGCGATTGTTGACTGGTTCAG
>JAYQBD010000129.1:0-4127 GCA_038137135.1 Oceanospirillaceae bacterium | reverse complement strand
TATGCGAGAGTGGAAATGGCAATATGATGGTACCTGCGATTGTTGACTGGTTCAGTGAACACCTCGACAGCGAACCTAAGCATTAAGGGTACAGGAGTTATTTGAGATGAGATTAGCAGGTAAGCGCGCATTTATTACCGCAGCAGGCCAGGGTATTGGTCGTGCAGCTGCAGAGGCGATGGCGATAGAGGGTGCGCATGTTATCGCGACCGATCTAAAAGCTGAGTTACTTGAGGGGCTAGATGTCGCTGAAACGTTCACGCTGGATGCACTAGATAGTGCAGCGCTAGAGAAGGCTGTTGCGGCGGCGGATATCGATATTTTGGTCAACTGTACCGGTGTGGTTCATGCGGGTACGATCATGGATGCAACGGACGAAGAGTTCGATTTTGCGATGAACCTTAATGTTCGCGCACATATGCACTCAATCAAAGCCGCGCTGCCGGGAATGCTAGAAAAGGGTAACGGCTCAATTGTTAATATCGCGTCGGTCTGTTCACACCTGCGCGGTCTGCCAAACCGATTTATTTACGGTACCTCAAAAGCTGCAACTATTGGTTTAACTAAACAGGTTGCTGCAGACTACATCACCCAGGGTGTGCGTTGTAACTGTATCGCACCGGGCACCGTGGACAGTCCGTCGCTGCATGATCGATTGCGGGCTACTGGTGATTACGATGAGGCTATGAAGCAGTTTATTGCCCGTCAGCCTATGGGCCGCATTGGTGAAGCGCAGGAGATCGCTGACCTCGTTGTCTATCTGGCGTCTGATGAGAGCCGCTACATGACCGGCCAGTGTGTTGCGATAGATGGCGGCATGACGCTTTAACAACCTGTTTTCAGGAGCCTAAATTTGGCGGTAAAACCTCTCGAGGATCGTGCTGGGGTGGGTGTAATGATGATGGTGCTTGCTGTCATCCTCTTCACTGGCATCGATACCTCAGCAAAATGGCTCTCCATCGCGGGTCTACCTGTGTTGGAGATCGTTTTTCTACGCTACTTTGTGCATTTTCTGTTGGCGATGCTGATCTACATTCCACAGGATGGACTGTCGATATTTCGTTCAAACGCTCCGAAAAAGCAGTTTCTGCGCTCGATCTTCCTGTTTCTGAGCACGGTTTTTAACTTCTGGGCGTTGAAGTACCTACCGATCACGGTCACCACCACCATCGCGTTTGCCGGGCCCATAGTTACAACCCTCTTGGCGATTCCAATTCTTGGCGAAAAGGTGGGAATTCACCGTATTATCGCGGTTTGCGTGGGCTTCTTCGGGGTCGTGCTGGTGATTCAGCCTTGGAGCGCTACCTTCCATCCAGCGATGATGTTAAGTCTGGGTAACCTCATCATTGTTTCGGGTTACTTCATCATGACGCGGATGATCGCCGGTATCGAGAGTAACGCTACGCAGCAGATCTGGGGCAGCGGTGTCGCCAGTATTGCCCTGGCACCCTTTGCGCTCTATGTCTGGGTTTGGCCTGAGAGTCTACATCAGTGGATTATCGTATTGGCTATCGGTTGCTTCGGTGCCTTTGGACATATGGCCTCTACCAAAGCGCATCGGTTGGCGGATGCATCTATTTTGGCGCCGATGTTCTACACTCAGGTGTTCTGGGCCGCGGTGGTCGGTGTGCTGATTTTCGATACCTGGCCAACTGTCTGGACGCTCTCAGGTGGTATGGTGATTATTTGCTCCGGGATCTACATCTGGCATCGCGAGCGACGCAAGCGCAAGCAGCCGCTGCCGCCGACGCCGGAAACCCAGCCGGAAACTTAACGATAGAGTTGGTCTTATAATAGCGTTGGAGACTAATGTGAATCAGGTGCGAATAGCGGTAGCAGGTTGTGGTCTTATCGGTCGGGAGCATATCGCTCGAATTATCGCCTCTGAACGGGCACTGCTGGCTGCTACAGTCGACCCGACACCCGAGGCTGCTGAGTACGCAAAAGAGCTGGGTTGCTCGCACTTTACTGACCTTGATGGACTGCTCGAAGCTGACTTGGCCGATGCAGTTATTTTGGCTACACCTAACCATCTGCACGCGCCACAAGCCACTCAGCTGGTTGAGGCCGGCCTGACCGTTTTAGTTGAGAAGCCCGTTACACACAGCCTCGAGACCGCCCAAGCACTAGTTGAGCTCGTTGCGGCCAAGCAGGGGCGAGTCCTTGTGGGACACCACCGTGCGCACAGTCCGATTATGCGTGAGGCTCAGCGGATCGTTGAACAGGGGACTCTTGGGCGCTTGGTGGGTATCCAAGGCAGCGCGACCTTCTACAAACCTGAACACTACTTCGAGGCTGCGCCCTGGCGCACTCAAAAGGGTGGTGGTCCGATCTTGATTAACCTGATCCACGAAATTGGCAACCTGCGTCAGATTGCAGGAGAGATCGAAGCGGTTGAGGCGATCAGCTCGAACGCCACCCGGCAGTTTGAGGTGGAGGACACCGCTGCGATCCTGTTCCGTTTCACCAGCGGAGCACTAGCGACTTTTCTTCTGTCTGATGCGACAGCTGCAGCTCGCAGTTGGGAGCAGACCGCGCAGGAGAACCCCTCCTACTCAACCTACGAGGATGAGGATTGCTACGTGATATCGGGAACCCAAGGGACCTTGTCTGTGCCCACCATGCGGATCAAACGCTTTGCTGATGGCGCAGAGCGCTCCTGGTGGAAGGAGCTTGAGTGCTCGGTGCACCCACTTCACCGTGAAGACCCGTTGATTCTTCAGTTAGACCACTTCTGTGACCTAGCGCTAGGTTTGGCCGAGCCCAGGGTCAGTGCCTTTGACGGTATGCAGAATCTGCGTGTGGTGGATGCGATAGAGCGCTCTATTGCGAGCGGAAAGCTAATAGCGCTCTAACGGGTATTTAACGAGTTGTGCGGGCGTGGTTCATGTGTCGGTGCGCTTCGCGCAACTTCTCCCAGTCAAACCGTACACCGGTGCCCGCTACGTTTGGCGCCACTGCCATATGGTTTTCGATTACCAACGGTCGGTCGGTGTAACGATCGATTGGGAATGAGTGAACCTCCAACCAGCCCGCGTTAGGCTGAGCCGATAGCAGACTGACGTGCAGCTCTTGCATGCCATGACTACACACTGGGATGCCATATTTGCGGCTCATCTCAGCCACCTGTAGCCAGCCTGTAACCCCACCGCAGTTTGAACCATCAGGTTGGATAAAACTCAGTTTTGCTTGTTCGAAGGCGTATTCAAACTCATGGATCGTATGCAGGTTCTCCCCCATGGCTAAGGGTACGCCGGTGGCGTCGGCAATCTTGGCGAATCCGAGATAGTCATCTGGGATGGTGGGCTCTTCAAACCAGAGAATGTTATGTTCGGCAAACCCGCGAGCAGCCTCAATCGCCTGTTCGACACTCATGGAGTAGTTGGCATCTGCAGCGAGTGCGCGATCGGGTCCGATCAGTTCACGAATAGCAGCAACACGCGCGATATCTTCGGCGATGGTCGGACGTCCCACTTTAAGTTTCACGCCATTTAGGCCCTGATCGAGGTAGCCCTGCATGTTGCGCAGAAGTTTATCCAGGTCAAAACCTAGGTCGATACCCCCGCCATAAGCTTTGCAGCGATCTGAGTGTCCACCGGCCATCTGCCAGAGTGGCTTGTTGGCGGCCTTGCAGCGCAGATCCCAGAGTGCGATATCAACAGCCGAGATGGCAAAGGATGCGATACCGCCGCGCGCCACGTAGTGTACGTGCCACTGCATAGTTTCATAGAGTGCCTCGACATCAGTCGCATCCTTTCCCATTAGAAAGGGTGTCAGATCATGATCTAGCATCGCCAAAATAGCACGACCGCCCTTACCACCGGTGTAAGTGTAACCCGTGCCTTCACTGCCATCTTCAAGATACAGGGTGCTGGTCACCAGTTCGAAGTGAGTGTGATCACCGTGCTTGGCATCCACCAAAATCTCGGCAAGGGGAACGTCGAAGACTTGGTTAACAACTCTTACTATTTTGCTCATGAAGCGCCTCGAGGTTTAACCAAAAGAGAGCCCGATAATCAGCGGAATCGTCAGTATGCTCACAACTGTTGAGACCAGTATAGAGAAGGATACCCGATCCGATGGGATGTTGTAGTGGCTCACCAGCATGTAGATATTCCCGGCCACTG
>JAYQBD010000128.1:0-5705 GCA_038137135.1 Oceanospirillaceae bacterium | reverse complement strand
CGGTGCAGATGTTGCCGTATCAGGTGTATGACTGTTTTCCGTTTCTCGACCATAAACCGACTCCAGAGGAGGAGGTGGATAATCTGCTGCTAAAAGAGAAGATTCTGCACCGCCTTGAAGCGTTGGCGCATGCGGATCCACAGTCGCGTGAAGCCTTGGCCGATGTGATGGCCTCGGATGAGTGGCAAAAGATGGGTGGAACTGAGTTTAGCTTCAGGCTTTTCTCGCTGATTCAGTTCGCCCCCGAGCTGTTGCAGCAGGTATTGGAGATGGATTCAGCGCACCAGCGCCTCAGCAAGACGCTGGAGTGGTTAAATCTGAACTAAGCTTAAGCTGGCACCTGCTCACTGGTCTGAGAATCCGGCGCATCAGCCGACATAATATAGTGGATACTAATAGCTCATTTAACACTGGCACCTCAGTAGTTGAGCTAGGTCATTAAGTCGGAATTTTTCTGAGTTCCTAAGCGCTAGCCGTTATACTGTCGCTACTTTAGCACTGACTAGGATCAACATTGGACGCCACCGCCCGTTACTATCGACGCTATTCCGATGCGCGCTTGCGTGCACTGGTGTTTATCAGTGTCTCCATTCTGCTGTTTCCTCTATCGATAGCCGCATCCTTGGTGGCGATTCCGTCTATCGCCGACGATCTAGAGGTGAGTGCGGTACTTGCGAGCTGGATTCCTGCGGCATTCGTTTTGAGCAGTCTGGTGTGTCAGCTCCCCGGTGGGCGTGTCGCTGACCTGGTCGGTCTCAAACGCGCATTTGTCTGGTCAAACGTCTTCTTCGTTATCGGTGGTATCGGAGGCGCACTCTCGCCGACGATTGAGGTGCTGTTGGCCTCAAGAGTGCTGCAGGGCGCTGCGGGTGCAGTACTTGCGAGTACCGGTATGGCGATACTTTCGCGTGTATACGAATCCAAGGGGAGAGGGCAGGCACTGGGCTGGATGACCTCGGCTGTTTATCTGGGAATGACGTCAGGACCGCTTGTTGGTGGGTGGTTGGTCGATATGTTTGGCTGGCGCGCGGTGTTCTTTGTGCCGGCACCTGTCGCTTTAGGCGTGGTGCTTTGTGCTAAAAAAGTGCTTCCAGGTGAGTGGATATCCTCAGAGCGTCACCGGGTGGATTGGGTCGGTTCATTAATTTTTGCACTAGCCCTGGCAGCGCTGTTTGTCGGTGCGACACACTTAGCCGATCTCTCTGGAGCAGCGATTTTTGCGAGTGGTGGGATGTTGTTGTATCTCTTCGTGCGCTGGAATAACAAGGCAAATTTTCCGCTAGTGCGCCTGGACCTGTTGTTGCAGAACACGCGATTTATTCGCTCGGTGACGGCCGCGCTGTTTATGTACGGCAGCCAATACGGCATAGTCTTGATGATGGCGCTGTACCTGCAGTACAACCGCGGGTTATCACCGACAGAAGCAGGCCAGTTGATGATGCTTCAAGCGCTGATGATGACCGTCTGTGCACCCATCGCCGGCAGACTCTCGGACCGTCTTGGGCGCCGAATTCTGGCAACCACCGGGTCGATTGCGATCTCGGTGGGGCTTATGCTGTTAACGCAGATGGATGGTCAGATGCCGCTTTGGATGATTGGCGTTGCTATTATGATAATTGGTACCGGGCACGGACTCTTCTCTACGCCCAATAACTCCTCGGCGCTCGCAGCTATCCCATCTGCTCGTGTCGGCATCGGCTCAGCGATTATTAGTCTCGCGCGCCAAAGCGGGCAGTTGATGGGTACTGCAGTCATCAGTTTGCTGCTGGCTATCTACTTTGACGGCGCTGCGATTACTGCTGAAGACTCCAAGCAGTTTGAAACCGTTGCCCACCTCGCGCTTTATGTCTCTTTGGGCTTTGCGCTCTGTGCGGCTTGGTTCTCCTGGAAACGGGATCCGGTTTGAGTCTGAGGGCCCATCGAGTAGGTGCGATCTCCGCGAAGCGGATGTTCGCGACTCGTACTTCGGGTCGCGCAATACGCTTTGCGTTATACGGCCCGGGATGGCCTGTATGCTGTTTTTGCAGGAGCAAAAAACGCTCAGCGCTTCTACAAGGTGATCAACGACTCTTCAGTGGTTCGCAGTTCAAGATCATGAGAAACGATAACTACAAGCCGATCCCTCCAAACCCGACGCAGTTGTTCCATCAGCTCGCGCTGTAGCTCTAAATCCATTCCAGCAAAGGGCTCATCCAACAGAATCACCTCGGTCTGCTGCAGTAGCAATCGTGCTAACCCCAGACGTTTTATTTCGCCGCCTGAGGGTTCCCATTCACCTTTGCCAATCCAGGTATCGAGGCCTTGAGGCAGCGCCTTAGCCCATTCGGCTAGCTGTACCGTCTCAAGTGCCTGCCTGAGTTGCTCGTCGCTGTGCTGGCCTTTGAGGTCGAGGTTATGTCGCAGGGTAGAGCGTAAAATCTGTACTTGTTGCGGCATGTAGCCCACGCTCTGTGGCCCCGCGCAGGCAAAGGCGATAAGTCCAGTCTCTGTATTTAGCTCGCCCGCCAGTAGCCGCAATAGGCTGGTCTTGCCTCGACCGCTTTCGCCACCAAGCCAGTAGAGACCTGCTCGCTCTAGCGACAGACTGAGATTGGTGAATACTTGGCCTGAGTTTGCGCCATAGCTGAAGCTGAGGCCACTGATGTCTAAGCCGTTGTTCTGAGCTGCTCCAAACAGGCGATTGTCGCTATGATTTTTGCTGAGCGTTGAAAGCTTATCGAGGCGTGCGAGGGCGCGTTTGCCGAGCAGCAGATAGCCAAGCGCGCCATTTGCACCAGCCACCACTTCGTTAGTACCCAGCGCTAATAAGAGCAGCATAAATACCAGTGCCCCATCTATCTGATCAGTTTGATACGCATCGATTGCGAGACTGAGTGTCACTCCGAGGAAGATAAGACCGCACATCTGGGCGAGCAGTAGCATCAACTGCTGGCGCTTTAGTGCCGTCAGTTCGAACTGGTCTGCGTTGCGCGCTTCATCGCGAACAGTCTCGCCTTGGGCTGCAAGTTGTTGTGTAAGGGTTAGTAGCCTCAGGCTCGAGAACAGCGCGCTAGTTCGGCTCCACAAGTTGCTTCTACTCAGCTGCAGTTCGGTTTCAGGTGCTAACAGCGTGCGCGCGTACAGCCAAGGTATGCCAAGGATACTGATTAGCAGTAGCGGGATGGTGACTAGCGCCAAGGCCGGTACAAACAGTGCGCTAACCAGAACAAAACCCAGAGCCGAGAGCAGGGCTGTCATCGCGGGCACCAGCGCATGGAGGTGGATACCCTCGACGTTGGTGATGTCTTGCAACATCTGGCTTGCACTCTGATGGCGGTTCATCAATGCGCTAACGCCCTGTTGCGAAGCCAAACGATCAAAAATCTGTGTGCGCAGTTTGGCAATTAGCCGGAAGGTGGTTTCATGATTGGCCAACCGCTCGCCGTAGCGCCCGGCGGTGCGGGCTATTGATAGGCCGCGAACGATAGCACCCGGGGTGAAGAAGTTAAATGCGTGCGCTGCAGCGGCTGTAAGCCCCGCCAGCGCAGCGGCACTGATAAACCAGCCTGAGACCGCTAGCAGTGCGATACCGGCAAAAGCAGTGACCACAGATAGCGTAATGCCGACAAGCAGAACTGTGCGCTCCTCCATTAACAGCCGCCAGTAGAGCTTATGCATGCTCAGCCACCTCCGCTGTATCGGCGTTGCGGGTCTTCTCTAGAGTCAGACGGTGCGTGAACTCAAATGACGAAGCACTGCGGTGACTTACCATAATGAGCATGCCACCACGGTCAGTGTGGTACTTCAGGCTTTGCATAAAACGCTCGGCCGTCTCTTGATCGAGGTTGGCGATCGGCTCATCCAGTAACAGGAGTTTGGGCTGATGCAGCAGTGCTCGAGCAATAGCCAAACGCTGGATCTGGCCGCCTGATAGAAAGTCACCCGCATCAGAGATGAAGTATTCGAGTCCGACCGTTCGAATAACATCCTCTAGCTGCGCTTGTTTGAGTGCACTCCAGAGGGCGTCGTCGGTGAATGAGCGTCCAAGTGTAAGGTTTTCGCGCAAGCTGCCGTAGATCAGCTCAGCCTGTTGGCTGATATAACCCACTTGTTGCTGCCAACGGGCGTTATCGTAGGCGATTAAACGAGCACCATCCGCTTGAATTATGCCGTCAACAGGCAGTCGAAGGCCTGCCAATGTATCCAGCAGGGTTGTTTTGCCTGTTCCTGATGGGGCCTCGATTAGTAGCGATTCACCTGACTTCAGTGCAAAACTGAGTGGCTGATGCACGGGTGAGTGGGTGCCACAACTGAGCTCAGTGCAGCGCAGCTCTGCTTTTAGCTCTGTGGCCGTGCTCTGCTCAGTGTCAGGTAGCTCGTCTGAGAGTTGATCGAGGTGTTGCAGACGCTCGGCAAGTGCACGTGCATTAGACTTGGCGTGGTAGAGTGCGCCCAGCTTGCGTAGCGGCAGGTAGTACTCGGGCGCCAGCATCAACAGGAAGGCTCCCTGTGCGAAACTTATATCGGCACTCCAGGCCCCTAGTGAATATTTGTCGAGGAAGAAGAGACCAAGGTAAACCGCTACAAGAGCCACGCTAATAGCGGCGAAAAACTCCAGCAGTGTGCCCGACAAAAATGCCAAGCGCAGCACTTTCATGGTGCTCTTTCTGAAGCTATCCGATTGAGAATAAAGTCTTTTAGATTCGATACTTATGCAGTTTTGTTGCTGTAATAAATTCAGGTTTGCCAGGCGGTCCTCCAGTAGATGACCCAGACGATTTAGCGCTTCCAGATTTGCGCGTGACGCTGCTGCAGCACGTTTGCCTATCAGTACCATAAAGAGCGGAATCAGCGGTGTGGTTAGCAGCAGGAGCAGAGGCACAAGCCAGTTCACCGAGGCACTCGCGATCAGAATCAGCACCGGCGTAAAAACGGCCATCTTCTTTTGAATCTGGTAATCAGCGAAATAGTCTTTGAGCTTGTCGGTTTCCAGCGTTAGAAGGTTGGCCAGCTCTGAGGGTTTAAATCCTGGAAAGAGGCTGACACCCAGTTTGAAACAGCGATCGAGGATATGCTGGCGCAGTCTGTCACGCGCATAGACGCTGGAGCGCAGATTGATCATATTTTGGAAATAGGAGGCCAGCGCTTTAACAAGAAGAGCAAGTAACAGCAGAGCAACGCTCGCGTTTAGGCCCAGACCCAGTGAAGCCCCATTGAGTGTGATACCGATAAGATTCGCTGTTCCCCACGCGAAGGCGATGGTCATCAATGTCTGTACAACGCCGAGTGAGGTCGAAAAGCGCAGCTCTGACCTGCGCAGATGCTGGTCGAGTATCGCGGTAGGGTTGGGTTTACGTGCTCTGGCCAAGCGGTACTCTCTTGTTGGTTTATAAACGAAATTAAGGGAGCCGAGGCTCCCTTGGGTAATACACTACGCCATCAAAGGCTGTCTCGGTCGGGTAATAGCGCTTGGCGCTACAACCCTCCTACAGTGAGCGGCATCGGGTACGTCAATCGTCTGCGCAACCGATCTCTTCGTCGAGATTCTCTAGCCACATAGCGTTGATAATACCGAAGCTGCAGGCCAAGAGCACGCCCAGTATCCAAGCGAAATACCACATAGTTCTCTCCCTCCGTTAATCAGTAGTTAGACAGGCTGTTCTGCTCGATGAACTCTGGCTCAATTCGGCGCCACATTTTGTAGTAGCCCCAGAAGGTGTAAGTCA
>JAYQBD010000127.1:0-5771 GCA_038137135.1 Oceanospirillaceae bacterium | reverse complement strand
GACTCTCATCCAGAGCTAATGAGACCTCACTCAACTGCACGCTGCCCGATTGAGAGATCCAGGCTTGGTAGCCCTCCAAAGCCAACTCAACGTTCAAGTTAAGGTCGACGGTGGCCGCTAGCCCGGGAGAGAATGTTGCGACCAGGGGTGTCAGTTCCAACTGTCGAAGCGCCAATTGTACTGAGAGTGTTTTACGCTCGGGCAGTGGCAGTGCGGAGGAGTCGATAGTGATTGGCGCACCATTAAGGTGACCAACAAAGCGCAGATCGGTGGCCTCAAGCGGTGACCATTGATACAGACCACCGATATTTAGGCGCTCAATGTTGAGTTTTTGCGAGGCGTTTGGCTGTAACAGTTCGATATCTACATCAACAAGCTCAATCAGATCCGAGCCGAACTCGTAACTGCTTTCACTCTCCTCGGGTTTCTGTACCTGAGGCTCCCCACCCAAGAGCACAATCGGGCCCAGCAGCAGTAGCTGATCCTGTTGTGTCAGTTGAGCCGAGACACCCTCAAGTCGAAGACCCGACAGGCGCAGACGATTATCTAGCAACTCTTGCAGATAGATATCAAAACTCAGACGTTCAACACTCAGCGCGGAGCGCCCTTGATAACTCAAGTCGAGCCCTTGGAGCTCGAGCTTCGCGTTGAACCAATCGATACGTACACGCTTGAGCTTGGCACTGTCGGCACCCTGCTCAATCAGCGAATAGACAATAACATCGCGTGCCACGTAGGGCGCGGAGTGCAACATTAGGGCGCCCACCAGAAGCAGAGATGCGATCCAGTAAACCAGTCTCATAGAGGCAGTCATTCCAGCTAAAATAATTGGGTCTAGAGCCTTAAGCTTAGTTCAGCTCTCTAGTTTCTACACCAAGAAAACCTGATCAATCTAAAACCAAAGAGCTAGATTCAGCGGATCCGTGCGACCGTGCACGAATCGTCAACACCTGTTAGAATCCGCGCCAAATTTTTTGACTTGAATCAAACTTTTCGGAGTAAACATGGCGCACGAAGATTTCAAAGGCGACGAGAGCGGCTGGGGCTGGATTGTCATCAACCTAATCGCTTTGGCTTGGATTACGATGCCTGTGAGCATTGCCCTGCTCACCGTGGTTCAGTGGTGAGCACCGACTAAGCTAAAGATACTTCCATGAAGCGTCTTTAGCTTAATATGCAGCGGTGGGGCAGTAGACCGGGTCATGGACCCAGCCTCCAGTATCAATCGGCTTTGATCACCTCAACACCCTCAGGTGTCGACATCATCAGAAGATCAGCTCCACGCAGCGCGAACAGACCGACCGTCACAACACCGGCGATGTTGTTAATCTGATCTTCGGCCGCTTTCGGGTCGAGAATGCTCATGTTGTGCACATCGAGAATAATGTTGCCATTATCTGTCACTACACCCTGACGGTACTCTGGCTCACCGCCGAGCTTTACCAATTCACGCGCAACATAGGAGCGCGCCATAGGAATGACCTCTATGGGCAGCGGGAAGGCGCCAAGCACGTCTACCTGTTTGCTCTGATCAACGATACAGACAAACTCTTTTGACGCTCCGGCCACAATCTTCTCGCGCGTCAGCGCTGCGCCACCACCTTTAATGAGGTTCAGATGTGGGTCGAACTCGTCGGCACCATCCACATAGAACTCCAGCCCACCAGTCTGATTCAGATCGACCACCTCAATACCGTGCGAGCGCAGACGCTCTGCCGAGGCTTCTGAGCTGGCTACCGCGGACTGGAACTTATCCTTGTGTTGAGCCAGCGCATCGATAAAACAGTTCGCAGTTGAACCTGTACCGATACCGATGATGTCATCTGACTTAAGTTTAGGGACAACATAGTCGATTGCAGCCTGAGCAACGGCCTGTTTCATTTCGTCTTGAGTCATCGGATCGATCTCACTAGATTCGTGTAAAAAAGTGCCTCGATTATACGTGAACTGGGCAGTTATGTAGACGAAATTAGCCCAAATCTATACCATTTGCGCACTAGAAATTATCAGGTCCGTGAGTAACTCCGACTATGCAGCGCTATATCCGTAAAATTCTTGAAGCACGCGTCTATGACGTTGCCGAGCAGACCCCTCTAAGTGAGGCGCGTGGTCTGTCCGAGCGTCTACATAACCACGTGCTACTCAAACGTGAAGATGAGCAACCGGTCTTCTCGTTCAAGATTCGTGGCGCGTACAACCGTATGGTTCAGCTCACCGATGAAGAGAAAGCCCGTGGCGTCATCACTGCATCCGCAGGTAACCACGCTCAGGGTGTTGCCTTCTCTGCGCGTCATCTAGGCATCAAAGCAACCATCGTCATGCCTAAGACCACCCCTTCCGTCAAAGTCGACAACGTGCGCCGCATGGGCGGCCGTGCGGTGCTACATGGCGACGCTTTCGACGACGCGCGCAAACATGCGGCGAAATTGATGGAAGAGAAGGGGCTGACCTACATCCCTCCATACGATGATATGGAGGTCATTGCCGGTCAGGGCACTGTTGGCATGGAGATCTTACGCCAGCACACCGGCCCCATCGATGCGATATTTGTGCCTGTTGGTGGCGGCGGCTTGATCGCCGGTGTTGCCGCTTACGTCAAATATTTGCGCCCCGAGACTAAAGTGATCGGTGTCGAGTTTAACGAGTCGGCCTGTCTGGCACTTGCCATGAAAGAGGGCCATCGCGCAGTACTTGATACTGTTGGTATCTTCGCTGACGGTGTCGCCGTTGCGCAGATCGGTGAACACACCTGGGATATCTGTAAAGATCATGTCGATGAGGTGATCACGGTTGGTGTCGATGAGATCTGCGCCGCAGTGAAAGATATCTACGACGATACCCGCTCTATCTCAGAGCCAGCTGGCGCGCTCGCCGTCGCAGGCCTGAAGGCCTATGTTGAGCGTGAGCAGTGCACCGAACAGACGCTCATCGCGATTAACTCGGGGGCGAACGTCAACTTCGACCGTCTGCGTCATATCGCCGAGCGCTCTGAGCTGGGTGAGAAGCGCGAAATGCTGATCGCTGCGCAGATCCCAGAGCGCCCGGGCGCGTTCAAGAATTTCTGTAAGGTGCTGGGCAACCGCAATATCACCGAGTTCAACTACCGCTACGCGGACTCTCAAGCGGCGATTGTGTTCGCCGGCGTACAGGTCAATCCTGACAATGGCGGCCGCGCAGAACTGATGGCGGAACTCGAGCAGGAGCTCGACAAAGTTGAGGACCTGACCGACAACGAGATGGCCAAGGTACACGTCCGTTACATGGTTGGCGGCCATAAGCCAGCGCAAGTTGAGCATGAGCTGCTCTACCGCTTTGAGTTTCCTGAGCGCCCCGGTGCTCTCATGAAGTTCCTCAACAAGCTGGGCGGGCGCTGGAATATCTCCATGTTCCACTACCGCAACCACGGTGCGGCCTACGGCCGAGTACTGGTGGGGATGGAAGTGCCGCCGGAAGATCGTGAGAAGGTGAACCACTACCTCGACGAACTAGGCTACACCTGGTTTGATGAGACACAGAACCCGGCATACACGCTGTTTTTGGGTTAGCCAAGTCGCGACCGTCGCTACGCGACGATCCCTCGTACAAAACACTTTTGTACGAGGCTTGTGAGCCGCCGAGCGGCGAACGAGGCGACGAGGCACTCATCGGGACTGCAATTTGGCTATCAGTTCGGGTTCATCAAGCAGTTTCAAAAATTCGAGAATCTGACCGATCTCAGCATCGCTTAAACCCAGAGGTTCAAGATCAACAGAGCGTTTGATGCGCTCTAGCTCGCGTTTATCGGCGAAGCCGATCCAATCAATCACCTCAATATGGGGCGCCTCAGGCAAGATAGCTTGGGAGCGATCATAGCTTTCAAGCGCTGCAATCGGGTCATTATGATGTTCGATCATCGCACGCAGCGTTGCATAGGCCCCGTTGTGACCATAAGGTGCCGTAAATGAGAGGTTCCTGAGACTCGGCACCCGAAACGCATAGGCGTCCTCGGCTCGATTGCTGACACCCATTCGACCGACATCTCGTGCCCAGGGGTCCCACTGGCGAGTGCGACCGGGCCCCATCGGAGGCAAGCCTAGTGAGTAATATTTGCCGTCGGTAAACAGCGGCCCTGAGTGGCATTCACCGCATCGGCCTTCGCCATAGAACAATGCCATACCCGCTTTCTGATCAGCGCTCATATCAATCTGTTCACCGCGCGATAGGCGGTCGATAGGCGCGTTAAAGCTTTGAAACTCGGAATTTATGTAATCGCCGATCGCGTTGGCTAAATGGGTATATTCCGTATCTCGGCGGCGCTCCAACTGCGGATAGGCCGCGTTGATCAAGCGCCAGTACTCATCATCGGCTATTACACGCTCAACAATGACCGGCCAGGCGTAATCAATACGCTGACGCACCGCACCTATCACCTCGTTCTCGCCGGTATTTCCAGCCATTTCAAATTGAGCTGTCACCGGTAGTGTGGCCTGAACGGCTGATAAACTGGTGAGTCCATGCGGCAGCCAAGCCTCAGCTGGGCTGTCATACCCCGAGGGAGCCCCGGGATCTATCGATACCCGCCCATCCCAGAACTGTTCGGTAACTGACTTGTGTCCAAGATTAAACAGATGCGGCGAATGTCGGGGTACACGTTTCATAATCTCAGGGTTGGCCTTGCGATCAGGACCAATACCCATCGCCCCTTCGCCCAACCCTAATGAGAGACCGTCAGCCGTGCCCTGATCTGGGTGATGGCAGGTCTGACAAGATATGTTTTGGTTACCACTGAGAATCTCATCAGCGAAGAGCCTCTTACCGAGCTCGACAGTTTCAGGTCGAGTGGTAAGATAATCCTCCACCTTGATTGGCTGCCACGGCAGCTCAGCAAATACGGGCAGAGAGATAAGAGTAAGAATGCTTAAAACTTTAGTTTTAACAACCTGCATTGCGCTATCAACTCCGGTCTTGGCTATCGATGTTGAGGATGCGAAAAATATGATGGAACGCGGGGAGTACGAGGAGGCCTACAAGGTACTTTACCCCATGGCTCAAACCGGCAACGCCGAAGCAGAAGAGCTGATTGGTAGCATGTATGCGCTGGGCACTGGCGTTGAACGCGACGACATTCGCGCCTTCGAATGGTATCTGCGCGCGAGTTTGCGTGGCCATCCGGGCGCACAGTCGGGTATCGGCTGGTACTACGAGGTCGGCCGTGGCATGCCGGCTCCTGACCTTGTAAGGGGCTACGCTTGGTACACCCTGTCTGCCATAGGTGGCGATCCGGATGCGGCGATCAGTCTTGAGGAGATCGTTAAAAAGATGACCCCAGAAGAGATTGAACAGAGCCTGATACTGGTTAAAGATTACCGCGCTCATATCTACCCATTCCAATAAAACAGGGGGACTCAAACGTCCCCCTTTTTACTTAGCTCTGAATTACATCAGATCACGTTCGTACTCTTTAGCGAACTTAGCTTCAGCTTCCTGAGAAGCAGCCTGGAAGGCTTTGAAGAAGCGATCACCTTCGCGCACGTTAGTTTGGAACCAGTCGTAAACAGGCTTAGCAGCTTCGGCCAGTGCAGCTTTCTCTGCAGGTGTCGGCACGTAGAGTTCACCACCGATCTCTTTAAACTCCTGGTATGCCTGAATTGACTTACGCTTGGGGCTTGCGAAGGTCGCCTGCTGCAGCGCGGCGAAACCATCAACAACCACTTTACGCATATCTTCTGGCATAGAGGTGAACACTTCGTTGTTCATCATCCACAGCGCTGCCATGTAGGCGTGACCATCGA
>JAYQBD010000126.1:1482-5788 GCA_038137135.1 Oceanospirillaceae bacterium | reverse complement strand
AGAGCTGTCTTGTACGAGGGATGTACGCCAAAGGCGTATTTCCCGACTAGGCACCAACCCCCACTTGCATCTACCCCCTAGCCCCCGGATAATTCCGCCCTCAATTTAGTTAAGCGGTCTTTTCATGCTCTGGTTTCGTAATCTTATCTGGTACCAATTCACTCCTACAGCCAACTTTAACGAGGCATTGCTCAGTGACGCGCTCAGTGCTGCGCCCTTTGTCCCCTGTCGCGGGGCCGAGGCTAAAAGCGCTGGATTTGGAGCGCCAGCAGCTGTTTTGGATGAACCTGTTTTCACCAGCCAGGGCTTCCATCTGATCGCTCTGCACTCTGAAGATAAGATTCTTCCAAGCTCAGTGATCAAAGAGGCTGTCGCAGAGAAGGTTGCTGAAATTGAAGCGAAGGAGTCACGCAAAGTGTTTCGCCGTGAACAGCAGCAACTCAAAGAGGAGATGGAGCTTACCCTTTTGCCACGCGCCTTCACTCGCAAGCGCATGACCCGAGCATTGATCGCGCCACAACAGGGCTGGATCTGTGTCGACGCCAGCAGCCATACGCGCGCCGAGGAGCTTATGAGTGCGCTGCGTGAAGCGCTGGGCAGCCTGAAAGCGGTGCTGGTCAATACCAAACACTCCCCTGCTCGTCTGATGACAGATTGGGTACTCGATGCTCAACCGATTGCCGCCAACTTCGCCCTTGGCGAGGATGCTGAACTGGTTGATCCTCTCAACTCCGGTAGCCAGATCAAACTCAAAGGCCAGGTGCTCAACCAAGCCGATGTACAGACTCACCTTCAAGGTGGCCTGATGGTCGATCGACTAGCACTCGGTTTTGATGAGCAACTAGAGTTTGTGCTGCACTCAGATCTGAGTATCAAGCGACTACGGCCAACCGAGACGGCTGCCGAACGTCTGGAGTCTGATCAGGATGATCCATTGGCTGCCCTGGATACCGAAGTTGCCCATCTGGGGCTGGAACTCACTCGCCTCCTGCCCGAGCTCGTTACAGCCTTTGGCGGACCGGCTGAGGCCTGATCTATGTACAGCGTTAAAGAGATCTTCTACACCCTGCAAGGCGAGGGTGCACACACGGGCCGTCCAGCAGTCTTTTTGCGCTTTGCTGGCTGTAACCTCTGGAGTGGCCGCGAACAGGATCGTGCTGCTGCCGTATGTCGGTTTTGTGATACTGACTTCGTTGGTGTTAATGGGCAGAACGGCGGCAAGTTCGCCACAGCAGACGAGCTAGCCCAGCGAGTTGCCGACTTCTGGCCCTCGATAGAAAAGAGCAGTGGCAAACCCTATGTAGTCTGCACCGGAGGCGAACCGGCGCTACAACTCGATGAAGCACTCATCACAGCTCTGCATCAGCAGGGTTTTGAGATCGCAATAGAGACCAACGGCACCGTCGAATTGGCAGAGGGGATCGATTGGGTCTGTGTGAGCCCCAAGGGAGCCTCTGAACTCGTTGTACGCAGCGGTAACGAGCTTAAACTCGTCTTCCCCCAGGTCGAGATTCAGGCGTCCCCAGCAGTGCTCGCCAGCCTGAAGTTTGATCACTACTATCTGCAACCGCTCGATGATGAATCCCAAGGTGAAAATACCCGCAGTTGCATCGACTATTGTATGCAAAATCCGCAATGGAAAATTTCACTTCAGACGCACAAAATCCTTGACATCGACTGACTAAAAACGACCTGAATATTAGCGATTTCTGTTAAACCCCGCAGTTATGCGGGGTACAGCCGCCTACCCACACGGCCTGTGGATAAGTCTGTGAATAACATATTTAAAACGTCTCAAAACCTACACAATCTGGTAACTGACCTTAAATTGATTATTTTTTGACCATAAAACCATATTCATTAAAAACAATTACTTACACAAAGATTAACCAATATTTTAGGAATTAATCTTAATGAATGTCACTATTGTCGTTTTCAATGATCGACATTGTGAAAATACCGCCATTGTTAATAAATAATCGACAGCTTGTTGACAGACAGTAAATAACTAGAGCTCGGGAGCGGGTTTTCGTACACTAAACCCAAGCAACTAAGGAAAGCCTCATGCAAGAGCAACTCGATCAGCGTCGTAAGGCCGCTGAGCGCGTCACCCTCATTGGTTCTCTAGTTGACCTCCTTCTGGGCGTCAGCAAGATTGTTATCGGTTTTATTGCCAACTCCAGCGCTTTGATTGTGGATGGCGTTCACTCGCTATCCGATCTAGCCACCGATTTTATGGTCATTGTGGTGCTGCGCATTTCGCATCAAGAGCCCGATAAGAACCACCCCTGGGGACATGGTCGCTTTGAAACTGTCGGTACGGTGGCGCTGGGCGTCATACTGATTGCTGTAGGCGCTACGCTCGCTTACGAGATGATCGTAAAAGTACTAACCACAGACGAGATCGCGATTCCAACTTGGCCCGCACTGGTTGTTGCAGCCCTTTCGGTTATCTCTAAAGAGGCGATTTTTCGGTACAGCTTAAAGATTGGTAAAGAGCTTAAATCTGATCTGCTAATAGCCAATGCCTGGCACAGCCGCAGCGACGCGCTCTCTTCAATTGTCGTTTTTGTAGCATTGATCGGCGCTATGATGGGTGTGTGGTGGCTGGATGCCGTAGCAGCCATATTCGTCGCCGGTTTCATCGGTAAGATTGGTTGGGGACTGGTGACGCAGAGCTTAACCGAGCTGGTTGACACAGCCCTGCCACCTGAGCGCGTCAAAGAGCTGCGTGAGACGGTGTTAGAGGTTGAGGGTATAGTGAATGCGCACGACTTTAAAAGCCGCACAATGGGGAACCAGGTGCTCTTAGAGATGCACGTGCAAGTCGCACCGCATCTCAGTGCATCTGAGGGGCACTATGTTGGCGACCTCGCTGTCTATGCACTGCAGAACCGCTTCGACGACCTGAGCCATATCATCTTTCACATCGATACCTACGATGACGAGCCGTTCCATGGCGAGGCGATGCCCGTTATGCCATCACGTAAAGAGATCAAAACGGTGCTCTATCAACAGATGGATCAACTACTGGGCTCACACGAAAACTTCCAGCTGACGCTCTACTACGATCCAAGCTATGTCGATATCGAACTTAAACTACAGCCGGAGTTTATGGCGACACTGGACCAAGTTGGGCTGTCACTACCGGCGTTCCGCGCGCACATCGAACAGGAGATGGGGCGTACTGGCTGGTTCCGCACGCTAACGCTTTGGCTACCCGAACCGCAGATGCGTCCTTAACTGGGATCTAGCCGAAATAGGCGACCTACTATGGCACCATCCCAGCAGATCGGCCTTCAAGCCGCCCCAAATCGAGAATTACAAGGCAGTAAACAATGTCCGACATACAAGCGATTGCTCACCGACTGACGCGCCGCACCGGTGAGCAGTCCTACAGCCTCAGCGAAACCCCAATCGACTCAGCGACCCTGGCCGGTCGACTAATTTCAGAGGTAAAACCGCTGTTTTCCCGACGGGCCACCAAACGCTACGGTCGTTTTGCTGATGAGGCGAGCACATTCAAGGGTCTGCTACTTAACTGGCTAGACAACGCGCAGAGCTTTGAAGCCTTCAGTGCTCGCGCACTGGAGCAGTTGGCGATGCTGATCGAAGAGCAAGACCTAGAGACTGACGGACACTGGCTCTTCGCCACCGAAGAGCTGGAACACACTCGCCACCTCTGGATTGTGAACCTAAAGCAGCGTGCAGGATTGAGCATCAATGCCGACAACGCCGTTAGCGAGACCGACTACATCGACTTCTCAAAAACCGGACTCTGTGCGCGCCTTGATCTCAACAATATTCATCGGCCGGAGCGCCAGCGCTACCTAACCCTCAGCTTTGGCTTTGGTGATCGTCAGATGCAAGGGGCTCTGTTTGAGTACTTTGGCTTCTTTGACACCGTTGATACTCAGGCTGACACAGAGCGCTTTATGGCCGCGGTAGATCAGTACAGCGCCGGCATGCCTGAAGAGAATGCCAAACGCTTCCAGAAGGATGTGGCGGAGTTCTGCATGGAGCAGTCGGCTCAGGGAGAGTCAGTGAACTACCGCGAACTCGCTGCAGAAGTTGAGTCCGTTGCTGAGATGAGCTTTGACTCATTCGTTGCCGAGCAGGCACCAGAGCTGCAGGAGGAGTTTATCCCTGATCGCTCAAGCTTGAAGAAGTACATCCGCTACACCGGCCGTACCAAAGAGGTGTCGATCAGCTTCAGTAATGAATCGCTCGGCAAAACCATCGCGTGGGATGAGCACTCGGAGACGCTGACGTTGCGTGAGCTGCCCTCGTCATTGATAAAGCAGTT
>JAYQBD010000126.1:0-1382 GCA_038137135.1 Oceanospirillaceae bacterium | reverse complement strand
CCATGCCACGCCTATTCATCGCCGAAAAGCCCAGCCTGGCCCGTGCCGTTGCCGCCGCCCTTCCGGGCCAAACCCGCAACGCCGAGGGTCAGATCCGCTGCTCTAACGGCGATGTCGTTACCTGGTGCCTCGGCCACCTGCTCGAGCAAGTAGAGCCCGACAGCTATGACGAGCGCTACAAGCGCTGGAACCTAGCCGATCTACCGATCGTCCCGACCGAGTGGAAACTGCGCCCACGCAAGGCCTCATCTAAGCAGCTCAGTGTGATTCGCAAACTCTTAAAAGAGTTCGATGAGATCATCCACACCGGCGACCCGGACCGCGAGGGTCAGCTACTGGTTGACGAGGTGATCGACTACTGCCGAGTCAGCAAAAAGAAGCGCGATGCGATGCTGCGCCTACTCATTAGCGACCTGAACTTGCCGGCCGTCAAAAAAGCGCTGGCACAGATGCAGAGCAACCGTAACTTTATTCCGCTCTCAATTTCGGCTCTGGCACGCTCACGTGCAGACTGGCTCTACGGTATCAACATGACGCGTGGCTACACTCTGTTGGGGCAAAAGGCGGGCTACAAGGGGGTGCTTTCGGTTGGACGCGTTCAGTCTCCTGTATTGGGATTGGTAGTGCGACGCGATGAGGAGATTGAGAGTTTTGTACCCAAAGATTACTTCACGCTGGATGCACTGATCCCGCACCAAAGTTCTGAGATCAAAGCGCGCTGGCAACCCAGCGAAGCCTGTGAGCCTTGGCAGGATGAGGACGGGCGCATCCTAAACCGCAAGCTGGTGGAGAACGTTGCTCTGCGCATCGCAGGTCAGCCTGCAGACGTGGTTGAGTCTGAGCAGAAACGCACAAAACAGGCACCGCCGCTGCCCTACTCACTGTCAGCGCTGCAGATTGACGCATCTAAACGCTACGGCATGAGTGCTCAGCAGGTGCTAGATATAGCGCAAGCGCTTTATGAGCGACACAAACTGATAACCTATCCCCGCTCAGATAGCCGCCACCTTCCGACGGAACACTTTGCCCAAGCAGCCAGCGTTGTCGCCGCTATCGGTCAGAATGATGCCGACTTTGCCACCGCAGTAGCGAACGCCAATACCCAGCTCAAATCCAAAGCGTGGAATGATGCCAAAGTGGATGCTCACCACGCCATCATCCCCACACCTAAGAAACAGCCAATCAGTTCACTAAGTAGCGATGAACAGAAGATCTACCGCCAGATTGCCCGCCAGTACCTAATGCAGTTCTATCCGGCGGCCGAGTATGCCGACTCTAAACTGGTATTTGAGATCGTCGGGGGCCGCTTTATCGCCAAAGGGCGCCAGCTCGTCGAGGCGGGCTGGAAATTGCTGATGGGCGCCGAGGTAGAGGATGATGAA
>JAYQBD010000125.1:0-5797 GCA_038137135.1 Oceanospirillaceae bacterium | reverse complement strand
GGGCATTGATAGAGGTCGCGCTGGATCAAGGCGAGATTTTTGCGGCGCCTAAGCGTGTGCCGATCTCTGAAGTCGAATTGGAGCTTAAATCCGGCGATACAAGCAGCCTGCTGGCGCTTGCAGAACTTCTCAAGAGTGAGATCGACCTGAAGGTATCAACCGTCTCGAAGGCGGAACGTGCACAGCGACTGCTAGAGGGAAATGTATGAGCGCTAAAACCTTGGTCATTAACACCGGTGGCACCTTCGGCATGATTAAGGGCCCAGCTGGACTTGTACCGGCCCCCGGTCTAGAGGCGAGGATTGAACAGCAATTGCCCGAGCTGGCGGGCCGCTTCGATCTGATCGAACTTGAGCCACTAATCGATAGCTCAAACCTGTTGCCGAGCCACTGGCAAAGAATCACCGAAGCGGTTTCGCACCACGGCCAAAATTATGCTGGCGTTATCGTTATCCACGGCACGGATACGCTGGCATACAGTGCCAGCGCGCTCAGCTTCACCTGTGGGGGGCTCGGCCTACCCATCGTCGTAACCGGATCTCAGAAGCCTTTAGAGCGAACTGACAGCGATGCTCATGCCAATATCAGCGCTAGCTTTGCGCTGATCGAGAGTGCGCCCTCTGCCGGTGTCTACGTCTGTTTTGGTGGCTATGTGCTGCAGGGTAACCGTGTTCGTAAAATATCGGTCCAATCGTATCAGGGGTTTGACTCGCCGAACGCGGCGCGACTGGGGTTGTCTGAACCCTCTCTATTCATGGCTGACGCAGCAGTGCCCTTCGTCGGTGGAAGGTATAAGGGAGCGCTTCAGTTCAATAACCAGGCCGTGGCGACTCTATTGATCTACCCGGGGATGCCATCGACACTGATTGAGGCGCTGAGCCAGAGCGGGTGCGAAGCCCTGATCCTACTCAGTTATGGGAGTGGCAACTTGCCTAGCGATGATGAAGCTTTGATAGCTGCGCTGCAGCGAGCGGTGGAGGCTGGATTATTGTTGGTCAACCTTACCCAATGTGCGACAGGTTACGTTGAACAGGGCGTCTATGAGGCAGGCTCTGAGTTGCAGCGCCTTGGTGCGTTGGATGGCTTTGATCTAACGCCGGAAGCCGCATTTGCCCGGATGCACTACCTATTGGCTACTTGTGAAAACAAAAAAGCGGTTGCAGCCGCTTGGCCACAACCGCTCTGTGGAGAGTTTACTGTTCGTTAGTTGATACTCAGGCTTAGTGGCCCAGGATCTGGCTAAGGAACAGCTGAGTACGCTCGTTCTGCGGGTTATTGAAGAACTCTTCAGGGTTGTTCTCCTCCACGATCTGGCCGCCATCCATAAAGATAACGCGGTCAGCGACTTTCTTCGCAAAGCCCATCTCGTGGGTTACACAGAGCATGGTCATACCCTCTTCTGCCAACTCAACCATTACGTCGAGTACCTCTTTGATCATCTCAGGGTCGAGTGCAGAGGTTGGCTCATCGAACAGCATGATATTGGGGTTCATACAGAGCGAACGGGCAATGGCCACACGCTGCTGCTGACCACCTGATAGCTGGCCGGGGTACTTGAGTGCCTGATCTGGGATCTTAACGCGCTCCAGGTACTTCATCGCGATCTCTTCAGCTTCTGCCTTAGGCTTTTTCTGTACCCATATTGGGCCCAGTGTCAGGTTCTCAAGGATGGTCAGATGCGGGAAGAGGTTGAAGTGCTGGAACACCATACCCACGTCTTTGCGGATGGTCTCGATGTTCTTCACATCATCAATCATCTCGACGCCATCAACGCGCAGAGAGCCCTCTTGGAACTCCTCTAGTCGGTTGATACAGCGGATGGTGGTCGACTTACCTGAGCCCGATGGACCACAGATAACAATACGCTCACCCTTTTTCACCCGCAGGTTGATATCTTTGAGTACGTGGAAGTTACCGTACCATTTGTTCAGATTCTCAATAACGATGATGTCTTGAGCTTCTGCGGAAGATTTAACTGCAGTCATAGTTAATCTCTCTTATCTGTATTCATTGTGCGTTCGATTCGGCGCGACAGGACGGACATACCAAAACAGCTCGCCCAGAACACGAGGAATACGAACAGGTAGCCTTCAAGCGCGTGGCCACCCAGCCAGTATGAGTTAGACAGTGCTGTCTGTAGCGTCTGCACCACCTCTGGGATACCGATGATCAACAGGAAGGTGGTGTTTTTAAACAGCATGACGAAAGTCGCCAGAATATTTGGCATTGAGATCTTGATCACCTGCGGCAGGATAATCAGTAGGATCTTCTGCCAGTAGCTGAGGCCCACCGAGTCGGCCGCCTCATACTGTCCGCTCGGTACCGCAGCAAAGCCGCCACGGAATACTTCTGCCATGTAACCAGACATGAAGAAGATCAGTACCAACCAGACACGAATGAGCTTATCGACGTTTGTCCCTTCAGCGAAGAAGAGTGGCAGCATCACCGAGCCCATAAAGAAGAGCGACAGCACGGGCACGCCGCGGAAGAACTCGATAAAGATCACCGATACCGAACGGATGAATGGCATCTGCGAACGTCGGCCCAGCGCCCAGAGGAAGCTGAATGGGAAGGCAACGATGATACTCGCAGCCGCCATAAAGACGTTCAGGGTAAAGCCACCCCAGAGGTCAGTGCTCACAACCTCAAGGCCACCCCAGCCACCGTACAGCACGGCCATCCCGATGAGTGGCAGTGCCAGCCAAGCAGCGATAGAGGCCTTCATACGGTAGTGCTTAGGTAGCGTGAATGACATCGCAATGACGATCAGCAGGAGCACGATCATCAAGTTGATACGCCATACCTCTTCTAACGGGTAGGTGCCGTAGAAAAACTGATAAGACCAGGCGTTAATAAACACCCAGCAGGCTCCATCTTTAACACAGGCGTCCTCTGTAGTTCCGCTCCAGTTAGCGGAGAAGAAGGCCCAGTCTAGGATGGGTGGGATGTAGTAGACCAGGAATGCGATGATTCCCAGGGTGACGATACTGTTGCCGATTGATGAGAAGAGATTCTCACGAATCCAGGCAACAGGGCCGACCGTCTGTACCGGAGCTGGACGATCTGCAATGGGTTGAAAGTCTTTCATCACAGCCTCCTTAGCGAGATACCAACGCGACGGCGTTGTTGAAACGGTTCATTAGGAACGAGATCACCATGTTCACCACGAAGTAGACAATGATCGTCATAAAGATGGTCTCAATTGCTTGGCCCGTCTGATTCAGTGCGGTTCCGACAAAGACGTTGAACAGATCGGGGTAGCCGATTGCCGCAGCCAGCGTCGAGTTCTTAACCAGTGACTGATACTCAGAGTTGAGCAGTGGCACGATCACGCGCATCGCCTGTGGGACGATGATCAGCTGCATGATCTTCTTCTCTTTGAGGCCGATACTGCGCGCGGCTTCTGTCTGACCATGAGGGATCGCCTGCACGCCTGCACGTACCGCTTCAGCGATAAATGCACCGGTGTAGACCGACAGTGCAATTGCGAGAGCCATAAGCTCAGGAATAACCGTGATACCGCCGAAGTAGTTGAAGCCCTTGAGTGCAGGATACTCCATCTCAAACGGGAAGCCGGTAACAATCAGCGCAAGTAACGGCAGGCCGATCACCATCGCAATTGAGGCGTTCAGTACCGGAAATTGCTGGCCTGTCTCATCCTGACGCTTTTTAGCCCAGCGACGTAGCACGAAGATACCGACGATCGCAACGCCAAGTGCCGCTTCAGCTAGCCAGAATAGGTCACCACCGACCATTTTTGGCAGGTAAAGACCACGCACGTTCAGAAAGATCGCTTCGCCAAGGCTAAGACTCTGGCGCGCACCAGGCAGTGCGGATAGCACAGCGAAGTACCAGAAGAAGACCTGCAGTAACAGCGGGATGTTACGGAAGATCTCTACGTAAATCAGCGCCGCCTTTCGGATCAACAGGTTGTGCGAGAAAGCTGCTACACCGAAGATAAAACCTAGAATAGTAGCGAAGAAGATACCGATGGCCGATACCAGCAAGGTATTGAGGAAGCCAACGATGAAGATCTTGCCGTAGGTATCGGTTGATTCGAAGGAAATCAACGTCATTAGTACGTCATAACCAGCGGATGCGCCTAAAAAACTAAAACCGGTCTTGATACCGGTCGCTTCCATGTTCGCAAGAACGTTACTGATGATGGAGTAGAAAAAGTAGCCTAATCCGAATACCAGTAGGATCTGGTAGAAAATCGCTCGGACGTTGGGATTGTTGTAGAAGGCAGCCGACGAGTTTCCACTCGAGCGTCTAGCGGACGCTTTGACCTCTTCAATGGTTTTCTGTTTGAACATTCACATGACCTGAAAAATCGTAGAAAACAGGTACAAAAGAGGGGCTTGCGCCCCTCCCGATAGCAAGGCTGAATTAGCGCATTGCTGGTGCGTACAGGATACCGCCGTCACGCCAAGAAGCGTTTAGACCACGCTCCAGCTTCAGCGGAGAGCCCATACCTACGTTACGCTCGAACGACTCAGCGTAGTTGCCTACCTGAGTTACGATGCGGTAAGCCCACTCTGCGTCCAGACCCAGGTTAGCACCCAGTTCACCTTCAGCGCCCAGAAGACGCTTGTTAGCTGGGTTACCATCTTTCATCTTTTCGCCAGCGTTCATAGAGGTAACGCCCTGCTCTTCAGCTTCGATCATCGCGTTCAGAGACCACTTAACGATGTTGAACCACTGATCGTCACCCTGACGAACAACTGGGCCCAGTGGCTCTTTAGAGATAACTTCTGGCAGGATGATTGCGTTGCCTGGGTTTGCCAGACCAATACGCAGTGCAGCCAGCTGTGAGCCGTCTGAAGTCAGGAAGTCACAACGGCCTGATTCGAAGCCCTGACGAGTCTGGTCAGAGGTGTCGAAAGTAACCGCTTTGTATGACATGCCGTTTTCGCGGAAGTAGTCAGCGATTGCAAGCTCAGTTGAAGTACCAGCTTGGATACATGCATTCGCACCGTCCAGTTCAGTCGCTGAAGATACGCCGAGATCTTTCATGACCATGAAAGACGCACCGTCGTAGTAGTTAGTGCCCGCAAAGTTGATACCCAGTGAAGTATCACGAGTGTGCGTCCAGGTGGTGTTACGCGACAGCATGTCGATCTCACCTGAAGCCAGTGCAGTGAAACGCTCTTTTGCAGTCAGTGGTTTGTACTGAACTTTGTCAGCGCCACCGAGTACCGCAGCAGCTACCGCGCGACACACGTCAACGTCTAGACCGCTCCAGTTACCGTTAGCGTCTTTCTCTGAGAAGCCAGCCAGACCAGTCGATACACCACAGGTCAGTGTTCCACGTGCTTTTACGTCATCAAGAGTTGCGGCCTGAACGGTTGTCGCAGAAGCGACCAAGGCAGTAGCGAGGGTTGTTGCGGTGAAAAGTGCTTTCTTAGCCATTTATCATTTCCTCTGGATTGAGTTGTTTCTTGTTTTAGTAAGTCAGCAACTAGTGTGCCAAGGCTGCAAAATGAGCTGTGGATTAATCGTTTTTCAAGCTGCTGTACTGCCGGCTATACGCCAGCTCTGGCTTTTCGATCAATCGCACGCGCGAATTTGTTGCGTCAGCGCAAGGACTAGTAGGCGTAGATTGTTCTAATCTTATTCCAAGGTCAATATACATCTGCACTGAATTGATGCATTTTGAAACCGGTTGCGCTACGGATGTGCTAAAACATTAAGCAGAGTCATGGTCAGACCAAACGGATAGATCAGAAAATCTATGCGTACCAAACAGCATAGACCAAATTTTGGAGGTGCAATGCAGCAAGGACTCTCAGAGCTA
>JAYQBD010000124.1:0-5797 GCA_038137135.1 Oceanospirillaceae bacterium | reverse complement strand
AAACTGGGGCAGGTGATCTTTGCCGACAAGAAAAACGAAGGCGTGGTGTTTACAGCACCGGGCGCGGGTGTCGTAAAGGCGATCAACCGTGGCGAGCGCCGAGCTCTGCAATCGGTCGTGATTGAGTTGAGCGAACAGGAAGAGGCGGTTGAATTTGCATCGTACAGTGCAGACCAGCTCGGCTCACTGAGCCGCGAGCAGGTTGAAGAAAACCTGGTTGCCTCTGGTATGTGGACCACACTGCGTACACGCCCGTTCAGCAAGGTGCCTGCTCTGGGCTCAGTTGCAAGCTCTATATTCGTCACCGCAATCGATACTAACCCTCTGGCGGTTGATCCGCAGGTTGTTATCTCTGCTGAGAGCGAAGCTTTTGCTCAGGGTCTAACGGTTCTGACTCGTCTTGGCGCTGCTAAGGTGTTCCTCTGTGCTGCGCCTGGCGCTTCATTGCCTCAGGTGAACGGTGTTACCACCGAGACCTTCGAAGGCAAGCACCCAGCGGGTAACCCTGGTACGCATATTCACTTCCTTGACCCAGTATCGCGTAACAAACTTGCTTGGTACATCGGTTACCAGGATGTTATCGCCATCGGTAAGCTATTCACTTCCGGCAAGCTCAACGTAGATCGCGTTGTCGCGCTTGGTGGTCCACAGGTTAAAGAGCCTACGCTGCTGAAAACGCGCGTGGGTGCTGATCTGAATGAGCTGACAGCGGGACGCCTGAACGAAGGTGATAACCGTGTCATCAGCGGTTCAGTCTGGAACGGTACCGCGGCGAGCGGTGCACTTGCTTACCTCGGTCGTTACGCGACTCAGATCAGCGTGCTGCGCGAAGGTCGTGAGCGTGAGTTCATGGGTTGGGTCGCTCCAGGTACAGAGAAGTTCTCTGTTCTTAATATGTTCGCGTCAATGTTCTCACCGGGTAAGAAGTTTAATTTCACTACCACCACTAACGGTTCTGAGCGTGCAATGGTGCCTGTAGGTCAGTTTGAGCGTCTAATGCCGCTCGATATCCTACCGACACAGCTGCTGCGCTCTCTGGTTACTGGCGACATTGTTACTGCAATGCAGCTGGGCTGTCTTGAGCTGGATGAGGAAGATCTCGCACTCTGCACCTTCGCGTGTCAGGGTAAGTACGAGTACGGTCCAATCCTGCGCGACAACCTCTCTCGCATTGAGAAAGAAGCTTAAGGAGAGTCTGGTATGAGTATTCGTTCTGTTCTAGATAACATGGAACCGCATTTTCACAAGGGCGGTAAGTACGAGAACTGGTACGCGCTGTATGAAGCGGTGGATACCATTTTTTACACTCCGGGTAAGGTGACTCGCGCGGCTTCGCACGTGCGTGACGCTATCGACCTTAAACGTATGATGATCCTGGTATGGATGTGTACTTTCCCTGCAGTTTTTGTAGGTCTGTACAACGTCGGTTTCCAGGCGAACACGGCAATGGCCGGTCTGGGTCTGGCCGAGGCTGAAGGCTGGCGCGGTGCGATTATCTCAGCGCTGGCGGGCTACGACGCCTCAAGCACCTGGGATAACATGATTCACGGCGCCATGTACTGGCTTCCAATCTACGCGACGACCTTTATTGTTGGCGGTTTTTGGGAAGTACTGTTCGCCATGAAACGTGGCCACGAAGTTAACGAAGGCTTCTTCGTAACCTCTATCTTGTTCTCTCTGATTCTGCCTCCAACCGTGCCACTCTGGCAGGTTGCTCTGGGTATCAGTTTCGGTGTGGTTATCGGTAAAGAGGTTTTCGGTGGCACCGGTAAAAACTTCCTTAACCCTGCGCTGACAGGCCGTGCATTCCTCTTCTTCGCATACCCTGCGCAGATGTCGGGTGATGCAATCTGGACTGCAGTTGATGGCTTCTCTGGCGCGACTCCGCTGGGTCTGGCTGCTGCGGGCGGCGTAGACGCTATCCTTGCTGCAAACGTGACTTGGATGGACGCTTTCCTAGGTTCGATCCAGGGCTCAATCGGTGAAGTCTCTACTCTGGCGATCCTGATTGGTGGTGCCGTAATCGTATACGCACGCATCGCTGCGTGGCGCATCGTTGCAGGTGTATTCCTCGGCATGGTGGCGATGTCCACTCTGTTTAACTTGATCGGTTCTGAAACCAACCCGATGTTCGGTCTGCCATTCTACTGGCACCTGGTTATCGGTGGATTCGCTTTCGGTATGTTCTTCATGGCGACTGACCCAGTGTCAGGCTCTATGACCAACACCGGTAAGTGGGTATTCGGTGCACTGATCGGTGTGATGGTTGTTCTGATTCGCGTCGTGAACCCTGCATTCCCAGAGGGCATGATGCTGGCGATTCTGTTTGCCAACCTGTTCGCACCACTGATCGACAACTTTGTTGTTCAGGCAAACATTAAACGGAGGCTCGCACGTAATGTCGGCTAATAACGATACTATCGGCAAGACGGTCACGGTTACCGTTCTGCTGTGTGTTATCTGTTCGGTAGTAGTTTCAGCAGCCGCTGTTATTCTCAAGCCTAAACAGGTGGCAAATAAAGACCTGGACCGTAAGAGCAACATTCTTGCGGCAGCGGGTTTGATGGAGCAGGGTAAGTCTGTTGACGAACTCTTCGCTCAGATCACCACTAAAGTGGTTGATATGGAGTCTGGTAAGTTTACTGATGCAGTAGATGGCGCCACTTTCGATATCCAGAAAGCAGCTAAAGACCCTGAGCTGTCTGTAACTCTTGATCGTGCTGATGACAAAGCGTCTATCAAACGCCAGCCTAAGTACATGCCTGTCTACATCGTAGAGGGTGCGAATGGTGAAATGGATAAGGTTATCCTGCCGGTACACGGTTACGGTCTCTGGTCGACTCTTTACGGTTTCTTGGCACTCGAAGGCGATCTCAACACTGTTGTAGGTCTGGGTTTCTACTCACACGCTGAAACTCCGGGACTGGGCGGTGAGGTGGATAACCCCATGTGGAAAGCCTCGTGGCCAGGTAAAAAAGTCTACGCAGATGACATGATGAGCCCAGAAATTGGTCTTATCAAAGGCAAGGTAGACTCATCTACTCCAAATGCTGAGTACAAGATCGACGGGCTGTCAGGTGCAACGCTCACCGCTAATGGTGTGACAAACCTTGTACAGTTCTGGATGGGTAAGAACGGCTATGCACCGTTCCTGGCTAACCTACGTGCAGGAGGTGCCTAAGCATGGCTAAGACACAAGAGATCGTAACGAATCCAATCGTTGCGAATAACCCGATAGCACTGCAGATTTTGGGTGTATGTTCGGCACTTGCGGTTACCTCTAACATGGCTACGGCCATGGTTATGACACTGGCTGTAATTGTTGTTACTGCATTTTCCAACCTGTTCGTGTCAGTTATCCGCAACCACATTCCGGGTAACATTCGAATCATCGTGCAGATGACGATTATTGCATCACTGGTAATCGTGGTTGACCAGTTTCTGAAAGCGTTCGCTTACGAAATTTCTAAGCAGCTCTCAGTGTTCGTAGGTCTGATCATTACCAACTGTATCGTAATGGGTCGCGCTGAAGCTTTCGCGATGAAAAACCCGCCAATGGCAAGCTTCCTGGACGGTATCGGCAACGGTATTGGTTACGGCGTAGTTCTGCTGTTCGTTGGTTTCTTCCGTGAGCTGTTCGGTTCGGGCTCACTCTTCGGTATCGAGATCCTGCCACTGGTGACTAACGGTGGCTGGTATCAGAGCAACGGTCTTCTGCTGTTGCCGCCAAGTGCCTTCTTCCTGATCGGTATCTTCATCTGGTTGATCCGCACCTACGATCCTAAACAGGTTGAGAAACCAGAGTACGAGATGGCACCCAACACTAAAGGAGCGGCGCACTAATGGAACAGCTCATTAGCCTCGCCGTTAAGGCGATCTTTGTTGAAAACATGGCGCTGGCCTTCTTCTTGGGGATGTGTACATTTCTCGCGATTTCGAAGAAGGTGCAGACAGCCTTTGGCCTGGGTATCGCAGTTATCGTGGTACTGGTTATCACAACTCCGGTAAACAACCTGATCTACAACAATCTGCTGCGTGAAGGCGCACTGGCGTGGGCGGGTTACCCTGAAGTCGATCTGAGCTTCCTCGGTTACATCTCTTACATCGGTGTTATCGCGGCGATCGTACAGATCCTTGAGATGTTCCTGGATAAGTTCGTTCCTGCGCTCTACAACGCGCTGGGTGTCTTCCTACCACTGATTACAGTTAACTGTGCCATCATGGGTGCGGCGCTGTTCATGGTAGAGCGTGACTACACCTTCAGCGAGTCAGTTGTGTACGGTGCAGGTGCTGGTATCGGTTGGGCGCTGGCGATTACTGCGCTGGCAGGTATTCGCGAGAAACTGAAGTACAGTGATGTACCAGCGGGTCTGCGTGGTCTGGGTATTACCTTTATCACTGTAGGTCTGATGGCACTGGGCTTCATGTCTTTCTCTGGCGTACAGCTCTAAGCAACCAGGTCAATTTAGGAAGGATTAAGCAATGAATGCAGAAGTAATCGTCCTCGGCGTGGTGATGTTTACAGTGGTGGTACTGGCACTGGTTGCCGTTATCCTCGCTGCCCGCGCTAAGATGGTAAGCTCCGGCGATGTAACCATTGAGATCAATGGTGATCCGGAGAAAACAATTACAGTTCCAGCAGGTGGTAAGCTGCTGCAGACACTGGCTGACAAGGGTGTATTCCTAGCATCAGCTTGTGGTGGCGGTGGTACCTGTGCGCAGTGTAAGTGTGAAGTACACGAAGGCGGCGGCTCTATGCTGCCGACTGAGGAGTCTCACTTCACTATGCGCGAAGCCAAAGAGGGCTGGCGTCTGAGCTGCCAGGTGGCAGTGAAGCAGGACATGAAGATTCAGGTTGAAGACGATGTCTTCGGCGTGAAGAAGTGGGAATGTACTGTAGAGTCTAACCCCAACGTGGCAACCTTCATCAAAGAGCTGACCCTGCGTCTGCCTGAAGGTGAAAACGTAGACTTCCGTGCTGGCGGTTACGTACAGCTGGAATGTCCTCCACACGAAATCCAGTACAAGGACTTCGATATTGAGGAGGAATACCACCCGGATTGGGATAAGTTCAACATATGGCGCTACAGCTCTAAAGTAACTGAGCCAGTAATTCGCGCCTACTCTATGGCGAACTACCCAGAAGAGCGCGGTGTTGTTAAGTTCAACATCCGTATCGCGACGCCACCTCCAGGCCGTGATGACCTGCCTGCTGGCCAGATGTCTTCGTACGTCTTCAGCCTCAAGCCAGGTGATAAGATCACTGTATACGGACCTTTCGGTGAGTTCTTCGCGAAAGAGACCGACGCTGAGATGGTATTCATCGGTGGTGGTGCGGGTATGGCGCCTATGCGTTCGCACATCTTCGACCAGCTGAAACGTCTTAACTCTAAGCGTAAGATCAGCTTCTGGTACGGCGCACGCTCTATGCGTGAAGCCTTCTACGGTGAAGAGTACGATCAGCTCGCGGCTGAAAATGACAACTTCGAGTGGCACCTGGCGCTGTCAGATCCTCTGCCAGAGGATAACTGGGACGGTTACACCGGTTTTATCCACAACGTACTGTACGAAAACTACCTGAGGGATCACGAAGCTCCGGAAGATTGTGAGTACTACATGTGTGGACCACCAATGATGAACGCAGCGGTGATTAACATGCTGCTGGATCTGGGTGTAGAGCGTGAAAACATCCTGCTTGACGATTTCGGTGGTTAAGCATGATGGCAGGCCTTAAATGCCTGGTTAGATGGCCGGTAGCAATGCTACTGGCCGTTTTCGTTCTAACCGGATGCGACTT
>JAYQBD010000123.1:3704-5845 GCA_038137135.1 Oceanospirillaceae bacterium | reverse complement strand
AGATTTTGGAGATCCCGATGGAATACGAAGTAATGGAGTTTGATGTCCTGATTGTGGGTGCTGGCCCTGCAGGACTCTCGGCTGCTTGCCGCATCAAACAGCTCAACGAAGAGCTGAGTGTCTGTGTGGTGGAGAAAGGCTCCGAAGTGGGTGCTCACATACTTTCAGGTGCTGTGGTAGACCCTAAAGCACTGAACGAACTCTTTCCTGAGTGGAAAGAGCAAGGTGCACCACTGGTTACTGAGGCAAAAACTGACGAGATCATTCTGCTCAAGAGTGACACAAAGTCAGTCACTATTCCTAACGTCGCTGCACCAAAAACCATGCACAACCACGGCTGCTACATAGCGTCTGTTGGCAACCTGGCGCGCTGGTTGGCTGAGCGCGCAGAAGAGCTTGGTGTAGAAGTTTTCCCCGGCTTCCCAGCAGCAGAAGTGCTCTACAACGAGGATGGCGGTGTTAAGGGTGTGCTGACCGGCGCAATGGGCGTAGGTGAGAACGGCGAAGAGAAAGACACCTATGTACCGAGCATGGCGCTGGAAGCTAAGTTCACGCTATTTAGCGAAGGCTGTCGTGGCCACCTTGGTAAAGAGCTGATTAACAAGTTTGATCTGGCCGCCGGCAAGGATCCGCAACACTACGGCCTGGGTATCAAAGAACTTTGGGATATTGAGCCCGAGCGTCATCAGGAGGGTCTGGTTATCCACGGTAGCGGTTGGCCACTGTCGGATGGTACTAGCGGTGGTTTCTTCCTCTACCACGCTGAGAACAACCAAGTGGTTGTTGGTCTTATCGTAGACTTGAACTACTCCAACCCTTGGGTGAGCCCGTTCGATGAGTTCCAGAAAATGAAGCATCATCCGAAGCTGGCGCAGTACCTCGAGGGTGGTAAGCGCGTCTCTTACGGTGCGCGTGCAATCGCAAAAGGCGGCTACAACTGTCTGCCTGAGATGACTTTTGATGGTGGTCTGTTGATTGGCTGTGATGCCGGTACGCTGAACTTCTCGCGTATCAAGGGCGTTCACACAGCAATGAAGTCAGGCATGCTCGCGGCTGAAAGCGTTGTTGAAGCGATTGCTGCTGGTAGTACTAAGGCACAAAGCTTCAATGACAAGTACAAAAACTCCTGGCTCTACGACGAGCTCTACTCGTCACGTAACTTTGGCCCAGCGCTGCACAAGTTTGGTCCTATTTTGGGCGGTGCTTTCAACACCCTAGACCAGAACATCTTTGGCGGTCGCATTCCGGTGACACTGCACGATACCCATGCAGACCACGAGCAGATGCGCAAAGCAAGCGAGTGCAGCAAAATTGAGTACCCTAAACCGGATGGCAAGCTGAGCTTCGATAAGCTCTCGTCAGTGTTTATCTCAAACACTGCGCATGAAGAGGATCAGCCCTGTCACCTACAGCTGTTGGATGCTTCGGTGCCAACCAGCGTGAACATCCCCGATTATGCCGAACCAGCGCAGCGCTACTGCCCAGCAGGGGTTTATGAAGTGCTCGAGGATGAGGGTGCACCACGTCTGCAGATTAACGGTGCCAACTGTTTGCACTGTAAGACCTGTGATATCAAAGATCCCATGCAGAACATCCGTTGGGTGACACCGGAGGGTGCAGGCGGCCCCAACTATCCTAATATGTAGGGCCAAATATGTAGGGCCCTACATGTAAGTCCAAAGATGTCGGGCTTAACGTCTAGAGTCGTGGGTTTAAACGCCGTGATCTGATATTGTGCCGTCTCGTAAGACGGCACAGCTGTTGTAGCCGTTGGCAAAAGTATTTGTTTTATAATTCGATTGGTCTAAAGGTAACACTCTTTAGACTAAACTGCTTTAAACCCCCCTGTTGGAGCTCCACATGGCAACTAGCCGCCTCACTGTCGTCCTCGCGGCACTACTTCTGACACTCAATGCTCAAGCAGAAACGCCTGTCTCAGCCGAGCCCGTATCTGCACTGGTGTTTTATCCTGAATTTAGTGCACCCGCAGAGGTAATCAGCAAGCAGGATGCTTTCCTCAGTGCGCAGATAAGTGCCCAGATCGAGAAAATACATGCCCAGGTGGGTGATCAGGTGGCTGCCGGCGATACTCTGGTTGAGCTCGACTGCGCAATCTATCAGGCGCAACTCAATACCCAGAG
>JAYQBD010000123.1:2256-3604 GCA_038137135.1 Oceanospirillaceae bacterium | reverse complement strand
TTCGACTATCTTAACCGCGACTATCCAGCGCAGCTGCGTGTGGTACTGCCAGTGGTGGATAGCCGCCAGCGTACCCAAGAGTTGCGACTTACCTTCCCAGAGCAATTACCGCCGCCGGGAGCGGCCGGACGGCTGCTGTGGCAGGCGAGTCAGCCGCACCTCCCCGCGGAGTTGCTAGTACGTCGTCAGCAAGGTGAAGCCTGGAAATTGGGTGTGATGGTTGCGGTGGATGGAACAGCGGTGTTCTATCCGACTGATAACGCGATAGAGGGGCAACCCTTCGCCACTGACTTGCCACAAGACTCGATGATTATTACTGATGGACGGCTTTTGGTGCGTGAGGGTCAGGCGGTGAGTCTGCGCGGGGACGACCTCTAATGTTCCAGCGCTTCATAACCAACCACGTGTTGGCAAACCTCGCGTTTGTTCTGGTGCTATTCATCGGTTTGACCTCCTACCAGTCACTGCCGCGCCAGCAAGATCCAACTATTAACTTTAACTGGATCATCGTAACGACGGTTCTACCGGGCGCCTCCGCCAGTGATGTTGAGTCTAAAGTGACGGGGCCGCTAGAGGATGCGATTCGCTCTTTGGCGGATGTGAAGTTCGTCTCCAGTAATTCGCGTGAGGGTATCTCCAGCATGCTGGTGCGTTTTGTCGATATCGATCAACGCACCTTTGATAAGCGACTCTCGGATCTGCGCCGTGAGATTCAGAATGCTGAAGCTGAGCTGCCAGATGAGGCTCTCGATCCCCTTATTTTAGAGATCACCAGCTCTAACGCCTTTCCATCGGCAACGTTGGCCGTAACCAGTCTGGCCGATGACGAAAACCTTCGCGCTCAAGCTACGCGCATCAAAAAGGACCTCGAGCGCCTCAAAGGCGTATCGCGTATAGACCCGGTTGCGCTACCCGATCCAGAGCTACAGGTGAATTTCGATCTGGCTGAGATTGAGAATCTCGGTATCTCGCCACAACAGGTCGCCAATACCGTTACTGCATTCTTCCAAGACGAAGCAGCAGGATCTTTGCGTCAGGGGGACCGTAACTGGTTGGTGCGAGTCGTTGGTACCGCATCTGATCCGAGTTACCTCGCACAGCGGCCTGTGTTGGGTGCCGCCGGTGAGCTTAACTTAGGGCGAGTGGCTCAGGTAGAGCGCGCACGGGAGAAGGCGAGCTATCTGGTGCGTGTCGATCAGAAACCTGCGGTGTTGTTGGCGGTAATGAAGAAGGAGTCGGCGAACACTCTGGAGCTGGTTGAGCGCGTACAAGCTTACATGGATGATCGTAATCGCTTCGCCGCCGATACCGGCGTTGAGTTGGTGTTAATCGATGACCAGACCATCGC
>JAYQBD010000123.1:0-2156 GCA_038137135.1 Oceanospirillaceae bacterium | reverse complement strand
GAGATGCCTCCAGCGACGCCTGTATCCCGAACTATGGAGCTGGTGGCGCGCGTGGAAGATAAGGTGCGCAAGCATGTGAACGAGGGCGAGGTTCGTGAAATGGCCGCTTACGCCGGTCAGATGTTTACCCAAACTGAACCGCGCATTGGTGAACACTACGGGCAGATTCTGGTCGGCCTTAATCCTAAAGCAGAGGGTTTGCGTGACGTCGATGAGATGATCGAAGCGATGCGTGCTGATGTCACCTCTGTGGTCGGTCCGGTGCGGATCTCCTTCCTGCGCATGGCTGGTGGCCCGCCTGTGGCTAAACCTATCTCTATCAAGGTGCGAGGCGATGATTATCAGGAGTTGCGTCAGGCTACCGATGAACTGATCGCCATTATGGCGACCAACTCTGACTTTATTGATGTTGAAGATGATGCTGCTCGCGGCCGCTACGAGCTTGAGCTAGAACTTGATACTGATGCCATTAACCGTGCTGGATTGAATCCGATCGATGTGCGCCGCACGCTGCGCCTGTTGGTGGACGGTGAGATTGTCGCCAGTATGCGAGATCAGGGCGAAAAGCTCGATGTGCGTGTACGCGCTCTGCCCGAATCGCGCCCATCTCTGGAGCGCCTGCTGAGCTACCGTATGCCGTTGGCCGGCGGTGGCTCTATCCCACTCTCTGAACTGGTCGAGCAGGAGCGGCGTCAATCACTGGGTAATATTCGTCACTACAATTTCCGCCGCGCGATCACGCTCGAAGCCGATCTGGTAGAAGGTGGCTTGGATACTGTAGCGGCAAACGCCTATGTGCTTGAACGCTGGAAGGCTATAGAGGCGAACTACCCGAATATCGCACTCGACTTCTCCGGGGAGCTTGATGACATCCAGGAGAGCTTGGACTCTATCGCGGTGCTCTTCCTCTTTGGGGTTGGGCTCATGTATATGATCCTCGGTACCCAGTTCCGTAGCTACTGGCAGCCGCTGATGATTCTTGCGACTGTCCCAATGGCATTCACCGGTGTAGTGCTGGGTCTGATTCTGACGCAAAATCCTCTGAGTCTCTTTACTTTGTATGGGGTTGTGGCCCTTGCGGGTATTGCCGTGAACGCTGCGATTGTTTTAATCTCCGCGGCCAACAGTCGACTTGAGGCGGGTATGAGTCTGATGCACGCAACTCTCTATGCCGCGCGTCGACGGGTGATCCCAATCATGATTACTACCCTGACAACTATCGCCGGTCTCTTCTCCCTGGCGGCAGGTTTGGGTGGCGATTCTTTGATTTGGGGGCCTGTAGCGACGTCGATTGTATGGGGCCTGGGCTTCTCGTCTGTACTGACGCTCTTCGTTATCCCGTTGCTCTACCGTATCAGCATGCGTGGCACGGCGAAGAAGATCGCCCAGCAGAGAAAAACAACGTAGGAGGGATCTCGCGCAGCGAGGTCGCGACCAATATGGAAGTGTCGCGACGTTCGCTCTGCTCACATCCCTCGTACAAATTTAATCGACAGCCGAATATGAATCTCCAAATCGATCAGCTCATCCAACATCTAGACTCCCTTCCGCAACAGGGGCGCCAACTCGTCGCTGTAGTCGGTGCCCCGGGCGCGGGTAAATCTACCCTTTCTGAAGCCGTGGTGGAGCATCTGCGCCAGTCAGGTCGCAAGGTTCAATTGGTACCGATGGATGGATTTCACCTGGATAACGGCATTCTCAATGCTCGTGGACTCTTCGCTCGCAAGGGTGCGCCACAGACGTTCGACGCTGCCGGTTTCCTGAGCCTGGTACAGCGTTTGGTCAAAGGCGAAGAGGTAATAGCTCCGACCTTTGATCGCATGCATGATCTGTCGATCGCTGGTGCCGTTGAGGTTCCAGCTGATGTGGAGTTGCTAGTTTTAGAAGGGAACTATCTGCTGCTTGATCAGCCTATCTGGAGAGAGCTAAAACAATACTGGGATCTCAGTATCTATCTGGACGTGCCGTTAGACGAGCTGGAGCGTCGTTTGATTCAGCGCTGGTTGGATCATGGGCTGGATCCAGAGGCGGCCGCTGCGCGTGCTCGCGGTAACGATCTGGTGAACGCTCAACTGGTGGTTGAGCATTCGCAATCTGCCGATGTGACGATTCAAAACTACTGATTTTTTCGCGACATTCGCTGCGCGAATATCCCT
>JAYQBD010000122.1:0-5851 GCA_038137135.1 Oceanospirillaceae bacterium | reverse complement strand
ACCCGCGTCGCCAGCGTAGGAAAAGGGGTAAGACCCTTTTTACTTGAAAAACCTCTGAGCACTACTCGTTGAAAGAGTAGACCGGGACACCGAGCTTGCCGAGCGCCCTGAAGACGGCGCGTATTTAAACAGGGAGACCGCACACAAGCAAGCCGTTAATTGAGGTCAGAGCCCTATTTTCGCGAATTTATCGCCTTCTAATTTAGTGGGAAACTGGGTCTGCCCCTTATTTCTGAAGCGCTACTATCTGATCCAACAGTTCTTGAGGCACCTCAACACCCTCAGACTCGTGCTTAGCACGCAGCTGTCCACGGCGTTCACCTGGCACTCGTACGTCATTGTCCTCGGTTAGATCTGCCAACATCTGCTCGAGGTGTTCGACAAAACCAGAAGCGAAATAGTCAGGACAAAACGCAATAATAGTTTGTCCCACATTTGGCGGACCGCCGTCCTCAGTCGAGAACATAGACGCTTCGTATGAGCAGTTGCTGCCACTAAGTACGCCACCGAGAATATCGACCATCAAGCCCAAGCCAAAACCCTTCGCCCCCCCCATCGGGAGTTGAGCACCTTTCAAACCCAGCGCAGGATCAGTCGTTGGATTTCCCTCGGGATCGATCGCGTGTCCAGGTTCGATAGACACGCCGTCGCGAGCCGCTTTTACGAGGTTGACCCTTGCGGTAGATGCAGTTGCCATATCGAACACTAGTGGTTCATCACCGGCACGGGGGGCAGCAAAGGCCATCGGATTGGTTCCAAAAAACGGCACTTTCCCTCCATGAGCCGCGACCGCTTTTGAAGAGTTAGCGTACATCAAACTAACCAGACCTCGTTTAGCCAGCCGCCGTGTAAACCAACCCAACACACCCGCAGAATAGGAGCGATGGATCACCATAGTAGCCACACCTTGCGCCTTGGCCGCCTCAACTAACTGCTCCTCGGCGTGTAGATAGGCTGTATGACAAAAACCGTGAGCAGCATCCACGACCACTGCTGACGCTGAACTTTTTACAACGCTAGGTTGTGCATCACCAAGCACTTTGCCGCAACGAAGGTGTTTCAGGTAAAGATGGATATAACCTAAACCGACATTGCGAATTCCCTCGGCTTCAGCGTCCATCAACTCAAGCGCTGCGGCTCGCGCCTGCAGTTCGGAGGCGCCACATGTACGGAGCGCGTCGAAGCAGAGTGCCTCTATCTGTTCTAGGGAGAGTTTGGGCATTAGTTTTAATTCCTGACCGTTGGTTTTTAATCACAATGTACTCGCTAGGTAACACTGCCTATTTTTGTGCAATAACGCAAAAGTTGCCTAATCGCGACAGGCTACTTACCTACCCTACCGACTTTGAATATTCTTGCTCGATAGCCAACTCTAGCGGGAGGCCGCAATCATGAGCAAGATGGAACCCTACGTTCGCCCGTCTCGACTACTGAGACCCGATGGCTCACCGGACAACAACGATCGTGTAGAGATTGGGCCCACCCAACTCGCCTTTAATGAATGGCGCGAACTTGGACTTACCGCACCCAACCTTGAGGCGATGCGACACTACCGCCTCGATAGAATTATGCAACAGCTCCAAGCTCAAGATCTCGCCGGCATCCTGCTATTTGACCCACTCAATATCCGCTACGCTACCGATACCACCAATATGCAGGTCTGGATTACGCACAACCATGCACGCGCCTGTTTCGTTTCAGCGGACGGGTACATGGTGCTTTGGGACTTTCACAACTGCGACCACCTCTCTGCACACCTGCCGCTGGTAAAAGAGGTGCGTTCAGGCGCTTCATTTTTTTACTTCGAAACAGGCGACAAGACCGCTGAACATGCCGCTCACTTTGCCCAAGAGATCGATGAACTCCTGCAAAGTCATGCCGGTAGTAACAGACGCCTGGCGATCGATAAGATCGAGATAGCAGGGCTTTGGAGCATTGAAGCGCTGGGTATAGAGGTCAGCGATGGACAGCGCGTCATGGAGCACGCACGTGTCATCAAGTCGCTTGATGAGATCAACGCCATGCGCTGTTCAATTGCAGCCACAGAGGCTGCAATGCACCTGATGCGTGATGCCAGCCAGCCCGGCGTGACCGAAAATGACATCTGGGCAGTTCTACACGCCGAAAATATTCGTCGCGGCGGCGAGTGGATCGAGTGTCGACTGCTTTCGTCTGGCCCACGCACCAATCCTTGGTTTCAGGAGTCTGGACCACGCGTTGTCCAAGCCGGTGATATGCTTGCCTTTGACACAGACTTGATCGGCCCTTACGGCATCTGCGCAGATCTATCTCGCTCCTGGATCATCGGCGATGTGAAGCCCACTGCAGAACAGAAGCGTCTCTACAAGATCGCCTACGAGCATATTCAAACCAACATGAGCATACTCAAACCTGGGATGACGCTTGAAGAGATAACTCAGCGAGCCCATCGCCTTCCAGAAGAGTTTCGTGCGCAGCGCTATGGCGTCATCATGCACGGCATTGGTCTGTGTGATGAGTACCCCTGCGTGCGTTACCCAGAAGATGTCGAACATCACGGTTATCCCGGAGTGCTTGAACCCGGAATGACGCTTTGCGTCGAGGCCTACGTCGGCGCGGTTGGCGGAAAAGAGGGCGTAAAACTGGAGGATCAGATTTTGATCACCGAGGATGGTTTTGAGAACCTTACCCGCTTCCCATATGAAGACGAGCTACTGCGCGGCTAAATGACGGGGCTCAGAGAGCTACTCTGAGCCCCGCTTTTAAGAGGGGAAATACTCTGAGCTCCAGCTCTCAGAGGCCACTCCCTGTTCAATCAACGCATCGATCTCGGCGTCGGTGTAACCTGCTTGCAGCAACACCGCTCGGGTAGACGCACCATATTTCTCACTGGGTCGTGGAGCTATCAATGGGGCGCGACGTGATCGCACAGCACAGGCGTCCAGCTGCACCACTTTGCGTCCAGCCGGATGGTCAGGGTAGATACTAAAAGCATAACTGCCGTGTTCAGTACCGCAGCTATTGTCGTAAGGCCGACTGTACTCGGTACGCAAGGTCTCCATCTTGCCGCACGGGGCCGCTGCAAGATTGTAGAGCTGGAACTGCTCCACCCACTCCTGTCGAGTGCGAGTTGCAAGGATAGCAGAAAGAAACTCTTGCCTCTCCGAGTCCAGATCTGGAAGTTTACCTACAACCGCCTCCAAAGAGGCGAGATCAGGCTCCTGACAAGCGATCATCATCCAGCCATCCGCTGCCTCGTAGAGATGCTCAAGCGCATTATACCCACGCACATACGGACCACTGGGCTCATTGAATGAGCCCCTCCCCTGAAAATCATGACAGAAAGGAATCTGCGCAAGCCCGCTGAGTGCCGAGAGCGAGGTTTTCGGGCGCCCTACAGCGCCGGTGCGCTGGCGTTGGTAGAGCGCAGCAGCGACACCGACTGCACCACCGAAGCCACACATCACATCAATAGTGCCGACATGAGCGTGCTCCTCAACCCGATCCATCGACCCACCGAAACGCTGCATAATGCCGGTGCAGGCCTGCACCAGGTCATCATAGCCAAGGTAGTTGGTTTTAGGTCCCTGACGAATACCACTGAAGCAGTCGAGCTGGCAGAGAATCACATTCGGGTTAATCTGCTGCAGATGTTCGCGGTCCAGTCGCATCTCAGCCACCTGGGCGTCAGTTGCATTCCAGACAACTACATCCACCTGTTTAATCAGGCGTTCCAGCGCCTCGCGTCCTGCACCCTCACGAATATCAAGCAAGGCGGAACGCTTGGAGCGCATATGCGACATACCGAAGATAACCGTATTCCACGCATCGTAGAGCGGTGTAGCCGGGTCGATCTTAATCACCTCAGCGCCGAACCGGGCAAAATAGCCAACCGAGTGCGGACCCGCTATAACGTTACACAGATCCAGCACCTTCACACCTTGCATCCAAGGCTGATCGGCGTCGGTGAACGTAAAATCTGGACGCGGATTCTGCGCTAGACGCTCAAGGGCATCGCTGACATTGCCCCAGGTTCGTCCTGCGGGAGTTGCCATCTGCTCAGCGCTTTCACGGAACCACACCAGCGGACCGGGCTGAAGCATTCGTCCGTATTGCGGATCGTCTACCTGCAACATGAGGCCCGCCATTTCGACGTGATCATCATACATCCACTCTTGCAGCCAGCGCTGACGAGCTCCAGGAAACTTACCCCAGCCAAAAATCTTCTCCCACTCCGCTGCACTGCGGGTCAGGAAGATCTCTTTCATGCGCTCTGCGATCTTATCTGCCCAGCGTTTGGGTAAGGGGTATACGCCCAGACTCACATCAGAAGTCCACTGGCTCTGTGGCAGATAGGTATCGATCTGCTCCTCCAGCCCTTCGGCTAGAAGTTCATCATATATACCGAGGGTCTGTAGGCAGCGTTTAGCATGAAAACGGTGACTCGGGCAGACCACATAGAAGTAACGGCCATCTTTGCATCTATAGGAACGGTAGAAGGGGTCCAGCAGCTCCTGAAGATCCTCAAAGCTTAGATCCATCGGCAGGTTCTCAGCGCGACGGCGATTGATCTCCTGCTCACGCTGAGTCAAATAGCGCTCGGGCAGGTTTTCAATTTCGATCGAGTTGTAACAGAGACCTTCCATCACGGCAGTCGCCAACGGAACTTCGATATGGTCACCATAGCCGATACGCTCGCGGGCCTGCAGTGCAATTACCACTGACGATGCGGCTAACATAGTGCCGTACGCACTGCTGAGCGGAAGTGGAGAAAATGAGGGATTTATCCCCATGAGAACACGGTTAAGCCCCATATCTGTAAAGACACCAGACTGAGCTGCAACCACGCTCTCAAAAGCGCGCCACTGTGCTCGCAGGGTGTCATTGGAGGCAAACCCAGGAATACTTAGGGTAATCAACTCAGGGCGCTGCTCTCGCAGCGTTTGAAAATCGATACCCAAGCGTGCCATTACGCCATTGCGAAAGCCCTCGATAACGATATCGGCTTGATCAATAAGAGCGAGCGCGTCAATGAGGCCCTGCTCTGTTTTGAGGTCTATCTCGACGCTCAATTTATTGCGATTGAGGACGGCATTTGCTGGATTATCCCAGAGCGCGCCACCCGGCGGGTCAATATGAACGACAGTGGCACCCAAATCGGCCAGTATCATCGCGACCGCAGGACCTGCAATGTACTGCCCAAAATCGACGACATTCACGCCACTCAGGGGAAGGGGTGACTGACTCATCTGCCGAGCTCCTCTTATAATTGTTCAGCAAAACCGCACTTTTAACTGAAACGAAGAGGTTCGACTTGCGTCATTGCGACGCTTTAATCATTATCCGTAACGCCGGCTCCAGCCCCCTTGAGACGAGATGCCTCGGACTCTGGCGCATAAGTCTTGTATTCAAAAATTTCAAGTTCACTCCAGAGCGATGAGCTAACATCCGCTCGCAATATCGGCTCTGCAGATTGCGCGTAACTTGCAGTCTCGGACTCCCCAATCAACTCGAGTCTCATAGAGCTGACACGCGCGGTTTGAAAGTCGAGTTGTGTGTTGTGTAACTTCGCTAAACGCCCCTGAAACCCGAGCCAAACCCAGTATTCTCCAACGGCTGGATCCTGCGGTGCTGAAGGTACCACTCTCAGGTCTAACTCGTAGGCCCATTGAGTCAGTTGGTCGGCACATTTTTGATTCTTTAGGAAGTCTGCAACCCAGGTATCCAGACGCACATTTAGCTGCGCCAACCATAGGAGTGATTTAGCGAACTCCTCGCTCAACCCCCAAGGTAGACCCGCACCTTTGGCGGCTTTTTTTAGTCGAGCTTCGAGCTCATTAAAACTGACCTTCACCTAACCCCAGCCCTCACA
>JAYQBD010000121.1:0-5863 GCA_038137135.1 Oceanospirillaceae bacterium | reverse complement strand
GCTCACGCCCGCACAACTAAGTTCCTGGAGTACGGTGATGCCGAAGCCTGGGAGAACGAACTGGCACAGAAGCGGCGCGATTGGGGAGATAGCTAACAGCAGCTACTCAGGAACAAAAAGTATCGATATAGAGCTGTTCAACCTTATCGCGCGCCCACTGCTGTTTGCGCAGGAACTTAAGCGAAGACTTAACGGATGGGTCGACCTGAAAGCAGTTAATATCGATTCGATCGCCCAATTCATCCCAACCATAATGGTCGACAAGGCGTTCAACGATGTCTGCGAGTTTGACACCGTGAAGCGGGTTATTGGGCTGGTTATCCATTAGCTAACCCGCTCAAACATCAGATCCCAAACGCCATGCCCCAGCTTCTCACCACGCTTCTGGAACTTGGTGACAGGACGGAAGTCGGGCTGTGGTGAGAACCGACCATTACCCGCCTGGTTCGTGTAACCTTCTGCGGCGCTCATCACTTCCATCATATGCTCTGAGTAAGGTTCCCAGTCGGTTGCCATATGGAACACCCCACCGATGCTTAATTTATTTCGAATAGTCTGAGCGAACTCGGGCTGAACGATGCGGCGCTTGTTGTGACGCTTCTTATGCCATGGATCGGGGAAGAAGAGTTGTACGCCGGCCAGCGAGCCGTCTGGGATGCACTGTGCGAGAACTTCAATCGCATCGTCACAGAAGACCCGAATATTAGTCAGCTCCTCCTCTTTGGCGCGCGCCAGCAGGCGGCCAACGCCTGGAGGGTGTACCTCTATGCCGATGAAGTTTTTCTCGGGTGCGCGGCGCGCCATCTCGATCAGTGAGTCGCCCATGCCGAAGCCGATCTCTACCGTGACACCGCCATCGTTACCGAACAGCTCGCTGAAGTTCAGCATGCCGCCATCTAGCTCTAGGCCATACTCTGCCCAGTTCTCGTCGTAGGCGCGCTGCTGCCCTTCTGTCATGCGGCCTGCGCGAACAACGAAGCTACGAATGCGGCGGTGCTTTTTCTCTGAATCCTTGCTCTCTTCAGGTGTCTGGTCAGAAATCTGGTCGTTTTCACTCATCTTTAAATCTCAACTCTTTAGCTGCAAGGCAGCGTAGGCTAGCGCGAGCCAGCCAGTGATCATGGCCACACCACCGATCGGGGTAATAGCGCCGAGTATAGGAAGATCCAGCAGCACTAGCAGGTAGAGGCTACCGGAGAAAATTAGGGTGCCTGTAGTGAGCGCGTAGCCAGCAACTGTCAGGGATTTTATGCCTGCTGCAGCGGGTCGCGCGCTGAAGTGCGCTCCTAATACGGAGACACCTAGTAAAGCGAGAGCGTGCCACATTTGATAGGTAACGGCCGTCTGGTAAGTCTCCATACGCTCTGGCGTTAGTAGGTCACGCAGACCGTGAGCACCAAACGCACCCAGCATGACACCAGTGGCGCCAAGCAGAGCGGCAATTACCAGAAAGTTACGCGTCACCGTTTCACCTCAATTCTCAGTGCGGCAAGGATACACTACCTCGACTCGCTTATCTGCCCCAAAAAAATCCAGGCTCAGTTCCTGGATTTTAGAGGGTGAAGGTATCGAGATCAGTGAAACTTCTATCGCTCTGCCATCGCCTCTCGCAACAACTCGCAAACTGCAATCGTAGACTGAGGATTCTGTCCCGTTATCAAACGACCGTCTCGTACAGCGTGGGAAGTAAAGTTAGTGCTATTCTCAAACAACGCTCCAAGCTTACGCAGCTCAGTCTCTAGCAGAAAAGGTTCCACTCCAATCAGTTCAATCTGCTCTGTCTCGGAATCTGTAAAACTATTAACGCGCCGTCCACTGACAAGCGGCGAACCATCCTCAGCTTTCGCCTTCAACAAGCTGGCGGGGCCGTGACAGACAGCCCCGACGATAGCGCCAGCAGCCCAGGCTTGGGTTGCAATCTGCCCAATGGTTTCAGAATCGAAGTCCCACATCGCGCCGTGCCCACCAGGGAAGAACACACAATCATACTGACTGCCGTCGACCTCAGAGGCCTTTAGTGTTGACGCTAGCTTTGCCATAGCAATCTCATCATCCATGAAGCGCGCCACCATAGGTGGACGCTTATCGCGTTCAACCAGAGTTTTGGGATCAGCATGAGCCTGACCGCCGGCGACGGATGCCAGCGTAACGTCTACGCCCCCATCTATCAGTGCGTAGTAAGGAGCGGCCATCTCATCAAAATAGAAGCCGGTGCCACGCCCGGTATCTCCGAGTTGGCGGTGCGATGTCAGAACTAGCAGTGCTCTTTTATTATCTTGCATAAAGACCTCAAACCGAAACTACTCGGCTAAAAAGTATGTCATAACGAAGTTCGCATGACTTTTCCTTAAACGAAGCACGCAGGAATTCGGATTCGCCAACTAACAGGCACAAAAAAGGCCGCATCAGCGGCCCTCTGGGGAGAGACTCTCAAGTTAGACGATCATGATGGCGTTCTTGAGCTTCTTCATGGCGTTCTTCTCGATCTGGCGGATACGCTCAGCCGAGACTTCGTACTTAGCCGCTAGCTCGTGCAGGGTCGCTTTCTCTTCAACCAACCAGCGCTGGGCGAGGATATCGCGCGCACGCTCGTCCAGCTCAGACATCGCTTCTGCCAACTGCTGGTTGTTGTTCTCTTCGTAGTTCTGATGTTCCAACAGCAGCGCGGGATCAGCTGAGTGATCTTCCAAGAACATTGAAGGTGCCATAACCGCTGCGTCGTCATCAGCGTCAGAAGGTGCATCAAACGCCATATCAGTGGCTGCCATACGGCCCTCCATCTGACGAACGGTTGCTGCATCAACGCCTAGATCTTCAGCGATTGCGTTAACTTCGTCGTTGTTCATCCAGCCTAGGCCCTTCTTCTGCGAACGCAGGTTGAAGAACAGCTTGCGCTGTGCCTTGGTGGTCGCAACCTTAACGATGCGCCAGTTTTTCAGAATGAACTCGTGCATCTCGGCTTTAATCCAGTGCACGGCGAAAGAGACCAGACGCACACCCATGGTTGGGTCGAAGCGCTTAACCGCTTTCATCAGGCCAACATTGCCCTCTTGGATAAGATCGCCCAGTGGCAGACCGTACCCTTGGTAACTACGCGCGATGTGCACCACAAAGCGCATGTGCGACATTACCAACTGACGAGCGGCCTCAAGATCGTTGTCAAAAAAGAGACGTTCTGCCAGCGTCTTCTCCTCTTCAGCGTTGAGGATAGGAATAGTGCTGACATTAGCCACGTACGCGTCGAGATCTCGACCCGGTGACAGATGTTCAACAACTTGCAAGCTAGTGCTCATTATTCGATTTCAACCTCTATATAAATCAATAACCTACTCAGCTTTCACTGAGCTTGTCCTGTCTATTACTTGGACATTTCTCGGCGGCAAAAGTTCCATAAGATGTTACTAATATTAGCCGACCGGACTGAAAAATGTACCAGAGCCTGTGATAAACGCAAGTTTTGCTATCACAGATCACCTTTTCAGGCTCTTTAGTTAGGCTCGAGCTGCCTAATTCGGCTCAAACTGGGTCAGCTGACGTGAAACCGCCAAGTAAGCACCGCCCCAACCTAAGAGTGATCCTAGCGCCAAAAGACTGACCACTCCCTGAAAGCCCAAGCCTTGCAGCTCAAACGCCCCCAGATAGAGCTCCGTCATCTCTCGCAGCGGTGATTCCACCAGAATTAAAGCCAGATAAATGAGCAGGATCGACAAGATGGCGCCGAATAGCCCATACCAGAGACCCGCATACAGAAATGGCCGACGCACCCAACCTGAAGTGGCCCCCATCAACAGACTGACTTCAATCTCTTCAAGGCGATTGCCAATCATCGTACGAATGGTATTCGCCACAACCAGCAACACCGTTAGCGCCAGCAATAGTGAGAGAATAAAGCTAATACGCTCGAAACTGTTCAGTATTGCCGAGAGCCGCACCAACCACTCTATATCCAGCTCGACCGTATCGACCTCTTCAATGGCATATAGTGATTGTTGCATCGCCCGCAGCGACTCGGGATCCTCATCTCGCGGCACCAGCAGGATCACCGCCGGTAGCGGGTTAGTTTCGAACAGATCAAGCAGCCCACCTAACTCGGAGCGCTCACGAAAATCCGCCGCGCCAGTATCTGGGCTGATCAACTCAACCGACAACAGATCATCGCGCAACAACATCTCACGACTAATCTGATCCACACGCTTGGCCTCAGTCGCCGGCTTAAGATAGACGGCTAGCTGCGGTTTGAGCTCGGTGGTCGGGGTGAGCTGCTCAAAGTTGATCAGTAGCGTAAGCAAGAAGCCCGGAACTGCGAGGGCGACCGCCAGCATCGACAGGGTCATTAGCGCGGATGCCGGCATCTGTAACAGGCGGGCCAGTGCATCTTGCGCTTCGTAGCGATGACGAGCTGCCCAGCGTTTAAGACGATCTGTACGGGTAATGCGGTGGCCGCTGGCGCCGCGGCTTGGTCTCTTGCGACTAGGGACCTTCTGCGTTTCAGACATGACGCATCCGCCCCTTATCGAGAATCAACACGCGGTGCTTCATCCGTTTGATCAGCGCGACATCGTGCGTCGCAATTAATACGGTTGTACCGATGCGATTGAACTGCTCAAACAGCTGCATGATGTCCAGCGATAGGCGTGGATCGAGGTTACCGGTAGGCTCATCGGCTATCAGTAGACGCGGCTTGTGCACAATGGCACGAGCAATACCGATGCGCTGCTGCTCGCCACCCGAGAGCGCGAGTGGATTGGCGTTCTCGGCGCTCAGTAAGCCAACCCGATCCAGCGCAGCGCGCACACGCCGGCCGATATCATCATCCGAATAACCAGCGATCTGCAGCGGCAGTGCGATGTTTTGGAAAACCGTGCGATCGCTCAGAAGACGGTGATTCTGGTAGACCACACCCAAGGATTGGCGGTAACCCGGAATACGCCGTCGATCCATCGTGGCTAGGTTCTGATCGCCCACCCAAACTTCACCGCGACTCGGTCGCTCAACCAGCGTCAATAGTTTGAGCAGTGTACTTTTCCCCGCACCGGAGTGACCGGTTAGAAAGGCCATCTCGCCCGACTCCAGCTCGAAGTCGACCGTGCGCAGCGCATCATGCCCATTGGGGTAGCGCTTACTCACCTGGCTAAAACGGATGGCAGACATCTGTGCGCCTAGTCGAACAGTGCGTCGACAAAGGCTTTCGCCTCGAACGGACGCAGGTCGTCGATCTGCTCACCGACACCGATAAAGCGGATCGGCAGGCCAAACTGTTTAGCAATCGCGAAGATGATACCGCCCTTCGCTGTACCGTCGAGCTTAGTCAGGCTGATACCGGTGACACCCACGGCATCACCGAACTCGCGTGCCTGGCTAATCGCGTTCTGGCCCGTACCCGCATCCAGCACCAGCATCACTTCGTGTGGTGCGGTGGGGTCGATTTTCTGCATAACGCGCACTACCTTCTGCAGCTCCTGCATGAGGTTGTCTTTATTCTGCAGACGACCGGCCGTATCGGCGATCAGTACATCAATACCCTTAGCCTGTGCAGACTGCAGCGCATCAAAGAGTACTGAAGCTGAGTCAGCGCCAGTATGCTGTGCAACCACAGGAACATCGTTGCGCTCACCCCAGACCTGCAACTGCTCCACTGCTGCCGCACGGAAGGTATCACCCGCCGCCAGCATCACCTTCTTGCCTTCGCTCTGGTAGCGCTTGGCCAGCTTACCGATCGTGGTTGTTTTGCCAACGCCATTCACACCAACCATCAGAATGACGGTTGGTTTATTCTCTGCCTGCAGTGTCAGTGGTTCTTCTACAGGTGCTAGTAGCTCACCGAGAATTTCACGCAGAGCTGCTTGAACCGCCTCACCTGAAT
>JAYQBD010000120.1:0-5869 GCA_038137135.1 Oceanospirillaceae bacterium | reverse complement strand
CATCGCACAAATCAATCTATATCGGCTCTGTTACGTATCAGATTTCGACGCTCAATACTGGGCTCACCAACCTATTCAGCCTTAAACGGACTCTATAAATGGATTCAATTTTTAATAGCTACCTTGACCTCTACACACTCAAAATTCTGATCCCAAGCATGATACTGATCCTCTTCGTGCTCTTTCTTGCAGGCTATGGTGTCGCCAAATTAAAGATGCTGATGAGTATTGATCACGAGAGTGTTGGCTACCAGCAGGAGGCCGAATATATTGCCAAACGTGGACGTCATTTGGCTCGCTACTTCATTCGCGCCTATGTAATAACTGTGCTTGCTATTGGTGCAGCACTCATACTGATGGCTCAAAAACCACCAGCGGCACTCAACCCGGAGCTGGTAGCGAAAAACATAATGCCCGATGGTTCGGTCTGTGTAGCTGGAGATGAGTGTGCCGAGGCACCGACTGCAGTGGCAGATACTGAGATGGTAGCTGCAGCCACATCAGAGGGCGCACTACCTGGTAAAGCCAAATACGCTGGCTGTATGGCCTGCCACGGCGCTGATGGTTCAGGTGGAGTAGGTCCTGCCCTCAAGGGACGGGAAGCGAGTTATATCATCGATCGTTTGAATGCCTACAAAGCCAAGGAGACGGTTGGACCGAGCAGTTCTCTGATGTGGGGGCAGGCGGCAGGGCTCTCAGACACAGATATCTCTGAGCTCGCAGACTATATCTCTACACTCTAGTGGGGTCGCCTTAAGCGGCGAACTACGATGGCCGGTTATACAAGTCGCGAACTTGCCGCTTCGCGACCGATAGCTCCTACACTGGTCTGTCGCACCGAATAAAAGGCACAAAAAAGCCCGCTGAATTGCGGGCTTTTTGGGTGTAGCTTGAACGCTTAGTTCAGCGGTGGTACCGCTAGAATCCATTCGTTCTTCGCAGTCTCAGCCTGCTCTAGGCCGATGCGTGACTGCAGGTGTGAACGTGCAGCTAGATCCATCGACTTCTGGTATTCACCAGCTTCCAGAGCTTCTTTAGCCTGCTTGAGGTACTTAACGTTGTCACGCCAAGCGAAACCGGCTTCACGAACTTCTGCCAACTTAGCTTTAGCAGCGTCGAACAGAGCCTGTGCATTAGCCTGGTTAGCTGGTTTTGAAGCCAGCTCCTCTTCAATGTAGTTGGTGTTGTAGCTCTTACCATTCCACTCGAAGGTAGCGCCAGCACCGTACATCGCGCGGTTCATGTCGAAAGCTTCCTGGAATGACTGCGCCATTGTCAGTGAGCTTGCGGTCAGGGCAGCAACTGCTGCGATCGTAGCGATCTTTTTCATCAGTTCTGCTCCTTACTTACGTGAACCTGGACCGTTAACAACGAGACCGTTAGACATGTAAGTCTGGAAGTACTCGAGGTTACGGTAAGTTTCGCTCTGCACTTTCAGGAACTCTGAACGTGAATCGCGGTGACAGCCTTCGTAACGGCGGTGGATAGTACCGATATCACCCCACTTAGAACGAACCACTGGGAAGTGCGTAGAGTGACCCAGCGCTGGGCTAGGCAGGTCAGCACGTACCAGACGGTTAGTACCCGTCAGGTGACAGTCAGCACAAGAGAGGTTCAACTGACCACGCTTGGTGTAGAAGAACTTCTTGCCGTCGAGGTAAGCCGCTTTTGCATCGTCATTCGGGATGTCGATTGCAAACTCGTTACCACGTGAAGTGTACGCCATGTAAGCAGAAACCTTAGCGATTGGACCTTTTTTCCAGCCGTATGGTTTCTCACCGTTCTGTAGACGACATTCATTGATTGCCATCTCAAGAGTTACAACGGTCTTACGCTCGTCGTTCCACATTGGGTAGTTCTGGCGGATACCTTCACCACCGTTATCAAAACAATCAGCCAGGCTCTTGCCGTTTGCGAACTGTTCGTTAAACAGGGCTTCACCCTCTTCCAGATCCAACTCGTAAGGAGGGAACTCTTCGATCTCCTCCCACTGTGCACGAGATGCAGCATCAACTGCGTAGATACCGTTTACGTACTCAGAGATTGGAGTGTCTGGGAAACGGTTCTTCATGTACTCTTGAAGTGCAATACGGTCCGCCTCTGGATCAACAGTTGCCAGAGTCGCTCCCGTTTTCGCAGCCATCGCCGTCTGGCTCAGGGCTGCAACGCTCATAGCGAGCAGTGTCGTTTTTATAATTTTCATAAGTCCTCCGGGCTCCGAACCCTGATTACTTGATATCGCCAGATTCTGTGCCTGATGCACCTGAGTTTTCAGTCCACGCGATGTCGAGGGTTTCGCCCTTCGCGCCGCCCTCGAAAGAGAACGCCAGGTATGGGTTTTTAGAAACCGCAGTACCGAGGTTTGCTTCGAAAACCACTTTGCCACCGTGAGAAACGGTTACAGTGTCCAGGAATTTAGCAGGGATCAGGTTACCGTCTTTGCCTTTGCGCTGACCAGTTTCCATATCGTGCTTAGCCATCATTTTGACATCTGTGCTGCCTTTACGGGCTTTAGCTTTAACTCGAAAAATTGCCATTGTAGTGACTCCTATTAAACTCGCTGATTAACCGCCACAACCACCGATGGTGACTTTAACTTCTGAAGTAGCGCTGTAAGTGTTGCCACCCGCTTTAACAACTGCAGTTACGTTAGTGGTCTTACCCATACGTACGCGAGTTGAGAAATCAGCGTTAGTGCCCGCTGGCACCATGAACTGTGCAGCCAGAGGAGTTGGGTTGTTCTCGATGAAGATAGCAACTGACTCAACATCTGCGAGGTCTGTGCTTACAGACAGAGGTACTACTGCACCGTTCTCAGCGATTGCTGGCGCTTTCAGCATTACGTTAGCGCTAGCTTCTGCGCTGCCACCGTAGAGGGCGTTCATTGCTGACGCCTGATCTTTCGCGGAAAACGCATCTTTGTTCCATGCTGCCAGCGCAACGCGCGGCATCAATGCACCCATGCCCATCAGCGCACCGCTTGCAGCGATCGCTTTGACAACTGTACGACGATTCATACTCATTTTACTCCACCTGCTCGTATCAGTACTGATAAATGTATTCGACAACAGCGTCGATTTCGTCTTCTGTCAGAATGTTATGCTTACCCATAGGCGGCATGATTGACAGAGGATTCTTAGCTGTTGCATCCCAAATCTGTGCACGAAGCTCAGCTTTATTTGGGTAACGTGCTTTCATTGCGATGATCATTGGTCCCTGGTTACCTGCCTGATTGGCGATCGGATCAGGGATCTCGTGACAAGCAATACAGTTACCGCGAGATTTACCGTGGTAAATGTCCTGCCCCTCTTTGATCATATCTCCGTGTGAACCCGCCACTGCAGTACCGGCAACACCCAGTGTTAGACCAGTAATCGCGAGCGTTGATATCAACTTACGCATGGTCACTCCTTCCAGTGATAAATGCGCCTTGAGGCGCTCTTTTTATAATATCGAGGGTACTCGGCAAACCCAAGCACCCCCGCATCTCGTCATTTACTGACTAGATTCTGCCATGTAAGCAACTGCGTTGGCTACCGCCTCGTCAGAGAGATCTGCACGACCACCCTTGGCAGGCATCACACCATTGTCGCCAGCGTAGCCGTTGATCGCGTTGCTGATCATTGACTCCATACCACGTGCAATGCGTGCTTCCCAAGCACCTTTGTCACCTACTTTCGGTGCACCTGCAATTCCTGCGCCATGACAAGCTACACATGCCATGTTGTAGGTTGCTTCACCGGCTACTGCAGCCTCAGAGAGAGCAGCTGGTTCAGAAGAAGCTTCTTCCTCTTCAACCTCTACGCCAAGCTCTTTCAGACGCTCCATCTCCATCTTCTTCTCGAGCTCATGCTGAGCCTCGTGAGATGCCGCTGGGCCATCCGCACCTTCGATGAAGTGACCTACAGGTGTAACACCACCGATAGAGCCAGTCACCTGCAGCGCAGCTGGGTCAGCACAGTCAGACATACAACGCGTGTTTGCTACGTCTGGACGTGGATCAACAAAGAAGTTCGGCTCGTTCGGCATTTTGACGTCAGCCAGGTTTTCGTTGGTTAGCACGAAGTCCTCATCAACGATCTCGTTCAGGTACAGCACGTACGCAGAGATTGCATAGGTCTGATCTGGAGTCAGAGAACGTGGCGCTGGGAACGGCATCGCCCGGTAGATGTAGTCGTACAGCGTCGAAGCATACGGCCAGTATGAACCAACAGTCTTAGTCGGACGCTCATCAGCCAGTGTACCCTGTCCACCAGAGAGTACTGGCCAACGGCCTTCGCCTTCACCGAACAGACCGTGACAAGAAGCACACTGTGCTTCGTACAGGCCCTCACCGTCGAGAACGCTACCAGAACCTACTGGCAGACCCATGCCGTCAGGACGTACATCGATATCCCAACCTGCAATCTCTTCTGCAGTTGCAGTGCGGCCGAAACCGAACTGCTCGCCTGCATTTACCGCACCCGCTACTAGCGAGCCTGCAACAGCTGCAGCTACTAGGGTGGGCTTAGCTAACTTGAACATTCTTAACCTCCCCAGTGTTTGATACCTGCCAAGTGTGGATGGAGTTCTTGTGGTAGATCGACTCAGTACCACGTACGTCACGCAGCTGCTGCAGCGTTGGCTGTACGTAGCCAGTTTCATCGATTGCACGTGCCTGGAGCAGCCAAGGCTGACCATCCCACTTAGTAACCAAACTGAAGCGAGTCAGAGCCTTATCCAGCACCAGCCCCTTCAGGTTGGCTGGGGTCCAAGAGACGCCACCATCAAACGAGATATCAACCTGCTTGATCTTGCCGCGGCCAGACCATGCGATACCTTCGATTTCGAGCATGCCAGAGCCTTTGATTGGGTTCTCAGGACAAGGTGAAGTGATAACCGAGTTACACTCCTGAACGAATGTGAACTTACGTGCAGTACCGTCGGCCATCAGGTCGGTGTACTTCGAAGTCTCTTCGCGGTGGTACCAAGGCTTATCACCAACTTCCAGTCGACGTAGCCACTTGATAGAGGTGTTACCTTCCCAACCTGGGTTCATCAGACGAACTGGGTAACCCTGTTCTGGACGCAGCATCTCGCCGTTCTGAGCGTAAACGATCAGAGCATCGTCAAGACACTTCTCCAGAGGAATTGAGCGGCTCATGTGCGCACCGTCAGCGCCTTCAGCCAGTACCCACTTACCTTCTGGTTTAACACCAGCTTCTTCAAGCAGGACTTTCAGTGGTACACCGGTCCATTCACAGCACGACAGCATGCCGTGGGTGAACTGCAGTGCCTCCATCTGAGTACCGCGCCACTCCATACCACCGTTAGCAGGACACTCAAGGAATTTGATCACTGAGACAGAAGGGAAGCGCATCAGATCTTCCATAGTGAAGATCAGTGGGCGCTCTACCAGACCGTGAATGATCAGGCGGTGCTCTTCTGGGTTAATCGTAGGTACACCACCGTGGTAACGCTCAAAAACCAGACCGTTAGGGGTGATGATACCTTTAAGTTCGTGCAGCGGAGTCATCGAGATAGAAGAGATAGACTCAGCTGTTAGCCATGGCACTGTACGACGTACAACGTGGCTTTCGTATTTAGATGGCTGACCGTATGGGTACTCGATTACACCGTGACCCAGCATACGACCCCATGATGGCTCGTTTGGTGGCAGGTTAGTCGAGTTGATCATTGCATCAGCGGCGTTTGCGCCGCCAGCAACAGTCGCTGCGGCCATACCGCCCACTGCTGCAATACCCTTACGGAGAAAATCGCGACGATCGTTGACAGTCATTCCTTCAGAATCTGTCACCAGCTGCTGCATCAGCTCACGAGTCGACGGCCCTTTGATGATGTTTCCCATCAATGCCTCCCGGCTATGTTA
>JAYQBD010000119.1:0-5985 GCA_038137135.1 Oceanospirillaceae bacterium | reverse complement strand
GGCGCAGAGACGCCACTGGAAGTCTGCCTGTCTGAAGGTAAAGAGGCAGGCTACGCTGGCTTCGAGCTGGGCCAGAAGTTCCCACGCACACCTGAGATTCTTGGCCCTATCCTGGATAGCCATGGCCTCTCACTGGTATCTGGCTGGTACTCAAGCAACCTGCTTGAGCGCAGCGTAGATGATGAGATAGAGGCGATGCAGCCACACCTGCACCTGCTCAAGACTCTGGGCGCAACCGCGATGGTTTTCTGTGAAACCAGCCGCTGTGTACACGGCGAGATGGAAACTCCAGTTCGTAACCGCCCACAGATGAGCCCAGCAGAGTGGCCAGTGTTCCTCGAGCGCCTCAACGAAGTTGCCGAGTACCTGGAGACTCAGGGTGTATCTATGGCGTACCACCACCACATGGGTACAGTGATCGAAACTGAAACGGATATAGATCGCATGATGCAGGGTGCACCTGCAGTGGGTCTGCTGCTGGACTCTGGCCACCTCACTTTTGCCGGTGGTGACCCAGTTGCCGTGGCTAAACGCTACGCCGATCGCATCAAGCACGTGCACTGCAAAGATATCCGCAAGTCAGTGATGGTGGATGCGAAGAACCGCAACCTGAGCTTCCTTCAAGCCGTACTCAACGGCACCTTCACCGTGCCAGGCGATGGCTGTGTTGACTACCCAAGCATCTTCGCTGTGCTCAAAGAGAGCAACTACGAAGGCTGGTTGGTCGTTGAAGCGGAACAGGATCCATCAATCGCACATCCGCTGACCTACGCCAAGCTAGGTTACGCAAACCTTACGAAGCTCTGCAGCGATGCAGGGATTTCAGTGAGTCAGTAAGCACTGCAATACTGCTGAGGTTGGCCCTCCACCAGCAATGGTGGGGGGCTTTTTTTCGCACCTTGGATGGCGTGGATACTACCAAATCAAGGCCTCAGCCCGATCCGCATCGGCGCGTTGCAACACTGCCTCAATCACATCCGGCCCCCGCGATGTATCGCCGTACATAACAGCGCCAACTAAACGATCATCGTCAAACCAGAATCGTCGGTACTGACCAAGCTCAGCGTCCAGGTAAAAAGCGGTCTCTTTAGACCGATCAATCTCGCCGCAGGAGAAGAGCTCAACACCACTCACCTTCAACTGCGTGGCAAAGGCTTCATCCATATATTCATCACTGACTCCACTAAGCGTTGCCGCAAGAACTGCGGACTGACGCCAGATTGGCGCAACCAAGCCATAGGTATTGCCATTGAACTCAATACACTCACCCAGAGCGAAGATACGTGCGTCAGATGTGCGCATCTGCGCATCTACACAGATTCCTCTGTTGTGCTTCAAGCCACCAGTTTGCGCGAGTTGAGCATTGGGCAAAATCCCGGTGGCGAAGACTAGCAGGTCAGCACTAAGCCTCTCGCCATTAGAGAGAGTCACAGACTCAAGCTGACTATATTTGGTTTGAATCGACTGCAGTTGCTCCTGCGTGCGAACCTCCAACCCGCGAGACTCCATCTCATAACGCAACAACGCAGCGGCCTGCGGATCGAGTTGGCGATTGAGCAGATAGCCACTGCGATGCACCAAAGTGACACTCATACCAAGTTTGCGTAGCCCCTCGGCGGCCTCTAAACCGAGGAAGCCACCACCAACAACGACCGCCCTACCTCCGCGGGCAGCAACTTGCTGCATCCGCTCGACATCACTCCAGGAGCGAAAGGCCAGAACCCCACGCGCTCTCACACCCTCGAGGTCAGGAATGACGGGGCGCGCACCGGTAGCAATCACCAGTTGCTCGTAGCCAAAACTCTCTCCAGACTCAGTTGTGACTGATTGCAGCTGGGTATTAATCGCCACCACACGGGCATCGGTAATCTGCTCAACAGCGTTTTGCGCTTCAGGGGGATAATGCAATTCGAGCTGCGCGGGATCAATCTGTGCCGCCAGCAGCGGTGAGAGCAGTATGCGGTTATACGCCGTACGTGACTCCTCACCGATAACCCCCACCGACTCAGGCAACGCCTGAAGTGCACAGAGGTCGGTTATCAAGCGGTGCGCTGCGGGGCCGTTACCGATTATCAGAAGCTCATACCGCTTGGTCATCTTCAGGCACTCTTTGCTGTCGCTTCAGTCTGGCTCTTTTTTGCTGTCTGATGCTCTTTAATATCTTCAACCTTGCGCTGCTTCTCGTAGAGGAATGAGAGCACTTCGTGACGATAGTGGTTGTACTGAGGGTCATCGGCTAGCTGGATACGGTTGCGCGGGCGCTCCAACTCAACCTGCAGAATCTCTCCCACCGTAGCTGCCGGACCATTGGTCATCATGACAATGCGATCAGAGAGCAACACCGCCTCATCTACATCATGGGTAATCATAATGACGGTATTGTTAAGGTCTTTCTGTATCTCCATCAAGGAGTCCTGAAGATGGGCACGCGTCAGAGCATCCAGCGCCCCGAACGGCTCATCCATGAGCAATACACTTGGTTCCATCGCCAACGCCCGCGCTATTCCCACACGCTGCTTCATACCCCCGGAGATCTCATCCGGGCGCTTGTTCATCGCATGTGTCATGTGCACCAAATTGAGATTATGCTCAATCCACTCACGCATCTCGGCCTTGGATTTCTTCCCTTTAAAGACCTGTTTAACGGCCAGCTCTACGTTTTCATAGGCAGTGAGCCAGGGCAGCAAACTGTGATTCTGGAAGACTACGGCGCGCTCTGGACCAGGTTCATTCACCTCTTTGCCATCAAGTACAACACCGCCTGTAGTCGCACGATGCAGACCCGCCACGATGTTGAGTACCGTCGATTTACCGCAGCCCGAGTGACCAATCAGCGATATAAACTCACCTTTTTTGATCTTCAGATTGACGTCATCTAGGGCTTTAAAGCTCCCCTTCGGCGTTGGAAACTCGATTGATACGCCAGTCAGTTCTAAATGTGCTTTGTTCATTATCCTTACCTCTTAGCGAATCACTGCGGTTTTGTCCCAAGAGACAAAGCGCTGAACCATCAGCATGATGCGATCGAGTGCGAAACCGATTAGACCAATCACTAGCACCGCAACCATAATGCGACCGAGCGAGTTGGAGCTACCATTCTGGAACTCGTCCCAGACAAACTTACCCAACCCGGGGTTCTGCGCCAACATTTCTGCCGCAATCAGTACCATCCAGGCGATACCCAGTGATAGGCGCAGTCCAGTAAAGATCATCGGCACAGAAGATGGCAGCACGATCTTAACCACGTGAGTCATCCAGCTGAGGCGCAGCACTTTAGAGACGTTCTGTAGATCCGGGCTAATTGTCGACACACCGACTGAAGTATTCAGCAAGGTCGGCCAAAGACAGCATAGAGCTACAGTGAACAGTGAGGTGATAAACGACTTAGCGAACATCGGGTCATCGCTAACATACACCGCGCTCACCACCATAGTGACCAACGGCAACCATGCCAGCGGCGATACCGGCTTAAAGATCTGAATAACCGGATTAAGTGCAGCATTAAGACTGGCACTTAGACCTATACAGATACCCAAAGGAATAGCGATCAGTGACGCTATTACAAAACCGGCCAGCACGGTAATCAGACTCGTACCGATCTGATCGAAGAAAGTCGGCTTACCGATATACTCACGTACTTTGATCGGCGCGTTGGGATCCTTCTCCAAGCGTTTGGCATTGCGCTCCTCCTGGCGTTGATAAAACTCCTCAGCGCGCTGCTGCTCCTCAAGATGCTCAGCCACCAGTGCCTGAGTCTGCTCCCACACCTCAACAGGGCCTGGGAAAGTACCCAAAGAGGTCTCAATTTTACTTGCGCCCACTTGCCAGAACATCAGGAACAATGCCAGGCCAAGAATGGGTAGCCCCAGGGTTTTAGCAACAAAGGAGATCACTCCTGCGAAACCATCTCCCTGAGCTATTCCTGCTGGCAACATCTGTACTAGTTTTCCACTACTCATCTTCAACTCCTGGCCCCGCACTAGGCGGGGCGGATAAACCTTAAAGCTTGGTGTCGCCTTTCAGACCGATGCTGAGGCTATCGAGATAGGCATTTGGCGCCGTGCCGTCAAAGGTGATGCCGTCGATGAAGGCACTCTGTGGCTCGCGGAAACCATCCTCGGTCGCAAAGTCAGGGAAGTCAGCCGCATCCATAACACCCTCATCAATCAGAGACTGAGCTGCTTCGGCGTAGATATCAGGACGGTAGACCTTCTTAGCCATATCCATGTACCAGCTATCAGGTTTCTGTTCAGCAATCTGGCCCCAACGACGCATCTGCGACAGGTACCAAACAGCGTCTGAGTAGTAGGGGTAGGTAGCGTTGTAGCGGAAGAATACGTTGAAGTCTGGTACCGGACGTTTGTCGCCCTTCTCGTACTCAAAGGTACCCGTCATGGAGTTAGCAATGACATCGTAATCAGCGCCAACGTAGTAGGGTTTAGAGAGTATCTCTACGGCCTCTGGGCGGTTAGCGTTGTCGTTCGCATCCAACCAATGCGCTGCACGAATCATTGCGCGCACTACGCGCAGGTGAGTGTTGGGAAACTCTTCAGCCCAGGCCTTAGATACTCCGAATACTTTTTCTGGGTTGTTCTGCCAGATCTCGTAGTCGGTAATAACTGGCACACCGATACCTTTGAATACCGCCTGCTGATTCCAAGGTTCGCCGACACAGTAACCGTAGATAGTGCCCGCCTCCAGAGTGGCTGGCATCTGTGGTGGAGGCGTAACTGAAAGCAGTGCCTCAGCATCAATCTGCCCCGAGGTATCACCCTTTTCCGGCGCATAGAAGCCCGGGTGAATGCCGCCGGCTGCTAGCCAGTAACGCAGTTCGTAGTTATGTGTAGAGACTGGGAATACCATTCCCATATTGAAGGGTTTGCCTTCAGCACGGTACTTCTCGATAACCGGCTTGAGCGCATCCGCTTTTATTGGGTGGACAACCTTACCCTCTTTATCAACTTCCAGGTACGGCTTCATCTCATCCCAAATCTCATTAGAGACGGTGATGCCGTTGCCGTTGAGGTCCATGCTGAACGCCGTAATGATGTCGGCCTGAGTACCATACCCAATGGTGGCACCCAGCGGTTGACCCGCAAGCATGTGTGCACCATCCAACTGACCATCGATCACGCGGTCCAGCAACACTTTCCAGTTAGCCTGTGCTTCAAGCTGAACGTAGAGGCCTTCATCCTCAAAGAATCCTTTCTCGTAGGCTACAGCCAGTGGTGCCATATCTGTCAGCTTGATAAAGCCAAACTTAAGATCCTCTTTCTCTGGGTAGCCAATCTCAGCCAAGCTCACAGCCGAGTAGCTCAGTGTCATAGCAGTGGTTACAACTGCAACAGCTTTTGAGAGTGATTTAAATTTCATAGTCGCCTCCAATAAAACGAAAAAAGCGCTGCCAGCTGCAACTCAAAGGAGTTGGTTACTGATAGCGCCATTGCTAAATAAAATCTGTTTGTTGCAGGTGAGTTAGCAGCAAGGATGCCAACATGTTTATTTCTTTATTTTTCAGACAGTTAAAAACACAACCCTCGTACCAACCGGCAGTACAGCATGCTGCACCGCAAAATAACGCACCAGAGTAGTGCGACAGGCACCAAAAAAAGACAAATTTGGCGTCGCCATTCAGATGAGAGAGGCTATAGGGTGCAAAAAACATGGGTTTCCCCCAAGTTGGACTGATATCTGCAAGAGTCGGGGAAACAGATATTTCAAGCTATGACAGCTCGTTTCTTGGTCAGTTTCGATGCACTGACCGAGTGCGGGCTGTTGTTTTAAGTGTTGTTCTAAGGAGAGGCCATGAAATTGAGGTCTACCTGTGCATACTGCGGTGTCGGCTGCGGTATTGAGGTCAATATAGATAAGCAAGGCGTTAGCGTAGAAGGCGATACTACTCACCCGGCTAACTATGGAAAACTCTGTATTAAGGGGAGCTCGCTAGCAGAAACGTTGGGCACTCAGGACCGCCTAACCCACCCT
>JAYQBD010000118.1:0-5987 GCA_038137135.1 Oceanospirillaceae bacterium | reverse complement strand
GGTATGTCGGGTGTGCGTCTCGAAGCGAAGGTTCACCTGGTAACCGGTGCAACTAACGCGATCCAGAATATTGAAAAGTGTGTTCGCCGCTGCGGGCTAGAAGTTGATGCTGTCGTACTGGAGCAGTTGGCGTCAGGTTATGCCGTACTCACTGATGATGAGAAAGATCTCGGTGTATGTATGGTGGATATAGGTGGCGGTACCACCGATATCGCTGTGTTCACTCAGGGTGCTATTCGTCATACAGCAGTTATTCCGGTCGCTGGTGATCAGGTCAGTAACGATATCGCTATGGCGTTGCGTACACCGATGCAGCACGCCGAGCAGATCAAGATGAAGTACGCCTGTGCTTTAGCACAGTTGGCCCGTGCCGATGAGACGATCAAGGTCCCGAGTGTGGGTGATCGTGCGCCGCGTGACCTGTCACGGCAGGCGCTGGCTGAAGTGGTAGAGCCGCGCTATGAAGAGTTGTTCACCCTAGTGCAGGCTGAACTGCGCCGCAGCGGTTTTGAAGATCTGGTTGCCGCAGGATTGGTGTTGACTGGCGGTACTTCCAAAATGGAGGGAGCTGTCGAACTGGCTGAGGAGATCTTCCATATGCCGGTGCGTCTGGCACGTCCAACCGGTGTCGCCGGAGTCGATGACCTGCTGACCAATCCAATCTATGCCACAGCGATCGGCCTATTGCTCTACTCAGCTGACAATGAGTTAGTCCAGTCAGTCGACACGCACAGTGTGGACGATATGAGCCTGACCGCTGATGAGCGTTCAGAGCATCGTGTTGAAAAGAGAGAATCCCGTGATACCGAGCAGGGGAGCTGGGTGTCGCGTATTAAGACTTGGGTTCAGGGTAACTTCTGATCCAATGAAATTTGCACTCACAGAGTGCTGAGTGTGGCGAGCCGGCAAAGATCGGAGCCATTAAAAAGAAACCTGGAGGTGTTTTATGTTTGAGATGGTAGATAGCGCGACTCAAAGTGCTGTGATCAAAGTTGTCGGCGTCGGGGGAGGCGGTGGTAACGCAGTATCACACATGGTGTCGTCGGACGTGGATGGCGTAGAGTTTATCTGTGCCAACACTGATGCGCAGGCGCTGGCTAAAATTGCTTCACACGCAGCCCTGCATATTGGTGGTGAGCTCACCAAAGGCCTTGGTGCTGGTGCGAATCCTGAGGTGGGTCGCTCTGCAGCGATGGAAGATCGCGAACAGATTATGGCGACACTACAAGGTGCAGACATGGTCTTTATTACTGCCGGCATGGGTGGTGGTACGGGTACCGGCGCCGCGCCGATCGTTGCAGAAGTGGCGAAAGAGATGGGAATTCTGACGGTCGCTGTTGTGACTAAACCCTTCCCATTCGAAGGTCGCAAGCGCATGAAAATCGCTGAAGAGGGGATCCGTGAGCTACAGGATCGCGTTGACTCGCTGATTATCATTCCAAACGAAAAACTCCTTCCAGTGCTCGGCAAAAACACCAGCCTGATTAAGGCATTCAGCGCGGCAAACGACGTGCTGAAGGGCGCTGTGCAGGGTATTGCTGACTTGATTATCCGTCCGGGTATGATCAACGTCGACTTTGCTGACGTGCGCACCGTTATGTCCGAAATGGGCAAGGCGATGATGGGTACGGGGGTGGCGCGTGGTGATGAGCGTGCGCGCGAGGCAACCGAGGCCGCTATCAACAGCCCGCTGCTGGAGGATATAGATCTTAAGGGTGCCAGCGGCATCCTAGTTAATATCACTGCGGGTATGGATCTGAGTCTGGGTGAGTTCGCTGAAGTGGGCGAGGTCGTTGAGGAGTATGCCTCGGACAACGCTACTGTTGTTGTGGGTACAGTTATCGATCCAGATATGAGCGAAGAGCTCAAAGTCACTGTTGTAGCTACCGGTCTTGCACGTGCACAGCAGATGGAAGCGCAGGTTGTAAACTCAGATGCTCAGGTGTCTGCACAGCCAGCACCGCAGACCCAGCCAACGCGTACTGTTGTTGCACCAACAACGGCTGGTTTTACTGATCTTGATACACCGACTGTTATTCGTAACCGCAAAACTGAACAGCAGGACCTGCCGTTAGAGCAGCCAGTAGTGCAGAAGACCGGCACTGACGACATGGAGTTTCTGGATATTCCAGCTTTCTTGCGTCGCCAGGCGGACTAACAGATTTAACGTTTTTTAAACCGTCCAGGTTTACCCGCCCCTCGTATGGGGTGGCGGGTCTTTTCTTGCCGCAGGGCCCAGTGCTTGGGGTTCAACTTTTGCGCGCGACGAGCAAGAACTCCTGATTGCCATCACCACCCTTAATTGGGCTGGGGATATATCCCTCAACTTCCATTCCCAACTCTGTAACCAGTTCGCACATCTGCTGTTTCAGTTGTGGGTAGAGGTGTTGCGAGCGGACCAGTCCGCCGCGGCCAATGTGCTCTGGGCCAAGCTCAAATTGTGGCTTGATCAGTGTGATGAGTTGGGAGCCTTGGCTAAGTAAGCTGCAAAGTCCGGGCAATATCAGCGTTTGTGAGATGAATGAAACATCCATAACCGCCAGATCGAACTTCATGGTTGGGCTTTTTGAAACCAGGTCGGGTTCCAGATTTCTAGCGTTATACCCCTCGATACAGGTTACCCGCGGATCTTCCCGTAAGCGGGCTGCAAGTTGATCCTGTCCCACCTCGATACCGATCACGGCCGCAGCGCCGTGTTGAAGTAGGTAGTCGGTAAACCCGCCGGTAGACTGGCCAACATCGATCGCAACGAGATCGTTGAAGTCCAGGTGGAACTGCTCTTGCGCCGCTTTCAGTTTTAGCGCGCCGCGTGAAACGTACTTGTCTGACTCGTCGGGTTCAATGCGAATGGGGGTGTCAGCATCAAGCTTGAATGAACTCTTATCCAGCACCTGCCAACCTCTGAGGTCAGCCTCAACGCGCCCCTCTTTGATGACGCGCTGAGCCTGTGCACGGCTGGCGACAAGCTGACGCTCTACAAGGAGTTGATCTAGACGGATTGGCACGGTGACTACATCTCGTATCGATTGACCAGGCTAGTTTAACAGTGCGGGTTATCGCTGGAAAATGCTTGCTACCCTTCTTGTTAGCGGGATAATGCATGTAACTTTTGCTTGTTACTCACTTTTTGAATTGGAGCTATGAATATGTCTAACCGCAGTACGATCAGCACGCCTAATGCACCCGCCGCTATCGGTACTTACTCTCAGGCTGTGAAGGTTGGAAATACCGTCTACATGTCGGGGCAGATTCCACTGGATCCTGCAACGATGGAGCTGGTAACTGAGAGCTTTGAAGCTCAGGCCGTAAGAGTGTTTGAGAATCTCAAGGCGGTGGCGAATGCTGCAGGGGGCGAACTTAACGATATCGTTAAGTTGACGATTCTGCTCTCCGATATGGATTTCTTCCCGCAGGTGAACGAGGTAATGGCACGCTACTTTGATGAGCCATATCCAGCGCGTGCTGCCTTTGCAGTAAAGGCGATTCCGAAAGGCGCGGATATCGAGATTGAAGGTGTGATGTTGACCAACGACTAGGCTAGATCGGAGCTATACTGGACAACAACGTATTAGGGTTAAATATTCAGGAGTCGCTGTGTGACACTATCTAACGATGCGTTTTTTGCTCATTTTGAGGCGCTCTCTTTAACCCTAATCGATTGGTTTAACAGCCCAGGATTCTACATCCAGTTGGGTCTAGTGTTTGTGGCGTTGATTTTTGCGTACGCCCTCTCGCAGGTTCTGAGCTCCCGTGCGGCGATCTTTAACCACAAACGCGACGAGCAGGCTGTCGGCGGCTTTCGAGATCTGCTGGCCAGCGCTCGTCCTCTACTATTTCCGCTGCTGCTGATCATCACGCTGGCGCTAGCGGTAGATGCCAGTGATCACTTTTTTGCCCAGAGCTACCTGGTTCGCATCACTGAGAGTGCCGCGCTTGTTTTCCTGCTTTTTGTCTTTGTGCGCAACTTCGTGCAGCACAGGTTGTTGCGTACCCTGATACTTTGGTTGCTGATACCGGCTGCAGTGCTGCATGTGTTCGATCTGCTGGGCGCGGTGATTCAATATCTGGATCAGGTCGCACTCGAGGTTGGTAACATCAAGATCTCCGCATATGGTGTGTTGCGGATGTTGGTGTTTGGTTCATTGCTATTCTGGCTGGGTCGCTTATCACGAACCGCCGGTAACCGGATTATCCGTCGCCAAGAAGAGCTTGATGCGGGAACCCGAGAGCTTTTCGCCAAGCTGTTTGAAGTGGTGCTGACGGTCATTATCTTCCTGTTGCTGCTGCAGGTGATGGGTATCAACCTAACTGCATTGGCTGTCTTTGGAGGTGCCGTCGGTGTCGGGCTGGGCTTTGGATTGCAGTCTATCGCCTCTAACTTCATATCGGGCATTATCCTGCTTCTCGATCGCTCACTTAAAATTGGCGACTATATCGAGTTGGATGATGGGCAAGGAGGAGTGATTCGCGAGCTGAAGATGCGCTCGACTACGCTCGAGACCTTTGATGGTAAGGATATCATGGTGCCGAACGAGCGCTTTATGAGCAGCACCTTTACCAACTGGACACACAAAAACTCCAAACAGCGCTACTCAATTAACCTTCAGGTGGCCTATAGCACTGATCTGGACCGATTGTTCCCGTTGCTGCGTGAGGTTGTCTCTGAGCACCCTCAGGTCATCAGCGGTGATGAGGTTCCGTTAGAGGAGCGTCCAGATGCTGAGATCAAAGGGTTCGGTGACTCTGGTATCGATATTCTTATCGAGTTCTGGATGGAGGGCATCGACGATGGTCAGAATAGGGTGGGTGGTGACCTGCTACTGATGATCTGGCATGCGCTAAAACAAGCGAATGTAGAAATCCCGTTCCCGCAGCGTGAGGTAAGAATTATTGGTGAGGGCACAGGGCAATCGCAGGTGGTTGGGCGCTAAGTCTAGATAGGGTGTACCCGAGCCGCTTGAAAAACGCTTGGGAGGTTTGAACGCGCCAAGACGCGTTCCCTCGTCGTTGTAGTTCAGCTATTTTCAGCGCTTTGAGACTCTTGGATCTGCTTACGAACTTCATCCATATCCAGCTCTGTTGCTTTAGCTAGCAGTTCGCGTAGAGCACCTGCAGGCAGTGCGCCGCCCTCGTTATAGAGCAGGATGTTATCGCGAAAGACCATGAGCGTTGGAATAGAGCGAATCTGGAAGTGCGCTGCAATCGCCTGCTCAGCCTCAGTATTCACTTTGGCAAAAACAACATCGGGAAACTCTTCAGATACGGCTTCGAATGTAGGGCCAAACGCCTTACAAGGACCACACCAGGGTGCCCAGTAATCGACGATGACAAAAGGGTTGCCAAATACGGTGGCTTCAAAATTCTCTTCGTTTAGTTCAACTACAGCCACTGTTGGCCTCCTTCGGTAGGGTTAAATTGCTATTACCACATCAGGTCGTCAGGGATGACGTATTCCGCGTATGGATCATCCACATCCGATGCTTGCTGGTCACTTGAGAGTGGGATGATGACCTCTGGGCGGCGCGCTTCAATTTTCTCAGCCACAACCGCAGGTACAAGTGCGTAGGATGAACCAGATCGAGCCAGGCGTAATTGCGCTCGCGCAAGCGGTGACATCATATCGGCATCAACGTAGAGCGACTTGATTGTAGTCCCATCGACGAACTGAAAGCGTGTCTCAGCCTTGTCTGAGGGCCTTACCTGATGGCGTTCGATCAGCTGTTTAACCTGCGCATCGATCGCCTTCTGGTCTTGTTCTGCTTTGCGCGCTTCATTCAGTTGGCGGTCGCGCTCAGCCTTCTCTTTGCGTTGCGCTTCGATCGCATCGAGTCGCTGTTGGCGCTCGGCTTCAGCCTCTTTAGGCGCCTGTTTTTTCTGCTTGCGCTTATCGATGGTCGCTTTCTTTGCCTGCTGCTTGTTGGCGATACCCGCCTTGAGCAGTTGATCTTGGAGTGAACCTGCCATAGCCTCTGTGTCCAAATTCAATT
>JAYQBD010000117.1:0-6100 GCA_038137135.1 Oceanospirillaceae bacterium | reverse complement strand
AAGGCGAGTGCTCTATCCAATTGAGCTACGGGCGCTCTGCCCGGTCTCTCAAGGTTTGCTTGCTGCACCCCTCGCGAAGTGGTGCGTATCCTATCCACGCCCTGCCCTCTGGTCAATAGCTTAGTTGAGATATTTGTAAAATGTTTGGAGATTATTTGTCTCGGTACCTTTAGAGGCGCAATTCGCACCAGCACAGATGATTTGCAAATTGCAAATATATTCGCAATTTGCAACGCATTTTAACAACCATGGCCTCGGTCGCATCAAGAGAAACAATCGCGCCCCCTGTTAAAACCGGGTCAAACAGACAAATGAATCGTCATGTCGGCTGAAAAGCCGACCTAGTCAACTCGGTGGCGATCGTAGAGTGAGAGCTGGCACGAGGGTTGCTGTATCTGAAATGCTGTTGTTACCCAGTTTCCATCGGGAATTAGGGACGCGGCCACGGAGCGGCCGCTATTTTTTAAACACAGGATTTCAGTTTCGGGGCAGGCCGGATAACAATAACAAACGGCCTGTTTTTTATCTCGCGAGATTCCTACTGCGAGACCAATATTACTGGTCTCGGTACCACTGAGTCCCTTCAGGACCATCCTTCAATACGACACCTTGAGAAGCTAATTGATCGCGAATCTCATCGGAACGGGCAAAATCTTTTGCCGCACGCGCCTCTTTACGCTCGACAATTAACGCCTCAATAGCGTCTGCGCTTATTTCCCCGTCAGCTGCATGCTGCAGGTAGGCATTGGGCTCCTGTTGTAGCAGACCTATAAGCCCACCTAAGGCACGCAACTGAGCGGCATAGTAACCCGCTGTCTCCAGACCTTCGGCTTTAGCTCGGTTAAGCTCACCCGCGAGATCAAACAGCACTGCCATCGCACGCGGCGTGTTGAAGTCATCATCCATCGCCTCGAAGAAACGTGCAGCGTAATCACTCTGCTCGTCCAACTGCGCTGGGCCTGCAGGTGCACCCTCCAGCGCCTGGTAGAAGCGATCCAGAGCGGCCTTAGCCTCTCGCAGGCTGTCGACGCTGTAGTCAATATGCGAACGGTAGTGCACACTCGCAAGGAAGTAGCGGACGACCTCGGGGTTGTGCTCCTTCAATACGTCGCGAATGGTGAAGAAGTTGCCCAGCGATTTAGACATCTTTTCAGCGTTAACACGCACAGGGCCAGCATGCATCCAGTAGTTGACGTAGGTCTGACCATTGGCCGCCTCCGACTGGGCAATCTCATTCTCGTGATGCGGAAACGGCAGGTCAGGGCCCCCACCATGAATATCAAAGGTTTCGCCAAGGCAGCACTTCGACATCGCTGAACACTCGATATGCCAGCCTGGGCGGCCAGCACCCCAGGGGGATTCCCAGCTCAACTCGTCCTCTTTCGCAGCTTTCCACAGCACGAAGTCGAGCGGACTCTCTTTAGCCGTCTCCACCTCTACACGAGCACCGGCACGTAGCTCCTCTACTACCTTGTTGGTCAACTTACCGTAACTTGAGAACTTCTCTACGCGGTAGTAGACATCCCCGTTGGTTGCAGCATAAGCGAAGCCCTTGTCGATCAACGTCTGCACCATCGCGATAATGTCATCGACGTGACGGGTTGCGCGCGGCTCCTGATCAGGACGCAAAACACTGAGTGCGGCTTCATCTTCATGCATCGCTGCAATCATCCGTGCTGTCAGCTCATCAACGGACTCACCGTTCTCCGCAGCACGGCGGATAATCTTGTCGTCCACATCGGTGATGTTACGCACGTAATCCACGTCCCAACCGCGTGCGCGCAGGTAGCGAGTAATCAGGTCGAAGCAGACCATCACGCGCGCGTGACCGATGTGACAGAGGTCATAGACGGTGATCCCACAGACATACATTCGAATCTGGCCGGGATTGATCGGCGTGAACGGCTGTTTTGATTTCGTCAGTGTGTTGTAGATCTGTAACATTTCTAACCTTACTAAATTAATGACTCAGTGCCGCATTCGGCAGACTGACACGGGCAATCTCTGCACCGCCTAAAACGCTCTCTTCACGGCTGATCAGCAACTCGGATCCACGCCAGACAATCGCTTCCCATTGACCCGATTCATTGAGCAAGTAACGCTTTGCTCGACCCCACTGGGGTGCACTCTGCGTCACAGGCACTAGCCAGATAAACGGCTGCAGCACACGCAGCCCCTTACCATAACCGAGTAACGCCAGCATCTGGTGCGTTTGGCTGTAATCGGCACCGGTGACCAGCCCATCAGCATAGAACTGCTCGCTACTGCTCAGCTGCTGCTTGTCTGCACCCGGTACCATTCGGTAAAGCCGAGTTGCCTGATCGTCCCAATTCTTGGTGAATAACCAGAGTTGATCGTCAACCCAGGTCGCCGCTTCGCAGTCGTTATTGTGTGCGCGGCGCTTTACCGCATATTCAACATCAGCGAAACGAAAGTCCGTGCGTGCCACCGGTGCGCTCGATTTATCCAGCGCGGCCATCTCAACCTGATAGAGCTGTAACCAGATCCGATCGCCGCGATTATTGCCGCAGTCGACGATGTAGAGATGCTCGGCGCTCTGGGCCAGAGCCTCCCAATCAAAATTTGTCGCTTCTTCTAGTGCGACAGCGGTACTGCGCCCCGCGGGCAGATCCAGACGCGCAAGCTCGGCATCACCACCCGAGTCATTCATCGTCCAGAGCCGCTCACCAACCCGGGCCAAACCCGAGCTTTCATGCAGATGTGGCCCCAACTCAGTTACCCTGTGCGGCGTCAGGCGCTCTGCCTCGGCACGCACGTAGGGCGAGCCGTCCGGCGTTGTTACGCAGCCCTGTAGCAGAGCCAACGCGAATAACAGAGCGGCGGCAGTGCGCATCAGCCCTTAGACTGTTTCGCCCAAGAGTCGCGCAGACTCACGGTACGGTTAAAGACCATGCGCTCGTCGGTTGAATCTTGATCAACACAGAAATACCCCTGACGCTCAAACTGGTAGTTACTTTCGACGGCTGCGTTAGCCATACCGACCTCAACCCGCGCGTTAGGGAACGACTGCAATGATTCAGGATTAAGAAACTCGGTAAAGCTGCGCTCTTTATCGGCCTCAGGGTTCGCCTCTGTGAAGAGACGGTCGTACTGACGCACTTCACAAGGAATTGAGTTATCGGCGCTTACCCAGTGGATTACACCTTTAGGCTTGTAATCCGTTGGGTTTTCACCCTTGGTTGCCGGGTCGTAGCTACAGCGTAACTCAATGACCTCGCCCGCATCATTGGTAATGACCTCTTCACAGGTGATGCAGTAAGAGCCACGCAGGCGCACCGCGAAACCGGGAGCCAAACGCTTCCACTTCTTCGGCGCCTCCATGGCAAAATCTTCACGCTCGATCAGTAGGTTTCTAGTCAATGGCACCATACGGTGACCCAAGGTCTCATCTTTAGGGTGAACCGGTACCTCAAACCACTCCTCCTGCCCCTCTGGGTAGTTGGTCAGCGTGAGTTTGATCGGATCGATAACACACATGGCGCGCGGTGCACTCTCGAGATCTTCACGGATCGCCGCTTCGAGCATGCTCATATCGACGGTAGAGTTAGAGCGGGTTACACCGATCATGTCACAGAAGTTGCGAATGGATGCGGGTGTATAACCACGACGGCGCAGACCTGAAATGGTTGGCATACGCGGATCATCCCAACCTGCCACATGCTTCTCATCCACCAACTGTTTCAACTTGCGCTTCGAGGTGATGGTGTAGTTGAGGTTGAGGCGCGCGAATTCATACTGACGCGGTTTAGCCGATACCGGCAGGTTTTCGACGAACCAGTCGTAAAGTGGGCGATGGTCTTCGAACTCCAGCGTACATATTGAGTGAGTAATCTCCTCAATCGCGTCTGATTGACCATGAGCAAAATCGTAGCTTGGGTAGATGCACCACTCGTTTCCGGTCTGGTGATGGTGAGCTTTGCGTACTCGGTAGATAACCGGATCACGCAGGTTCATGTTCGGTGCGGCCATATCAATTTTGGCACGCAGTGCAGCCTCCCCCTCAGCAAACCCACCGGCACGCATCTTCTCAAACAGCTCGAGATTTTCCTCTACGCTGCGATCACGGTAGGGCGAGTTTTTACCCGGCTCAGTTAGGTTGCCGCGGTATTCGCGCATCTGCTCAGCATTGAGCTCACAGACAAAAGCTTTCCCCTCTTCAATCAGATGCACCGCCCAAGCGTGTAGCTGATCGAAGTAGTCAGAGGTGTAACGAATATCACCGGCCCAGTTGAAGCCGAGCCACTCAACATCACGCACGATAGCGTCGATGTACTCCTGCGACTCTTTCTCTGGGTTTGTATCATCAAAGCGAAGGTTACAGACACCGTTGTACTTCTGTGCAGTGCCAAAGTTTAGGCAGATCGACTTGGCGTGACCAATGTGAAGAAAGCCGTTGGGCTCAGGCGGAAAACGGGTGACAACCTTGCCGTCGTGCGTGCCCTGCTGCAGATCTTTTTCTACGATCTGGTGAATGAAGTTGGTAACCGGCGGCGCTTCGTTAGTGCTCATTGCTGTCTCTTGATGGGCTCTTAAATGGGGTATTACTCTAAAGGGCCGACATTATATAGAAGAGGCGCAAAGGTTCACAGCGAGCAATTGCGCTTTTGCGCTGATATAATCGCGCCCATTCAGCAGCTTTGTTGCACTTTACTAACGGACTCTTGACTGACAGGAACTGAGACTATGATCGTTCTACACACCAACATGGGTGACATCAAAATCGAACTCGATTACGAAAAAGCACCGAAGACATGCGCTAACTTTGAGCAGTACGTCAAAGATGGCTTCTATGATGGCGTTATCTTCCACCGTGTTATCGATGGATTCATGATTCAGGGGGGCGGTTTCGAGCCCGGCATGAAGCAGAAAGAGACCCGTGAAACCATCGAAAACGAGGCAGATAATGGCCTGAGCAACGATCGTGGCACACTGGCAATGGCACGCACGCCTGACCCGCATTCCGCTTCGGCACAGTTTTTTATCAACGTCTCTGATAATGACTTCCTCAACCACACCGGTAAAACCATGCACGGCTGGGGCTACGCAGTCTTCGCCAAAGTAGTAGACGGCATGGAGACAGTCGATAAGATCAAAGCGGTTCGTACAACCCACGCCATGGGTCACTCCGACGTACCGGCTGAAGATGTGATCATCGAAACAGCTGAGATTGTGGAGTAAGCGTTGCTACGCTACTTCATTTCAGATCTGCATCTGCAACAACAGCGCCCGGAGATTACCCGGGCGTTGCTCTATTTCCTCGAAGAGATCGCCGCGGAGGCTGACGAGCTCTATCTGCTTGGAGATATATTTGAAGCCTGGATCGGCGATGATTACGCCGACCCCGTGCTTGATGAAATCTCACCATCCCTGTTCAAGCTAAAAGCCGCCGGCACGGCGATCTTCTTTATGCACGGTAATCGCGATTTTCTGCTGCAAGCGAAAGGCGCTGAAAAACTCGGAGCCGAGCTCCTTGAGGCTCCCCACAGCCTACAGCTTGACCAAGGCAAAGCAGTACTTCTGCACGGTGATGAGCTCTGCCTAGGGGATACTGAGTATCAAGCCTTTAGGGCTCAGGTCCGTAACCCAGGCTGGCAGGGACTGTTTCTTGGCAAACCCTTGGAAGAGCGTTTGAAGATCGCAAGAGAGCTGCGCGAGACCAGCAAAGCCGCTGGGGCGATGAAGAGCGAGGAGATAATGGATGTCACACCAGAGGCAGTGACGGAGCTTTTCGACCAGAGCGGCGCCAAAGTGATTATTCACGGCCACACTCATCGGCCTAAACGACACCACCACGAGCAGGGTGAAAGAATCGTCTTAGGAGACTGGGGGACTACGGGCTGGTACCTAGTGAGTGACTCGCAGCGTCTGGAACTAAACGAATTCAGCCCCGATTAGCTGGCCTGCGCCACGGCATCCCAGTTCGCCTTAACAGCCAAAACCTGCGGCAGAATACCCACAAAAAGCTTAACGAGATCGGGATCAAAATGGGCTCCGCTCTCCTTTTGAATATGAGCTATCGCGTCGTCCACGCTCCACGCTTTTTTGTAGGGCCGCACTGATGTTAGCGCATCAAACACAT
>JAYQBD010000116.1:0-6262 GCA_038137135.1 Oceanospirillaceae bacterium | reverse complement strand
AGGGATTTAGGGCAAAGCCCTATTTCCTGACACCTGAGGGTCGCGAACATACGCTTGGCGTAGATTGCTCCGACAGGCTTAAGAAGGCTGAATAACCTTATCGTACACCGCGCTCTCTTTAAGCATCTGATCGATCAGCGCCTGATGCTCAGGTGCGTAGCCATGGTCATCCTCCCACAACTCATCAAAACGGATGCAACGCACGTAGTCGTGGATATCGTACTCAAATTGGTGACATTGGGGGTTTTTAACCGCTTCGATTTTGAGGCGTTTAGCGAGCTCGTGCAGATCGATCAGAGATTCAGGTTTGAGTACAACGAAAACAACAAACTTCTCAGCCATGGTTTTTATCCTTATCGCGGCGGTTGAGCTATCATCTTAGGGCATGTCTGGTAATTTATGCCAGCAATCAATGACCTATAAATTCTTGAAAGGAAGCGCTCATGGATCCGGTCTGGATAGTCATCGCCGTCGTTGCCCTACTGTTGATCGGATATCTGATCTCTATCTACAACCACCTGGTACGCCTGAAGCATCAGGTCACTCAGTCCTGGGCGAACATCGATGTGCTGCTCAAACAGCGCCATGACGAGCTGCCAAAACTGGTGGATACCTGTAAAGAGCACATGGGCTATGAGTCCGAGACTCTGCAGAAGATCATCGAAGCGCGCAGTGCTGTCTCGGGCGCGCGTGAGTCCGGCAACGTTAAAGCCCTAGGGGCTGCTGAAACACTCTTGCGACAAAGCCTTGGCTCACTCTTTGCCGTGGTTGAGGACTACCCAGAGCTGCGTGCATCAGACTCTTTTGCCCATCTACAGCAGCGCATTACCGGTCTCGAGAATGACATTGCAGATCGGCGCGAGTTCTACAATGACTCAGTCAATGCGTTGAATACTCGTATTGAGCAATTTCCAGATGTTTTGGTCGCCCGACAGTTCGGCTTCAGCGCAGCAGAGCTTCTCAAGTTCGATGCGGCTGAATTAAAAGATCACTCTATTAAGTCACTGTTTAGCTGATAAACGCGCGGTATGTTTCTACGGCTCGATCCGCTAACTCAGTCAGAACTCTGGTGGTTTTCGGCTGGAGTCGTCATTGCACTACTCATCGTGCTGTTTGTGCTCTTCTATCAGCTGCGAGTCTATCGTCTTATCACCGGCACCCCCACCAGCCAACTGCGCTCAGCCGCGCAAGGTTTCGTGGAACTTGAAGGCTACTGCGTCGGCAACGCCTACCCATTGACCTCGCCCTACTCCGACAGGCCTTGTGTCTGGTATGAGTGCAAAACCTACAAGAAGGTGAAACGCAAGAAGGGCCATAGCTGGAAACAGATCGACCGCCAGACGAGTCCCCACTGGTTCAAAGTCGCCGACCCAACCGGCGAGGCTTGGGTGGACCCCAAAGGGGCTAGCGTCCATACCCAAATCAGCAAGACTTGGTATGGAAATACAAGCTTCCCCCGCTCAGGTGGGGGGCTGTTTGGCAGCAATTATCGTTTTACCGAGGCGTTGTTGATCTCCGACAGCCCCTTCTACGGCCTCGGCCGACTCCGTACCCTTAACCACGAACAGCTCAGAGCCCTGCAGGTGCGTGACTGGATTAAACAGAAACGCAAAGCTGGCCCCGACGTTGAGCTGATCGATGACAAAGGCGAAGGTGATAGCGTCTTTTTCGGCGACCAACCCACTCTTAACCTACTGCACAAACCCCAGCGTTGGGGCTATCCATTTATCCTCTCCGGCACTTCCCAAGAGCGAACCGCTAGTAGCATCAAGTGGAATGTCACCTTCGCCCTACTCGCCTGCGCCGGCCTAACCTGGTTCCTAGTAGAACTCCAGTACGCCCCGATCAAGTAACATATGAGAGACCTTGGCACAGTCAAGGTCGCGAACCTGCAGATAGATGGCTTATAATCGACCGCTGTTAAACACTCAATTCTGATCTCTAAGGAATACAGATGCAGCAGCGGACAATCCGTGTTGGTGATATCGACGTCTCCAACGATAAACCTATGGTGCTTTTCGGCGGTATGAACGTGCTCGAGTCACGTGACCTAGCGATGCAGATTGCAGAAACCTATGTTGAAGTCACCACAAAGCTGAACATCCCTTACGTCTTTAAGGCGAGCTTCGATAAAGCCAATCGCTCATCAATCAACTCCTTCCGTGGCCCCGGTTTGGACGAGGGTCTGAAGATCCTTCAGGAGATCAAAACTACATTCGGCGTACCCGTCATCTCTGATGTGCATGAGCCCTACCAGTGCAAACCCGCCGCTGAAGTGTGTGACATTATCCAGTTGCCTGCTTTCCTATCCCGCCAGACTGACCTTGTTGTTGCGATGGCTGAGACCGGTGCTGTGATCAACATCAAAAAAGCGCAGTTCCTCGCACCCCATGAGATGGGCCACATTCTGCGCAAGTGTGAAGAGGCCGGTAACGATCAGCTAATCCTCTGTGAGCGCGGTAGCTGCTTTGGTTACAACAATCTGGTGGTAGATATGCTCGGCTTCAATACCATGAAGGAGTTTGCCTACCCAGTGATCTTTGATGCGACGCACGCACTGCAGATGCCAGGTGGACGCTCGGATTCAGCCGATGGCCGACGCGCTTTGGTAGCACAGTTATCACGTGCGGGCCTCTCACAGGGTATTGCGGGGCTCTTCCTCGAAGCGCACCCTGACCCTAATATTGCCAAGTGTGATGGCCCTTGTGCGCTGCCACTGTCAAAACTGGAGCCTTACCTGGCACAGATGAAAGCGGTGGATGAGCTGGTGAAATCCTTCCCTGAACTGGACACTTCAGCCACCTAAGACCTAAGGTGACAGTATGGAGACACCTGATTCTGCTGTTACCGCATACACCTCACTGCAGCCCGATCAAACGATCGGGCCGTCTCACCACCGTTTTAAACTGATATCAGCAGGGCCATCCCACCCACCAGGCCAACTCTGGAGTGCTCAGGACGTCACCACTACAACGCCAGTCGATGTCTCGCTGCTCATATTCGATCCACGTCAGTTCAGTGAGCAGAGCCAGCTTGATCGCCTGCGCACAACGCTGAACCGTACGAAAACTCTGAAGTCGCCATTTTTGGCGCCTGTGTACGGGCAGTTTTTCTACCGCGGTATGCTCTTCATCTCCATGCCTCCGATGCGCGCAGTTACGCTGGCACAGCTATTAGAGAGTGGCAAGCTCGCCAAGCTCGATGAGCGCCAACGGATTGGCGTGCTCAAACAATTAGGACGCGCTCTGCACGCCGTACAGATGGGACGGATGAGTCACGGAACCCTCTGCCCGGAACTGATCTACTTGGTACCAGGTAAAGGCGTTCAACTGCTCGGCACCGGTTGGTACAACGCTTTGGATGCTGATAGTGCTGAGCTCAGCTATGGGCTCTATCAACCGGAGGATCATCTAATCCGCGGGACCGCCAGCGCTAGCGGCGACGCATATGCGCTTGGGCGTCTCTGCATACAGCTGCTCAATCGCGGCAAGCTCGAAAGCACGACCCGTCCGCCTCAGCTGGATGAGCAGCGGTGGGCGAAACTCAATGAGCTGATAAGCAATCGACCCGAGGCGGAGGTCCAAGCGCCTCTGCAGTTCATTAGGGAGCTGTTCAGTAATCCTGAGGAGGTTGATGTTCCCATTGATACGGGCGAGCCACAGCAACCTACGACAGCTTCGCAGGCAATGACCAGCGAGGCCGTTGCAGATACCAGCGGCTCTTTGTCTGCGGACTCATCACCAAATCTCAACCTAGACGCCAGTGCACCCTCTGCTAAAAAGCCCTCTGCCCTACCTCGCAAGACTGGCGGCATCCGCCTGGATTTGACCGCCCTCTTCAACCGCCCAATTTTCCTTGTGGTTGGTTTCCTAGCGGGCTTGATGGTGTCACAGATATTTAACCTAGTGCTTAATACCGGACCTGCTGATGGCGTAACGAACGATCGGAAGACACCACCAACCACGCGCTCAACACCGGTCGATTCAGTAATAACCATGGCGGACGCAGATTCGCCAGCGATAAACCCATTTAAACCTGAGAATATTGAGGTGATGGCACGCAACCATCTGTCGATATTTGAGCACCCCACGCCTGAAGGTATCAGCGCACCACTGATGATCAGCCTGCCGACCGGCCGCTTTCTGATGGGCGACGTGCAGGGGGTCGGCGATGATAACGAGCGGCCTGTGCGCGAAGTTGTCGTCGAGAAACGCATCGCACTGAGCCGCTTCGAAGTGACCTTTGAGGAGTATGATCAATTTGCCAAAGCGACTGAGCGCGATCTACCCAATGATATGGGCTGGGGCCGCGGGAAACGGCCCGTCATTAACGTGAGCTGGAACGACGCCCAAGCCTACGCCGAGTGGCTAACGCTGCAAACGGGTCAGCCTTATCGATTGCCCTCCGAAGCTGAGTGGGAGTACGCCGCGCGCGCTGGCACTGAATCAGCCTACTGGTGGGGCGACGCGCTGCAGCCCGGCATGGCCCTCTGTGACGACTGCCAAGCCCTAACTGAGACCCGTAAAACTGCTGACGTGGGCAGCCACCCTGCCAACCCCTGGGGCCTGTTCGATATGAACGGCAATATCGATGAGTGGGTTGCTGACTGCTACACCGATAACTACATGGGCGCCACCAACTCTCAGAATGCCCGAACTAGCGGCGGTTGCGGGCAGCGAGTTATGCGCGGCGGAAGCTGGTTTGAGATCGCCCGCTTGGTGCGCTCTTCAGCGCGCTATCGCCATCCGCCAGAAGCGAGCCGGGACAGCTGGGGCTTCCGGGTCGCAGTTGATCTAAACTAAATCGTACGAGGGATCTAACGCGCAGCGTTACGTTCCAGACCCTATGACACGAAGAGGCCCCTATGTTGCGACACAACCTTGCAATTCCGCTGATCGCTCTTGTTTCGGTGTTTAATGCGGTCGCCCAGACAGAACAACAGCCACAGGCGCTACAGCAGTCTGCTGGCCAGCATCAATTAACCCTCTATCAATCTGATCTTGCACTGGTGACAACTCGCTTCAACCCTGCACATCCTAGCCAAAGCCTCAGGATTGAGGGACTACCAAGCGCGCTTCTTCCCGCAAGCGTGCAAGTCGCTAACAGCACCATCAGCCATCAACATTGGCTGACCGGTCTCAGCTTTGAACAACGGCTCGCCCATTATGTGGGCCAAGAGCTCACGCTGGTACATCTCGACCGTGCAGAATCACGCAGCGGCAGACTGCTCGGTTTCAATGGCGCCTATCTAGAGTTTGAATATCAAGGCAGCGTTCTGCGCTATCCGATCAATGGTGAGTGGCAACCCCAGTTACCCACCTACTCTCCCAGCCAAACACAACTTAGCCTGCAACTCCCCTTGGCTATGAACGCACCCAGTTTTGACCTCAGCTATCTCAGCCGTGGTTTAAGTTGGCAGGCGGAGTACCAGATCGAGTTGCAGGGCGAGAACAGCGTCGATCTCAGAGCACGCGCAGCCCTGCACAACCGCTCCGATGCCGATTTCAACAACGCAGCACTGAACCTTCTCGCTGGCAATCCGAGAGTTCCTCAGCAGGTACAACCGGTGATGGAGATGCGCGCGATGGCCCTCGCTGCGCCCGCCGCAGCGGATGGAGTAAGCGTCTCGGAAGTACAGGGCTACCAACTCTTTACGCTGCCCAACCGATACACGCTCAACGCCAACTCTACCCAACGTGTTCCGTTGCTCAGCGCTAAGGCGCTGCCGGCTAAGGTAAACTATCAGATACGCCATCCCACCTACCACGGCATGCGACGCGGTGTTGAGCAGCAGTATGCCCAACAGCAGCTGCGCTTTGATCTGGATGAGAACCTTATTGATAAGCCCCTACCTGCCGGTGAGGTGGAGCTGTTTAAGCGCGATAGTCAGAATAACCTACAGTTCGTCGGATCACAGCGCCTCGGGCAATATTCGCTGGGACAGCAGATCGAGCTTAATTATGGAGAGGTATTTGATCTGCGCTCCGAGCGCCGTCAAACCGAATACCAGCGCAACGGCAACACCTACCTGCAGGGGTATGAGGTTCGTATGATTAACGGAGCCAATGAGGCACGCGCTCTCGAATATTTGGTAGACGTGAACGAGCAGTGGTCACTCGTCGATTCATCCCAGCTGGCCACCGTCGATGGCATGCAGGCGCGCTGGCTACTCGAGGTACCCGCTAAAGGCGAATTAACGCTCAGCTACACCCTGCGGCTGATGCGTTAGGGTCGGGAACTTAACGCTGCGCGTTAGATCCCT
>JAYQBD010000115.1:0-6276 GCA_038137135.1 Oceanospirillaceae bacterium | reverse complement strand
GTGCGTAACTTTGATGAGATGGTGCGGGTTTTGCCAGATGGCATTCACTACTCGTCGCTAACGCGTAGCGGAGAGGCGATCAACGTTGATGGCTTGGCTGCAGTGAACGAGGACGTCTCTGAGTTGATGCGTAACCTCAACTCTTCGATCTGGTTTGGCGAGCCTAACCTGTCGCGAGTTAACGCTCAAAACGCGCAGCGCAGCTTTAACCTGCGTGTGCCGCTTACAAAGCCAAAAGCTGAGGAGGCGGAGCAATGAGTATGATGACAGGCTTTAAAAACGCCTTCCGCGGTTTCGATATCAATAACGCTGACTTCAATACCGCCTGGTCTTGGCCGGTCGGTGTCAAAGTGATCTGTTACATTCTGGTGTTTGGCATTCTTGTTGGTGGTGGTGTCTATTACATGGTGATGGACAAACATAAGCTGCTTGAGCGCGAAATTGCCAAAGAGACAGATCTCAAGCAGCAATATGAATCCAAAGCCTTTCAGGTAGCTTCGCTGGATGCGCTACGCAAACAGATGGCTGACGTTGAGTTGCGCTTCGCCGAACTGCTGCGACAGTTGCCGACCGATAAAGAGGTTCCCGGGCTGCTAGAAGATATCAGTGCTATTGGTAAAAACTCCGGTTTAGATATCGATTCAATTGCGCTGCAGCCAGAGAAGAAGGCGCAGTTCTATGTTGAATTGCCAATTAATATCCAAGTGCGTGGTACCTACCACCAGATGGGTGAGTTTGTCAGTGGCGTGGCGGCGATCAAGCGTATCGTTACCCTGCATGACTACTCGATCCGTCCGGCGGGCGGCAACATGCTTTCAATGAATATCAGCGCGAAGACTTACCGTTATGACGATACTGAATAGCAAGATTTCGGTGGCGGTGGCTTTGACCCTGATGATGCAAGGCTGTATCTGGGTAGAGGACAACACCGACCTTAGACAGTTCGTTGCCGACAAGGCTGCCCAGCCTGGTGGCAAGATAGAGCCTCTGCCAGAATTTAAACCCTACGAGAGTTTCGTGTATGAAGGCTCGAGTCTACGTGATCCGTTTGTGCCTCTGGTAATGCTCACCGAGGAACAAACTATCCCGCAAGACGGTCAGACTGAACTCCAGCCTGACGATGGGCGCATTAAAGAGTATCTCGAGGAGTTTCCTGTTGATCAGCTGGTTATGGTGGGCACCATTACCGCGCTGGAAGATGGTGAATTGATCTCGTTGATTAGAGATACAAATGGTGAAGTCCACCAGGTGGTAGTAGGCAACCACATGGGGCTGGACTATGGTGTAGTTATGGCGATCGACGAGAGATCGATGCAGTTGGAGGAGATAGTCTCCAACGGGCGTGGTGGATGGATGAAGCGCCCTCGCACAGTGGCCCTGCCGGAATTGGAGTGATTTAAGGATGCATAGCAAGATGAACCCCCAAAACCAGAAATCAGCGCGTGGCCGCTTAGGTCGCTTTGGCCGCTGGTTGGTTCTGGCAGTTTCCGCAGGTGTGGCGCTGGGTGCGCAGGCAGCGGATTCAGTACTCAAAGATACTAGCTTTGTAGCACTGCCAGGTCAGAAAACCGAGATTCGCTTCAGCTTCGATGCGCCGCCTCCAGCGCCCAAGGTCTACATGATTGAGTCGCCACCGCGTCTAGTGCTGGACTTCTTTGGTGTTTCGAATGAGCAGGCTCAGCGCTCCTTGTCAGTCGAGTCGGGTGTGGTTTCAACGCTTAATTTTGCGGAGGCTCAGGGGCGACTGCGAGTGGTTGCCAACCTGACTGAGGCGGCAAGCTACACGACCTCGGCGGAAGGCAACAATCTCTTCATTCAATTGGGTGACGCCCGCATGGGCACGGGCTCTGTTGCTCAGGCAGCACCGGCTGATCGTTCGAACCCAGCAGCTCAGACATCTTCTGTGGCATCAGACCAGACCCAAGTTCAGTCAATTGACTTCGAACGCATTGATGGTGGTACAGGCCGCGTTGTTATTACAATGAGCGATGATGAGGCGGGCTTGGATATCATCGAAGAGGGCAATAATATCGTTGTGAACCTTCTTGGGGCATCACTCGCTAAAAGCCTTGAGAATCGTACCGATGTGCAGGCTTTCGCTACGCCCATCATGTTTATCGATTCAATGGCTGCGGGCCGCAACACAGCAATTCTGATCAAACCTTCTGCTGAGCCTTATGACTACATGGCTTACCAGACTGGCAAGCAGCTGGTACTGGACTTTAAACCGATGACTGACCAGCAACTTGCTGATCGCAAGGCGGATCTGTTCCCCTACTCAGGTGAAGAGATCGACCTTAACTTCCAGAATGTTGAGCTGCGTTCAGTACTGCAGATCATCGCTGAAGTGGCCGAGAAGAACCTCGTTGTTGGTGATGAGGTTGGCGGTAACATTACTCTGCGTTTGAAGAACGTTCCTTGGGACCAGGCTCTGGATATCATTTTGCAGACCAACGGTTTGGATAAACGCATTGTCGGCAACGTGATGCTGGTCGGTGGTGCAGCGCAAATCGCTGAGCGCGAGCGTCAGGAGCTAGAGGCGCAGGAGCAGGTTAAGAATTTAGCTCCGCTGCTCACTGAGTATGTGCAGATTAACTTCCGCAGAGCATCGGAAATGAAAACCTATCTTGAGCAAGCAAATCTCATAAGTGAAAGAGGTTTCCTACTTGCTGATGACCAGACCAATATATTGATGGTGCGTGAGACAGGTGCTTCGATCGAGGAGATTCGTCGGACACTGAATCGTTTTGATGTGGAAGTAGCTCAAATTATGGTTGAAGCGCGAATTGTTACCGCATCCTCAAGCTTTGCGAAAAACCTAGGCATCAAGTGGGGGCTCTCAAAAACCACCTCTGCTCTTGACGGTGGGCAGTTAACCATGGGAGCAAATGCGACGGATGCGATCGGAATAGATACGGGGCTAAATGTCGACTTTGGCGTTGCAGGGCCGACGATTGCGGTAGGTTTTCTTAAGAACTCTCTGCTCCTTGGTGCCGAGTTGTCTGCTCTCGAGAGTACCGGTAGCGGTGAAGTAATCTCACAGCCAAAAATCATCACGACAAACGGTAAGGCTGCCAATATTACTTCCGGTCAGCAGATTCCGTATCAGACGGTCGAAGATGGCAGCACTAGTACAGCTTTCAAGGATGTTGCGCTGACGCTCAACGTAACTCCACAGCTCAATCCAGGTGATCGAATTGCTATGGACTTGGCGATAAATCAGGATAGTATTGGCCGCACATTGGCGAACGGTGAGATATCCATCAACACCAACCAACTGAATACTTCGGTTGTGGTTAATGATGGTGATACCATAGTGCTAGGTGGGGTTTTCCGTACAGAAGCTACGGAAGGGGTTGAGAAAGTGCCATTACTTGGTGATCTCCCTGTTGTTGGTGCTGCTTTTAGAAGCAAGCAGACACAGGAAGAGAAAAATGAACTCCTAATCTTCATCACCCCGAAACTGATTCGTGAGGCGCTGACCTCTCGGTAGTAAAGAGTTGGTCGTTTTTGAAGATATTTCTAATCGGCCCTATGGGATCTGGAAAGAGCACCATAGGGCGTTTGCTTTCTAATGAGTTAAAACTTGAGTTTATCGACTCCGATAAAGTGATCGAGGAGCGTGCCGGGGCGAATATCCCCTGGATCTTTGACGTCGAGGGCGAGGATGGCTTTCGCGATCGGGAAGAGAACGTGATTGATCAGGTTTCCGAGCAGGACAATATCGTACTCGCGACAGGGGGTGGTGTTGTTTTGCGTGAGAATAATCGGCAGAGACTGCGTGAGCGTGGTTTTGTTGTCTATCTGCACGCCAGCGTCGATCAGCAGGTTGAGCGTACTTCACGTGATAAAAATCGCCCCCTGCTTCAAACCGCGAATCCCCGTGAACGTTTAGAAGAGTTAATTCGCGTGCGCGACCCACTCTACCGTCAGACTGCAGATTTCATCTTGCGTACAGACCGTCGCCACCCGCGTGCCGTCATTGGCGAGATCGTTAAAGCGCTCAAGAAAAATCGTATTTTGGGATCGGGTGAAGCTGGTCCAACAGAGTCTTCCCCAGGCCAGTCCAGAATGGAGCAGCATTGATGCGCCAACTACGTGTTGAGCTGGGTGAGCGCAGCTACCCGATATTTGTAGGTGAAAATCTTTTTCAGGCCGTTGACCTGCAAGGCCTAATAAAAGGTAAGCAGGTAATGATCGTGACGAATGAGACGATCGCGCCGCTCTACCTCGATGAGTTGAAGCAACAGTTGCCCGATCTGCAGGTCGATGAGGTGATTTTGCCCGACGGCGAGTCGTTTAAAACGCTCGAGCACCTCAACTCCATCTTTGATGCCCTCCTAAGAATGAAGCACAACCGTACAACGACGTTGATCGCGTTAGGCGGTGGCGTTGTGGGGGATATGACCGGATTTGCAGCGGCGAGCTATCAGCGTGGTGTTGATTTTATCCAGATTCCAACGACGCTTTTATCCCAAGTAGATTCGTCTGTCGGTGGCAAGACAGGTGTGAATCATCCGCTGGGTAAAAACATGATTGGCGCTTTCTACCAGCCCAAAGCTGTCTTGGCCGACACTAAAATACTCCGGTCACTCCCTCCGCGTGAGCTTGCGGCGGGTCTGGCTGAAGTGATCAAGTATGGTCTGATCTACGATGAGGCTTTCCTGACCTGGATCGAAGCTAATATCGAACAGCTCAATAATTTAGAACCTAAAGCTCTCGCCCAGGCGATCTACCGCTCCTGCGAAATTAAAGCTGAAGTGGTCGCGCAGGACGAGCGTGAAGGCGGCATCCGTGCGATTCTCAATCTGGGGCACACCTTTGGCCACGCCATTGAGACCGATCAGGGCTACGGTACTTGGCTGCACGGTGAAGCAGTAGGCGCGGGCATGCAGATGGCTGCAGATCTGTCACACCGACTTGGCTGGCTCAGCAATGCCGATCTGGCGCGCACTCAAGCGATCCTTAAGGCTGCGCACCTTCCGACTGAGCCGCCCTCAAGTATGGAGCCTCAGCGCTTCCTGGAGTTGATGTCGGTGGATAAGAAGGTGCTGGATGGTCGCATACGCCTGGTGCTGCTAGAGCAGCTTGGGAAGGCTGTAGTCACTGATAGTTTTGACTCTGCACTGCTGCAGCAGACCCTTGAGCAGCACTACGCGCCTGAAGCCGTGGCGGAGTAGATTTTGATGCGGGTGCCAAATATCCATTTTGAGCCCGAATCGCGCCAGTTGCAGAGAGCACGCCTGGAGCATCTGCTGAGTTTTTCTGATTTGGTGATGCTGTTGGTTGCCGAGCAAGGGTTGGGTCGCTCCCATCTGCTGGCACAATTGAAGCCCGAACAGAGTCCGATGCAGCCGAACTGGGTCCATCTGTCTTTGGAAACCGCTTTCGACGTTACGCACCTTTTGCAGGCGCTAATTGCGTTGTTGGGAATCAGTTGCGAACCCAACAACCGAGCAAGACTGACAGCGCTACACGCTTATGCTCGTGAGCTAGAGCAGTTGGACCAGCGTCTGCACATCTGCGTAGATGATGCTGATTATCTCTCCGATAACGCGCTTGAACTGCTGCTTAACTTCTCCAAGATTGATAGTGCCGCGCCACGTGTGCTGTTGGCCGGCTTGCCTGAGTTTGAACAACGTTTCTTTGAGCGCGAGTTTAATCGTCTAGTTGAGGGTTCATTGCATGTTGAACATCTGCAGCCCTACACGGCTGAAGAGGCGCGCGCCTTTGTCGATGCGCACCTGCTAGATGGACGTCAGTTTAAGGACGCTGAATATCGACGTCTGCTGCTAGATAGTCAGGGACGGCCTGATCTGTTGAAGTCAGCCTTAGCCAAGCTGTTGGATAAGGAACCTGCCCGAGCTGGGGTCAAAGGCGCGGTAAGCAATCGATGGTACTGGGCCGGTATTCTGTTGGTGTTAGCTACTACGGCAGGCGCTATCGGTTACCTCTACTCTCCCAGTGCAACAGTTGAGCCGGCGGTTACTACACCGCTGGAAATTCCCATCCCACAAGTTGTGCAAGCGGCCAAACAGTCGGAACCCGAGCTGGTGGCTGCGCGTTCCGAGCTGTCGAAGCGTCTAGAGGAGCAAGAGCAGCGACTGGCTGAAGTTGCAGACCTGACCTCTCAAGAGCGGGATGCTGTGGCAGAGTCCGAACCTACTGAGGTGGTGAAAGAGATCACGCCCGCGCCAGAACCGACGCCGGTCAGTGTCGCTGATTCACAGTCAGAGATAGCTCCAGAAACGACGCAGCCGCAAACACCCGCTCCCG
>JAYQBD010000114.1:3200-6318 GCA_038137135.1 Oceanospirillaceae bacterium | reverse complement strand
TAAATTAGCACGATGCTGGGGATTGAAGTTAGATGGTAAACGAGATCGTTGCTAACCGTATTGAGCGTGCACAGGCTGGGCTGGCCCAATCAGTTCAGGCGACCGACGGCGCGCACTTTAGGATGCTGCTGAGTCTTATCTCTTCGAACGAGTCCTATGGCTACCAGCGAGGACAGTCAGCGGCCGCTCAGGGCGAGTTTCCTGCTATTCCCTCTACTGATGCACTTTCTACTTATGTCCCTCCTGAACAGCTCTATAGCGCCGATACTGTCGAACGGATCAATGGTGGTCTGCATCGCGGGGAGTTGGGTGAGATGGCTTATGCTTTAGCTTGGGTGGATACTCAGGCGAATATCCCGCGCCGTTCCGCTAGCTATTCTGCTTTGCCTGACCCGCAGACTACGTTGTCGATGATCGCATAACGGCAAATTCTTTTTGTCAGCCGCTAGGCTTCGCCAGATGCCATCTACGTCAGTTTTACGCGCCCTAAAGGGGTGACATTTATCCCATAAAGGGGTCTGACCCCTTTAGGAGGGCCAGATGATTTTGTCGGGGCCGTCGGCGGTTACGCGCCACCATTCGTCGGGTTCGTCGCCTTCGCTCCAGCCGTTAACGATGCAGCGGGTCTGGACGTCCAGGGCTTGAGTGATCGCCGTGGCGCACTCTAGGTCGACTGCCCAGGGGGTTTGGTCTGAGTTGAACCAGATGCTGATCCAGGGTTTACCGACAACTCGCTCCTCTATGAGTACCGGGATCTCTACGCCATTGATAGTGCAATTGAACTCGTGGCTGAGGCCGCGGGTTTTGACTTCTGTAACGGCCTCACTGATCTCTGTTACCCAAGCGATAAGCCCGCGGGCAGAGGAGTTCTTCACGTAGACTTCGATATCGGGGTGGCGCTCGCTCATTCTGAATCCTTGCTCAGTATCTGGCGTAATCGGGCATAGATTAACATCACAAAGGCGATGATGCCGACTGTCATTGCTGATATCGCAATTGCTACGCCTGCTAGGGCCATTATCTCGGCAACCATTCCCTCTTTAAGTACGACACCCGCAACAGCTATCAGACCTAGCGCCAGCAGCAGCGTGCCGAGCGCGAACAGCAGCCAGCGTAGGTGGCGTGCCCAAGCGGGTTGTTTATCGTCACTCACCCCTGTTCTCCGGCTGGTAGCGGAATAGCCCTAAGCGGATATCAACCTGCGTGCGCAGTTGCTGGCGCTGCAATATCTCTTCGCGTTTGGCGCTCTGCATGCGCTGACCGTGCGGCGTCATCGCCAACAGGTCAGAGATCTGCTGGTTACCCTCTAACTCAATCTCAAAGGGCTCCCCTAGGGTTTGCTCCAGTTTGAACGCTGCGGAGAGCTGCTTGGCCGGGTCTGAGTCGTTGTCGCGCACTTCGTCATAAATCAGCTCGCGCAGGCTCATTAGGTGCATAGGACCGGGGTAAGCGATAAGCAACAATGCACCGGGCTTAAGCGCCCGTTCGAGTGGCTCGGGTAGCACTTTACTGAAGATAATCAGCGCCAGATCCAGGCTGGCATCCGGTACGGGGATTCGTGCAGAGGAGCCTACTGACCAGGTGATCGCCTTGTCGCGCTTTGCTGCTGATTTGACCGCGTGCTTGGAGATGTCCAGGCCTAGAATCTGATCTTCAAGGCCCTGCGCTAGTCGGTGCTGGCGCAGACCGGTGGTGTAGTAACCCTCGCCGCAGCCAAGGTCGGCGATATTGGCGGATTGAGGCAGTGTCTCGTCTAGGGTTTGGCAGATTCGCTCTAGAACCGAACGATAGAACTGCCCATCCAAAAAGCGGGTGCGTGACTGCACCATCTCCGGGTTATCGCCCGGATCTTTGGAGCGCTTAGACTGGACAAGCAGCAGGTTCCAGTAGCCCTGTTTGGCGCGATCAAAGCTGTGTCCCGCAGCGCAGCGCAGTGTGCGTGTCTCATTGGTCAGCTCAAGCAGGTCGCTGCAGACAGGGCAAGCCAATTGCATCTGCGACATGCTAGTTCGCCAGCAGTTTGATCAGCATCTGTTCGTAAATGGTTGAGAGGGTATCCAAATCTTCTGCTTTAACGCACTCATCGATCTTGTGGATGGTGGCGTTAACCGGCCCCAGTTCTACAACCTGTGCACCTGTAGGCGCGATAAAGCGACCATCTGAGGTGCCCCCTGAGGTCGACAGCTCGGTCTCACGGCCGGTCACTTCCTGAATCGCGCTGCGCGCAGCATCAACGAGGTCGCCCTCTGCCGTTAGGAAGGGCTGACCTGACAAATTCCACTTAATCTCGTACTCAACGTTGTGCTTGGCCAGAATAGCCTCAACACGACTACGAAGTTCTGCGTCGGTCACTTCTGTAGAGAAGCGGAAGTTGAACAGCACTTCGACTTCGCCCGGAACCACGTTAGTGGCACCGGTACCGGCATTGATGTTGGATACCTGGAAACTGGTCGGCGGGAAGAAGTCGTTACCCTGATCCCACTCGGTTGCAGCAAGTTCGGCCAGTGCTGGCGCGAGTTCATGAATCGGGTTGCGCACCAGGTGAGGGTAGGCGACATGGCCCTGCACGCCCTTTACGCGCATGGTTGCGCCCAGTGAACCACGGCGACCGTTCTTGATCACATCACCGACCAGTGTGGTGCTTGAAGGCTCGCCGACGATGGCCCAGGTGATTTTCTCGTTGCGCGCTTCCAGGGTGTCGATAACGCGGGTTGTGCCGTTGATGTACGGCCCCTCTTCATCACTGGTGATCAGCAGCGCGATAGAGCCTTTGTGGTCAGGGTGCGCTTTTACAAAGCGATCCAGTGCCGTCATGAAGGCGGCGATACTGCCTTTCATATCCGCCGCGCCACGGCCGTAGAGCATGCCGTCTTTCAGCGTTGGTTCGAACGGTGGCGATGACCACTTCTCCACTGGACCGGTGGGTACCACATCAGTGTGGCCGGCAAAGCAGAGCACTGGGCCTTCGGTACCGCGGCGGGCCCAAAAGTTGGTCACCTCTTCGAATGGCATCCCCTCAATCTTGAAACCGAGTGCTTTGAGGCGCTCGGCCATCATCGCCTGACAGCCCGCATCTTCGGGTGTCACCGACTGGCGGCTGATCAGGTCGCAGGTGAGT
>JAYQBD010000114.1:0-3100 GCA_038137135.1 Oceanospirillaceae bacterium | reverse complement strand
ACAGCCCGCATCTTCGGGTGTCACCGACTGGCGGCTGATCAGGTCGCAGGTGAGTGCAAATGTTTCGCTCTGATGTGCCATGAGAAGAGTTCCCTTTCTTGCCTGTGTAAATCGCTAAATAATGCGTAAACCGAGTAAACAGAAGAGCCGCGATACCGCGGCTCTCTTGATGCTGAACTAGCTTCGCTTAGTTATGCGAGTGAAGTTCTGCATTGAGCTCGATAGCTGACTTGTTGGTCTTAACTTCGATACGGCCGTTCTGTGAGTTACGACGGAACAGCAGGTCAGATTTACCTGCCAGTTCAGACGCTTTAACTGTAGCCACTTCGTTGTTCTGGTCATCCAGAATAGTCACTTTAGAGCCGCCTGTTACGTAGAGGCCAGCTTCCAGTGTACAACGGTCACCCAGTGGGATACCCAGGCCAGCGTTCGCACCCAGCAGCGCGTTCTCGCCCACAGAGATGATGACGTTGTTACCGCCAGAGAGTGTACCCATCGTTGAACAGCCACCTCCCAGGTCAGAGCCGTTACCGACTACAACACCTGCAGAGATACGGCCTTCAACCATGCTCACGCCCAGTGTGCCGGCGTTGAAGTTGATAAAGCCTTCGTGCATTACAGTGGTGCCTTCGCCCACGTGCGCGCCCAGACGGATACGTGATGCGTCACCGACACGGATGCCTGCAGGTACCACGTAGTTGGTCATCTGTGGGAACTTGTCGACAGAGGTTACCTGCAGAATGCGGCCCTGTGCGCGTGCAGCCAACTGGCGGCTTGGTAGTTCGTCCAGCGCGATTGCGCCTTCGTTGGTCCAAGCAACGTTTGGCAGCAGGCCGAAGATGCCAGTCAGGTTCTGGCCGTGGGGCTTAACCAGACGGTGCGAGATCAGGCTCAGTTTGAGGTAGACCTCAGCCGTTGTGGTGGGAGCATCGTCAGTTTCGAGGATACAGATAACCAGTGGCTGTGAAGTGCCTTCGAGGATCTCTGTGATCTCAGCCTGATCTTCTGCTCCAACGCTCAGAAATGCTGCTTCCAGGGCTTTGAGCTGCGCCGCATCGATCTCGATAGAGGCGTTGCCACCGGTGTAGCCAACAGCACCTGCAACGGCTTCAACCAGCTTGGCGTCAGCGTTCAGGATCGGTGCGTTGTAGTAAACCTCTAGCAGGTCGCCAGCGGCTGATTTGGTGCCTACACCCAGGCCCAGTGCGAAGTTAGTCATGTGAATCCTCGTTCTTTCTTAACTTAAAGACTGTTCAAAATTTGGTCTGCATCGAATCCGATCAGCAAGCCTTTGCCTGTCTCAATCACAGGGCGCTTGATCAGTGATGGCTGCTCGGCCATCAGAGCGATCAGCTTGTTGCTGTCGGTTTCAGCTTTTTGCGCATCATCCAGCTTGCGCCAGGTGGTGCCGCGCTTGTTCAGGACCACCTCAATACCGGCTTGATCGACCCAGCTCTGGATCATCTCGGTGCTCGGTGGCGCCTTTTTAAAGTCGATAAACTCGTAGCCAGCGCCTTGCTCTTCAAGCAGTACACGCGCTTTTTTAACGCTGCCGCAGTTAGGGATACCGTAAACTTTCATGGTGTTCTCCTCAGAGCGATTCTATATAGCGGCGAATACGCCAAGCAGCTTCAACACACTCTTCCACGGTAGCGACCAGTGCCATGCGCACATAGCCGGCGCCTGGGTAGAGGCCATCGGTGGTTTCGCGTGACAGGTAGCGGCCTGGCAGTACGGTCAGGTTCTGCTGTTCGTAGAGACCGGCTGTGAACTTGTCATCATCAATCGGTGTTTTCGCCCAGAGGTAGAAACTGGCATCGGGCATCTTCACATCCATCACTGGCTGAAGAATGTCGAGTACTGCGGCAAATTTCAGACGGTACTGCTCGCGGTTCTCTTCAACGTGCTTCTCATCGTTCCACGCAGCTACCGAGCCTTTCTGTACCTGCAGCGGCATGGCACAGCCATGGTAGGTGCGGTAGAGCAGAAAGGGTTTCATCAGTGTGGCGTCACCGGCGATAAAGCCAGAGCGCAGACCCGGTAGGTTCGAGCGCTTTGAGAGGCTGTGGAACACTACGCAGTTTTTATAGTCGTTGCGGCCAATTTCAGCACAGACCTGCAGCAGGCCAACAGGTGGCTTGGACTCATCGAGGTAGATCTCTGAGTAGCACTCGTCAGAGGCAAGGATGAAGTCGTACCTGTCGGCCAGTTCGATCAGCTTGATGATCGTCTCTTTCGAGTGCACCGCACCGCTTGGGTTGTTGGGCGAGCAGATAAACAGCAGTTCACACCGCTCCCAAGCTTCTGTAGGAATTGCGTCGTAGTCGGGGATGAAGCCGTTCTCTTCCAACGTTGGCAGGAAGTAGGGCTCAGCGCCTGCTAGGTAAGCAGCACCTTCGTAGATCTGATAAAACGGGTCTGGCGAGAAGACCAGTGCGCCGGGTTTGCGCTCTACGGCGCACTGTGTGAAGGCGAAGATCGCCTCACGCGTACCCATCACTGGCAGGACGTTGTTGTCGCCGGTGAGCGAGCCCGCTTGGAGGTTGAAGCGACGGGTACACCAGGCCGCGATAGTATCGCGCAGTTCGGCGCTACCCTTGGTTGTTGGGTAGTTGGCAACCAGGTCGACTGTCTGGTTCATTACCGAAGTCACTACGGCTGGCGCCGGGTGTTTAGGTTCACCAATGCCAAGCGAGATATGCTCAAGTTCTGGGTTTGGCGTAACCGTGCCAAGTAGGACGTTGAGCTTTTCAAAAGGGTAGGGCTGCAGTAGTGCCAGATCTGCGTTCATATACTCATCCAGTGAAGGGTGAAAACGATCAAAAATAGAGCGCCGAAGTATACCTGATCGTGGTGCTCGGATAAATGCTGCAGGTCGCGACCTTGGCTGCGCCAAGATCCCTCGTACAGCGGCAGATTCTCGTAGGAGGTATGTGAGGCGCAGCCGAACGTCGCGACCCGTTTATCTTAGTCGCGACACGCGGCTTTGCCGCGTATCCCTCCTACGCGGTGGCTGACTGGGTGACCGGTTTGAGGCCGAGCTTCGCGCGCCCGCCCTCAACGATGGTCAGCAGCGATGGAACCACGATCAGGATCAACA
>JAYQBD010000113.1:0-6340 GCA_038137135.1 Oceanospirillaceae bacterium | reverse complement strand
TGATCTTTCAAAACCAATCTTGGCACAGAGTGGGTGGGTCCATCACATTTCCTACAGATGAGATTGAAGATAGCAAAGGGGCACAAAAAAGCCGACCCCTTTACGAAGGTCGGCTTTCTGATGCGAAGAGTGAAAAAAGCTTAGCTCTCTTTGCGATTCTTGAAGTGCTCGCTAACCATTGCCATCAAGCCTTGAGTGGACTGGTCGTAGTCTTGGCTCGAGTGCTCTATGTTACGGCTAATCTCGTTTGCCAGGCGTTTGCCTAGCTGAACACCCCACTGGTCGAAGGAGTTAATGTTCCAGATGGCCCCCTGCACGAACACTTTGTGTTCGTAAAGTGCAATTAACGCACCAAGGCTGCGTGGGCTGATGCGATCCAGCAGGATAACGTTAGATGGGCGGTTGCCCGGGCACATCTGGTAGTCGAGGAGGCCGTCTGAGTCATCGCCATTCATGAAGGCGTTGGCCTGTGCCAGCATGTTGGTCAGTAGAGCGAAGTGGTGCTCTTCTGTCTGCTCATCCGGTTCCAGCGACGCTATGAAGTCGATTGGTACAAAGCGAGTACCCTGGTGCAGAAGTTGGAAGAAGGCGTGCTGGCCATTAGAGCCAGTCTGACCCCAAACAATTGGGCCGGTAGCGTAATCTACCTGGTTACCTTCAATATCAACTGATTTACCGTTGGACTCCATATCTAGTTGCTGCAGGAACGCTGGCAGCTGATGCAGTGCCTGATCGTAAGGGATGATCGCTTGGGTTTCGGCGCCTTGGAAATTGATATACCAGATGCCGATCAGAGCCATGATTACTGGCATGTTCTCTTCCATCGGTGCATTGAGGAAGTGCTGGTCCATTTCGTAGGCGCCTTCAAGCAGTTCGATGAAGCCGTCGTAGCCAATAGAGAGCGCAATTGGTAGGCCAATGCTTGACCAGAGTGAGTAACGTCCACCTACCCAGGCCCAGAACTCAAAGATGTTCTCCTGACGAATACCGAACTCCATTGCCGCTTCTTGGTTGGTGGAGACGGCTACGAAGTGCTGACCGACATCTGCATCCTCACCAGCGTTCTTGTAAAACCAGCGTCGAGCTGTCTGCGCGTTCAGTAGAGTCTCTTGGGTAGAGAAGGTCTTAGTCGAAACGATAAAGAGCGTGGTCTCAGGTTTGAGGCTCTTAAGTACTTTCTTTATATGCTGTCCGTCGACGTTGGAGACGAAGTGCAGCTTCAGATCTGGGTGCTTAGCGTGGAGTAGGGCGCGTACCGTCATGTTAGGGCCGAGGTCTGAGCCGCCGATACCTATATTAACTATGTCGGTGATGCGGTTGCCTTTACAGCCTTTCCACTCACCGCTACGAACCTTCTCACTGAACTCTTTAAGTTTCTCAAGGCTTGCGCGGATGGATGGCATAACATCTTCACCGTCCACAATCACCGAGTCATTGCCGCGGTTACGCAGTGCCGTATGCAGTACGGGGCGCTTCTCGGTAACATTAATAATGTCACCCGAGAACATCTGCGCGCGACGCTGGCGCAGGGGCGAGTGCTCCGCCAGTTCTATAAGTGCCTTCAGTACCTTGTCGTTGATTTTGTTTTTCGAGAAATCGAGGAAGAGTTCGCCAAGGCGCAGGCTCATTTTGTCGAAGCGCGCTGGGTCTGCAGCAAAGTAATCAGAGATGCGGTCATTCGCGGTCTCTTGTGCCAGGGTCGAGAGCTTTTTCCAAGAGACAGAGGAGCTGAGTAGGTTCATTGCACATCTTCCTTCTATATATGTACGCCATCGCTACAATGATTGAGTCAGGACAGCGATCTTAACAAGAATGTAGTATTTCCAAAGGAATCGAGCGTTCTAGCTCAAGAACTCTGAGGAATAACACTAAAATTTGCGTAATATTACTACATATAGTGGTTCGGGAGCCACATATAGTCAAAAGACTGTAAAAATAGTACCAGCTGAGATTTTGTTGCCTGCAACAGCAGTTCACGGGTTAAGTGCAGTAAAATGTTGCTTATTCTAAGTATTGCAATCCTTATAACAAATGCGTTTATAAATTAATGAAAACTGAACAAAACTTATAACCTATTGTTCTTTAAGGTTTTGTTTCATGGTTTATGCCGGTTTCGAAAAAAAAACGTAAAAAAGTGCCGTTTTAGGGGAACTTTTTACCAATGCTTAGTTGACCCTAGCACTGACCTTTGCATAAGATGCATGCGTATCTCGAGCCGGCGGACCTTTCGCGCTGTTCACACAGCAAGGGGGACAAGATCAGGCAGAGAACAATTGAGGCTTACAAACTGGAGACTACTCTCATGAAAAAAATTATCGCACTCGCGGTTGCTGCTGTAGTTGCAGCTCCTGCAATGGCTGACCTGACAATCGGCGCTTCTGCTCGTTACCAGATTGATAACGGTGCTAACACTGCTGCTGATGAGACTTCAGCAACAACTAACCGTATCTTGGTTTCTTTCGCTGGTTCGACTACTGCCGAATCAGGTCTATTCGTTTCTGCTGGCGCTACTCTGCAGATCGCTGCCGACGACGCGACTAACGATACAGGTGTAGACGGCAACAACAACATCGTTGTTGGTAACGAAATGGCTAACGTTGCTCTGGGTTACACCGAGTCTGCTGGCGTTTACGCTAAAGGTGCTGACGCTTTCCGCGTTGCTCCAGCTGCGGGCCTGCAGGAGCGCATCCTTGGTCGTCACTCTGACACTGTTATCCTGAACGTTACTGCCGTTGAAGGTCTGACTGCACAGTTGACTGGCTACCTGACCAACGACAGCCTGCGTGCCGTTGTTGGTTACGATTTCGGTTCATTCGCAGTTAAAGCTGGCTTCGACAACGCTGACGACGATTTGGGTGCAGGCGAAGACGCAATGCAGCTGATGGCTTCTACTGACCTGGGCGGCGTAGCAGTTACTGCTTCTTACGCTGACATGGACGCGACTGATGCACAGTTCGTAAACGTAGGCGCATCTTACATGGGCTTCAGCCTGAACTACGAAACTGCTGAAGTAGCTGGCGGTGCTGATTCTGACGCACTTTACGGCGCTTACGCTGTAGCTAACGTTGCTGGCCTTGACGGACTGAACGTAACAGTTGGTGCTGGTTCAGCTGACAACGCTGACACTAAAGTTGGTGTACGTCTCGACTACGCATTCTAATTTAGCGCAGGTTTAAACCTGCTCTTGTTAGAAACCTAGAAAAGGGAAGCTTCGGCTTCCCTTTTCTTTTTTCTGGGTCGGACTCGGTTTTTGGCTAATTTAGATAAATCCAATGTGTTGTTTCGCCTCATCTCCCGTTGGTCGATAAGCCTCCTACAGCTAGATATGATCATCTCTCTTCGGTTGATAAGACTCCAAATGGGTAGTTCGGCGAAAAGATTCCATAGATTAAGCAACATACTAATTTGTAAGCTGAGTCGGTCAGTATCTGTGCTAGACTCGCCGCTCTTTGAAAGCTTCAGGGGCTGACTCATGACCGCAAACCGCTTTACCCTCTGGCTTACGCTCTATTTTCTGCTCGTTCTCAATATCCCGTTAACGCTACAACTCTACAAAATCATCGCAAACAGAGAGAGTGAGCTTTCAGTCGGATTTTTAATTTCACTTCCGTTTTTCTTCGGGGCGCTGTTCTACTTCCTGTTCTCGTTTATCACCGTTCGGTGGCTGCTGAAGCCTTTGAGTATTGGGCTGGTTTTGGTATCGGCACTGGTGACCTATGCGATGTACTCCTACGGTACGTTGTTTGATTACTCGATGATTCAGAATGTCTTCGAGACCAATTACGGCGAGGCAAGTTCGTATTTAAGCCTATCGGCAACTGGTAGCTTTGTTCTGCTAGGTATAGTTCCAGCATTTGTGATATTGCGGACTCGGGTCATCTACAAGCCAATTCTGCGTGAGTGCCTGTATAAAGGGGGTGCAATGCTAGCATCCTTGGCTGTGATTGGAGTGATTGCGGCGCTTTACTTTAAAGATTACTCCGCGTTTGGAAGGAATAACTCTTATCTCAATAAGATGATCATTCCGGTGGAGTACATTGCTGCAACGATTAAGTATGTTAATCGTAATGTTCTTGCTCAGCCCTTGGAGTATCAAACTCTTGGAAACGACGCTCGTTTGCTAGCGAGCTCCAAACCGCGACTCACGGTGCTTATTCTGGGTGAAACTGCACGTGCTCAGAGCTTTCAGCTTAATGGTTATGCGCGAGCGACTAACCCTTCTACGTCCCAACTGGGTGTAGTTGCTGTGCAGAATGTGAGTACATGCGGAACAGCAACTGCGCTCTCTGTCCCTTGTATGTTTGCGCGCATGTCCAAGGATAACTTTGATGGTAGGGCGGTTCGCTATCAAGACCAGTTGATGGATGTGTTGGCTCACGCTCAGATTGATCCCCTCTGGCTAGACACAGATGGCGGATGTAAAGGGGTGTGTGATCGTATTGAAACTTGGAACTACACCCAAGACACGGATTCAGAGTTCTGTACCAACGAGTTTTGTGATGATCATATTCTGCTCTCAGAGTTGGATAGAGCAATTGCGAGCCGATCCACAGGGGATATTGTGATTACCCTGCATACCAATGGTAGTCATGGGCCAACCTATTTTGAGCGATACGACGATAAGTTTCGTCGTTTTGTACCAGACTGCCAGCGTGCCGACATTCAGAACTGCTCAAGTGACGAGATTATAAACACCTACGACAACACTATTTTGCACACCGATAATCTGATTGCGGAGACTATTAAGAAGGTTCGAGATCAGTATCCGCAATATGCTTCGCGGGTCGTGTATATCTCTGATCACGGCGAGTCTTTGGGTGAGAATGGCGTCTACTTACATGGCATGCCCTACGCGATCGCGCCTGATGAGCAGACGCATGTTCCCTGGTTGCTCTGGTTCTCTGATGCTGCTCAGCGAGAGCTAGCGATTGATGTGAACTGCCTGAAGACTCGAGCCGAGCAGGGTGGGTACTCGCATGATAATTTGTTTGACACTATGTTGAGCATTACCGGAGTGGAGACTTCTATTTATCAGCCTGACTTGGATCTGTTGAGTGGGTGTCGAGGGTAGGAAATCAGGGTCAGACCCACTTTTTGGCTTATTTAGAATAAGCTGATAGGTAGGGTTTTGTTGGCGAACGATTAAGGGAGCGTCCGAAAGTTGTCGCCTCATCTCCCGTTGGTCGACAAGCCTCCCACAGAGTTCAATGTAGGAGGTTTGTTCGCGCAGCGAATTAACCGACCGGCGGCAGCTTTCAGGGACAAGACTCCCCGATCAGCAGCTCGGTAGGTAAAACCACATTTTCATTATTATCCGCTTCCAAGAACATCCTTGCTGCACGACGTCCTTTCTCGACCGAGTGCTGCTGCACAGTGGTGATGGTTGGATGCAGGTTTTGTGCTTCTGGAATGCCATCGAAGCCGACTATTCTCAGATCCTCAGGTACTCTGAGGCCCATCTGCAGCGCGGTCTGCAGCGTTGCCATCGCTATGACGTCTGACATACACAGCAGTAGGTCAGGGCGGGGGACGGTGTTTAGCGCCTCTCTGGCCGCCTGATAGGCCCAGCGGTGGGTATTCAGTGGGATGTTCCAGATACGGTCCAGCGGGAGTTCTATTCCCGCGTCTTTGATTGCATCGAAGTAGCCGTTGAGGCGATCGATTGAGATCGACTCGGGTGCGCCATCTATATCCTCTTCGGTGAGGCGTGAGATGCGCGGAAAGCTGGTAACCCTCAGGCCAAGAATACCCAAGTTTTGGGGTTTCTCTTTCAGTGCGTAGCGGGCAATTTCATAAGCGGCGCCGCGGTTGTCGACGTTGATTGCCGGGTATCCCTCGATCAGGTTATCGACAACGATAAGACGCTTCTGTTGGCGTAGGAGGTGCTCGTAGGTGCGTCCATCTGAAGTGATCATGCCGTAAGCGATATATCCATCGACCATCGATTCATGCTGACGCTGCCGGCCTGATTGGTCCATATCGCGCGCCGATAGCAGCAGCATGTTGAGATGAGCCTCGTCGAAGACTTCGGCAAGACCCGCCAAGAAGTGCGAGGCGACGTAGTCGCTCATGGAGTAGGCGAGGCTGTCGGTGAGTACTACGCCGACTACGCCTGAACGGCCGGTGCGCAGGTAACGCCCAGCTGCGCTGGGGCCAACATAACCGAGCTTCTTGCACTCGGTTAAAATGCGCTCGCGTAGCGCCTCAGAGAGTTGATCTGGACGGTTGAAGGCGTTAGAGACGGTTGCGGTGGATACTTCGAGTATTCGGGCAACGTCTTTAATCGTTAGTTTTTTTGTTTTTCTTGTTGGCATTTGGTTTACCTTTAAAAGTCTCTTCA
>JAYQBD010000112.1:0-6368 GCA_038137135.1 Oceanospirillaceae bacterium | reverse complement strand
GCATAGGGATGATCTGTCTCCGTAGTAATAACTGTCCTAGATGTAGTGTAGACGCAAAAATCAGTGTAGACGTTAAAACGCACACTGCCGCTTAGAATTATTAAACTAGATCTATCCGAACTACTTGCTCGCCGCACTCAGTTTAGGTGGTTTGTCGATCTCATCCGATATGTATCTGATGTGGCTTGTGCCTCATAAAGGCCTCCTTTTGACGTACAATAGCGCCCTACGCAAGCCAATACCTAGGGGTGTTCCCATGTCTGTAAGCCAGTTTGCCGTTTTAGGTGCCGGAGTGATGGGCTCCGGTATCGCCTATCAAGCATCGCTTTGTGGTATCCCAACCCGCCTTGTTGATCTCTCCGACGAGGCCCTCAAGCGCGCTGAGCGGCAAATAACCAACCTTCTGCAACGCGAACTGGAGCGCCAACGCATCGATCAAGTGACTTTGGCTAGGGCGCAATCCTGTCTGGTGACTCAGAATGATCAGGCTGGTTTTGGGCAGCTCGATCTACTCGTTGAGGCTGTTGTTGAGAGTGAACAGATAAAGCTTGCAGTTTTGCAGCAAACAGAACGAACGCTCGCGACGGATGCGGTTCTGACCACCAATACCTCGACAATTTCAATTGATCGTCTTGCAGGAGAACTAGAGCGTCCGGAGCGTTTCTGTGGACTTCACTTCTTTAATCCAGTCGCGCAGATGCAACTGGTTGAGGTTATCCAGGGTACAGCGACCAGCGAGCAAACGCTCGAGACCTGTGTCGAATTTGCTCTTAGCTTGGGTAAAAAGCCGGTGGTTGTGAGGGACTGTCCTGGTTTTCTGGTTAACCGTGTTCTCTTTCCCTACTTCCACGGCTTTGATCTGTTGGTCAAAGAGGGGGTCGCTATCGAGCGGATCGACTCTGTGATGGAGACCTTCGGCTGGCCGATGGGCCCAGCTTATCTGGCTGATCTGATCGGCATGGATGTGATGGTGGGGGCCGACCGAGTCCTGCAAGAGGGCTATCCTGAGCGCATGGCGCATAAAGAGCCTTCAGTTTTTGAAAAACTGCTCGAGGTTGGCCAGCTAGGGCAGAAAACCGGATCGGGATTCTACAGCTATTCACAAAACGAGAAGGGAGAGCGCTTGCGCGAGCCTAATGTGGATCTGCTGTCTAATTGGGGTTCAGAGGCAAGCAGTATCAGCGATGAGGATATTTTTTGGCGCATGATGCTGCCGATGCTGACTGAATCTCTGCGTGCTCTTGATGAGTCTGTTATTAAGTGCTCTGACGATCTGCAACTAGCTGCCGCGTTAGGGCTTGGCTTTCCGCAGCATCAGGAAGGAGGTTTGTGGGGTTATATTGAGTCGATTGGACGTTTACGACTGCAACAGCTCTTGGCACGTTACTCTGATCTGGGAGGTTTATACCAATATGGCTAACTCTCGTGTCGTGACCTCTAGTCAGACAGGTATACATGAACGTTTAGAGGAGGTCGTTCGGCGCAATTTGGAACACCCCTTCAAAAAACCGATCGCCGAACACACCCAAGCAGCTTTTGATCGGGCGAGTGAGTGGTACCAGGGGCAACAAAAGCCGCTGATTTTTGACTCTTGCTGTGGCGTCGGTGAAAGCTCTCGGGTGATCGCTCAACGCTATCCGAATCATGCGGTCATCGCGTTGGATCGCTCCGAGGCACGGTTGGATAAACATCAGCGCTGTTTTGATGACGCCGTCGATAATTTGCTCTTTGTACGCGCTGATTTGATGGACTTCTGGCGTCTTGCTGAAAAGGCAGGTTGGCGGCTGGATTATCACTTTTTGCTCTACCCAAACCCCTATCCGAAACCAGGTCATCTGCAGCGTCGGTGGCATGCGAGTCCGGTTTTCAGTTCGCTTCTGCAGCTGGGCGGAGAGCTCTGTGTACGCAGTAACTGGAAAACCTATATAGATGAGTTTGCGCTCGCTTTGGGTGTAGCCGGTATCCAAACGGATGTAGAGGAATACAGAGCCGTAGAGCCGATGAGCGCCTTTGAGCGTAAGTACTGGGCGAGTGGGCAACAGAGTTGGCAGTGTCTGGCTCAGTTAAGCTAATACTTGCTCAAAGCTCGGTGTCGATGTAATTCTACGGCAATAACAATACAGACTGAGCTGAAAGCTCGATCGCCGAATGTCTCGGGAGATACTCAAATGAAAAGAACCAAGCTCTCTTTCCTGCTACCGGCTAGCGCGCTGTTGATGGCTGTTAGCGTGCAGGCGGCCGAACCCGACCTTGCGCGTGAGCAGCGCATGGCTGATGAGATCGTTGATGTGATTTGGGACGGTGAGGCGATTGAACTTGAGGCTGAGGGACACAGCTTCCTAGCCATCTATATGGAGGCGGATGAGGCTCAGGGGACGGTGGTCATTGCGCATGGTCGCGGCTTCCATCCTGATTGGGAGACCGTTGTTAATCCGCTACGTGTGGGCTTGGCCGAAGCTGGGTGGAATACCCTGAGCATACAGTTGCCCGTACTCGAAAAGTCCTCCAAATACTTCGATTACGCTGAGATCTTTGATGCGGCTGGCCCGCGCATTGCTGCAGCTTTAGACTATGCCAAAGAACAAGAGAGCGAGAAGACGATACTACTGGCACACAGCTGTGGTTCGCATATGGCGCAGCGTTGGATTAAGAATGAGTCCGAGGCTGCACTAGCTAAATTTGATGCCTATGTCGGCATTGGTATGGGCGCGACCGACTATAAGCAGCCGATGGTTGAACCCTTCCAGCTCGATAAAATGCCGATGCCGGTGCTCGACCTTTACGGTTTTAACGACTACCCCGCGGTATTGCGTATGGCTCCAGACCGATTGGAGATGATCGAGAGGGCGGGAAATCCGAAGTCACAGCAGTTAGCTGTACCGGGTGCCGACCATTACTTTAAAGGGCAGAATGAGGCGCTAATCACAGCTGTTCAAAGTTGGCTGGATCTCTTGTGAGCAACTAACTTGTCTAACTATCGGCTAGGGGGCAGTGGAGAATAGAGAGTAGCTCTAACGGTAATCCGTTGGTGAGATACCAGAAATCGTTTAAAGAACTCTTTCTCTACTGTGATCGGGCGATTTTTGAGTTGGACGTGCAGTCCGATGAAGTGACCCTGTTAGCCGGGCCCTGCTCAGAGATGCAATCTTGGAAAAAACACCACCACCTCAGACCTCTGCGATACGCTAATGAACATTGAGGTCGCTAGGCCCGCAGCTAAATCGAACAGCGATAAATTTGTTAATGCGCTGGGTGAAACACTGACAGAAGTGCGCACCTACTTGGGTGGAAACTCGACAACCTTCCAGTAGTGCTCGAGTAGTTTGATAGCGTTGTGGAAGTTCTCGCCCGCGTGATCTTTGACAATATATCCGGCGACGTTGTGCTGGTAGGCTTTGAAGCGATCGGCATCATCATTTGATGTCGTTAGCACGAAAACAATTGCGCGCTTATGTTCTTGGTCCTGACGGATCGCTTCTAGAAATTCATGACCATTCATGCGTGGCATATTGATATCGAGCAGAATGAGGTAGGGCGCTCCCAATTTTTGTCGACCATTCTCACCACGCAAGATCTCCAACGCCTCAACGCCATCACGGGCAACATGGACAGGGTTTGCGATGCGGTGGTCGCGCAGTTCCATCTTTACTGTTTCGACATCAATCTCATCATCGTCAACCAGTAGAATGTTTACTAACTGCCCCTGGGTCATATTTGTGCTCCGGTTAACGCGTTAATATTTTCAATCAGCACCGCCTCGTCCAGAGGTTTCTCATAAACAGCATCGGCACCTAGTATGCTCGCCATATCTAGGTACTCTCCAGCGCTCGGCACCCCAGACACCGCTATAACGGGCAGATCACCAACGAGCTTTCTGATCTCGCGGATGGTTTCGATACCCTCTTTGCCTGGCATTATTAGGTCGGTGATCAAAAGGTCTGGTGCACCTTCTTGTCTTACAAGGCGTACCGCCTCTTCACCGTCCGATGCCGAGGTGTAAGAGAAGCCGTGTCGTTGCAGAATATCCGCCAGCACAAGGCGATCCACTTCATCATCATCTATGAAAAGAATATGTGCCAACCGAGCGATCCTTTTTGTGGTTACTTACTTTGGAAAGTGTAGAACATTTTTATTGAGCCGCTTGCGCCAACGCTATGCTTTCGGCCAGGTAAAGATGAACTTTGCGCCTCGCTCGCGTTCAGGATCGGACTCGACTCTGATGCTGCCACCAAAGTGCTCTACGGTCTTCTGCACCAGCGCCAATCCTAGCCCACTTCCCTCAACCTCATCTCGAGGTTTAAGCGTGTGGAAAATTTGAAAGATCCGTTCCTGATACTCCGGCGCGATACCTGGACCATCGTCGGACACTTTGAATTCATAACGCTCTGCAACAGTACGCGCATCGATGCGAATGGTGCCGGACTCGCGATCATGGTGCTTAATCGCATTGTCTATAAGGTTACGTAGTACCAGCTCAAAAGGGGCGCGTTGAGTTGTTAGGCGGGGCAGGTTATCGCCGTTGATGATGGTCCACTGACCGCCAGCATCGATCAATGTTCTGATCTCATCAACGAGTTTACTTGTGTCGATCTCCTCATCCACCGAGAGCGTGCGACCAATCCGGGAGTATTGCAGCAGACCCTCAAGTAGTGCCTGCATACGCTCGGTACGATTAGCCATCAGATCCACGTAGCGTTTCGCATCGGGGCTAAGATCTTCGCCAAGCTCGCGTGTCAGCAAGCTGACCAAGCTTTTAATGCCTCTTAGTGGGGCTTTGAGGTCATGTGACGCGATGTAGGCAAAGCTCTCTAGCTCTTTATTGGCAGCCTGAAGCGTCTCGTTAGCTGCTTGCAGGTCGGTCTCAGCCTCACGGCGCTTCTGAATCATCAGTTTGAGTGAGTCAGACAGCGAGCTGATCTCATCTTGATGAGTCAATGTGAGTTGGTAACTCAGATTGGTATCAGTGACACGAGCGATCTCTCGCTCCTGCAGTCGAATCGGCTGCAGAATGCGGCGAATGACAAAGCCGAGATTGGCCAGAATAAATAATGTTAGGCCGGTCAGGGATAGAATGCCCGTTAGCACAAGCCGATCAATCGCCGCATCAATATCACGTCCAAGATTAAAATTTATGTTGCGGATATTATTCTGTAGTTCAAAGAGGTGCAGAGATATCTGAGCTGCTAGGTCTCGTTGGTCCGCTAGCTGCGTATCATTCAGCCGTTTAAAAACTCGCCCAATTCGCTCGTAGGATTCTCTGAGAATGTGCATCTGCTGCCGGTTATTGCTCTGGTTTTCCAGCAGCTCTAGACTTTGCTCTATCTCAGCGTACTTACTACGCCATTGGCGTGCGGACCGGCTCTCAGAGAAGAGCAGATAGTCCAGGGTGACATTAACCAGCTGTTCAGACTCGCCAAGCAGTTCATTGGCAAGGGTATTTGTAGCCCGAAGCTGATTGAACTGCAGATAGGCGATTGATATCGCCGCCACAGACAGCGTGATTAGTAGGACCGCCAGAGCGGAAAAGCTGAGCGTTAGCGAGCGTAGTTTCATCTAATGGATGACCGATACGCGACCGACAACTTTTTCTACAGCGTCTGGCGCTATTTGGTCGGTGAAGTCAGGCGGGTTTTCGCTTGCAACAACACCTATTTCCATTGCCCAGCGCTTCTCAGCATCCATTGCAACCAGCAAGGCTTGGGAAAAATCGACACGCCAATGGAACATCTCCACAGAGAGGTCAGCGTAAGCGGGGTCCAAATCCATCTTTTGGGTGATGTAGGCCTTTAGCTCCGCCGGGTTCTGAACAATCCACTCTTGTGCTTTAAGTAGTGCGCGGAAGTAGCGATCCAGGTGTTGTTCATGAGACTTTAGGTAGTCAGCGGTGGTCGTCAAAACAAAGTAGAAGGGTTGATCTTGCTGCGCGGGAAAGCTGAGCGCGTCATCTCCCAGGCCTTGCTCTATTCGGTAGACGTTAGGGTGCCAAGTGATGCTGGCATCTATCTCTGCAGTTAGCATCTGTTCAACGATCTTTGGAGGTGCCAGATTTACAATTTCGACATCTTCAATACTCAGTCCTTGTGCCTCTAGGAAACGTCCCAAAAAGTACTCGCCAGTACTACCGACTGTTACGCCCAAGCGCTTACCCTTAACATCGGTGGGCCCGGTTATCCCGGCACTTTTACGAGCAGTGAAATGGGTGTTCTCTGCAGAGGCTATGTGTCCAAGAATGCGTAACTGAGGGTTATCAAAACTACTCTTGACCACAACAAATTCAGAGCTGGTTGCGATTTGCGCCCGGTTATCTAGCAGCGCGTCCACCGCCAACTTGCCTGCAGAGTGAGGCGTCACCTCAACGTCCAGACCGA
>JAYQBD010000111.1:0-6571 GCA_038137135.1 Oceanospirillaceae bacterium | reverse complement strand
CCATTCGCGAAACGAAGCTCGAAAATGTGCCAGCCGTCACTGTCTCAATTGGATTGAGCCAGCATCAGGCTAGTTTGGCGAACCTCGAGCGCTGGATTGAGATCACCGATGGCGCCCTTTATTTAGCTAAAGCTAAAGGGCGCGACCGCGTTCAAATCGCCTGATCCTGACGAGAAGTTAGGCGGGCTGTAGCCCCGTATTGCGCTCAGCCACTGGGCGCTCATCCACCGGCAGATGGATAATCGCTGAGAGTGCCCCGACGCCTATGCCGACCCACCAGACGACGTCGTAGCTGCCGTAAGCGTCGTAGAGCGTGCCGCCCAGCCAGACTCCAATGAATCCACCTAGCTGGTGCGAGAAGAAGACCAGTCCGTAAAGTGTGCCCATGTACTTCAGGCCGTAGATCTGGGCAATCAGCCCCGACGTTAGCGGTACAGTCGCAAGCCACAGAGCACCCATCAGAATGGAGAAGATAACCACCGATTCCGGTGTGATAGGCGAGAGAATAAAGACCGCGGCAACGATCGTGCGTCCCGCGTAGATACTCGCCAGCAGATACTTACGCGAATGTCTCGCGCCTAACCAACCGGCCAAAATAGTACCGCCAATATTGGCGAAGCCGACAAACGCGATGGCTGCTGCTCCCAGGCCTGAAGCTGTGGTGATCCCCAGCGAGCGAACTAGGCTCGTTGGTTCTATAACGCTACACACTTCGGTAATAAAGGCGGGAAAGTGCGCGGTGATAAAGGCGAGTTGGTAACCGCAACTAAAGAAGCCGATAAATATAAAGATGAAGGTTTTATCTTTAATGGCGTTTCTGACCACTGTTCCCATGGAGTCTGTGGTGGGTGCGCTGCTGTCATCCGAGGGCGCTTTGATGAACGGTAGAAGCAGCATCACAGCTAAAATACCCACCGCCATAATTACAAAGACTTCCTGCCAGACGAAGTTGTTTAGCAGCATCTGTACGACAGGAGGGCCGATAACCTGACCTGCGGAACCCGCTGCGGTAGTGATACCCAGCGCCATTGAACGGTGCTTAGCGGGCGTTGCGCGGCCAACAATCGCTAGCAGTACGCCGAAGCCAGTACCGGCGATACCAAATCCAACTAAAATCTCCAGGAATTGATGCTGCCCTGGCGTGATAGCGAAAGCTGAGATAAACAGACCAATCGCATAGCAGACCACACCAAGAACGATCGCTTTACGATCGCCAAACTTCTCGGCGATCGCGCTGAAGAGCGGCTGACCTATGCCCCAGGCGAGGTTTTGGATAGCGATCGCAAAGGAGAAGTCAGCTCGCAACCAGTTAAACTCTTGGGCGATCGGAATTTGGAACAAGCCAAAGGAGGCACGGATAGAGAATCCGAGCAGCAGAATGATACAGCTTGCGATCAACACCGGCGTGATCATTCGGCTTTGGGAGGTGGCTGCAACTGACATGAATATTTCTCCGCAAACAATTGACGAACTATAACCAGTTTGGCGGAAAAATTCCTAGGAAGTGTCTACTTTTTACACTATTCTCGCGGAACTTTTTTACCCGGATATATGCTCCCACGGAGGAGAATTAATGGAAGATCGTATTATTGTTGGTAGTGAAGAGTGGTGTGCGTTTCCAACGCTGAGCATTCACGCTGTCAAAGCCCGCGTAGACTCGGGTGCAAAAACCTCGGCGCTACACGCGTTCAATATCCGTTCATTTAACCGTAACGGCGAGCAGTGGGTCAGTTTCGATATCCACCCCATTCAGAAGAGTGACACCACAGTGCTGCGCTGTGAGTCCCCCGTGGTGGATCGTCGCACTATTCGCAGTTCCAACGGCACATCCGAGCGGCGCTATGTGATTCGTGTACCCATGTTGCTCGGTGGTCAGAACTGGGATATCGAATTGACGCTGACCAATCGCGATACCATGGGCTACCGCATGCTGCTGGGACGCGAGGCGATGCAGGGTCGGATGCTGGTCGACCCAAGCGCCCACTTTAACCTGGGCGATCTCTCCATCACAGAGGTGCGCAAGATGTACGGTGTCTCTGAGCGCGCGGCGAAAGGTCTGCGTATCGGTGTGCTGGCCTCCAACCCCGAGCTCTATTCTAACCGCCGCCTGATGGAAGCGGGCGAGGAGCGTGGGCATGAGATGGTGTTCCTCGATATCAAACAGTGTTACATGAAGCTGGATGCCGAGAATCCAGAGATTCACTACCGCGGTGGAGACGTAGTGACTGGCCTGGACGCGGTTATCCCGCGCATCCGTCCGTCTATCACTTTTTATGGCTGTGCGCTGACGCGTCACTTCGATAGTTTGGGTGTTTACACTCAGAACACGGCTGACGCCATTACCATGTCCCGCGATAAGCTCTACTCGCTGCAGCTACTGCAAAAAAGTGGCCTGGACATCCCGGTCAGTGGTTTTGCTAACTCGCCAATGGAGACTGAGGATTTGATCTCGATGGTGGGTGGTGCGCCACTCATTGTGAAACTGTTGGAGGGTACTCAAGGGCGCGGTGTAGTGCTCGCTGAGACCGATAAAGCGGCGGAGTCGGTGATCAATGCAATTAAATCTCTACGAGCAAACTTGTTGGTGCAGGAGTTTGTTAAAGAGGCTCAGGGTAAGGATCTGCGTTGCTTCGTGATTGATGGCAAGGTGGTCGCGTCGATTCAACGCACAGCAGCACCCGGTGAGTTTCGTGCCAATATCCACCAAGGTGGTAGCGCGGCTGTTGTTAAGATCACACCGGATGAGCGTAAACTGGCGATCAAAGCTGCCAAGACTCTTGGTCTGCAGGTCGCCGGTGTCGATATTATCCGTTCGAGTCGAGGTCCGCTGTTGCTCGAGGTGAACTCATCTCCCGGCCTTGAGGGCATAGAGTATGCAACTGGCATGGATATGGCCGGCGCGATGATCGCTGAAATAGAGAAGCGCATCGCTAAACGCCGTAAGTAGCCTAAACAGCGAGGTGCATTTACGACTTGCTGACGCGAAAAGCTCTGTGACACCTAGTCTGGCGGCGAGGTGTCTACAAGGGTCAGCGCCGGATCTCAGCCGCCTCGCTCAGCGATGAGCCAGTGCTCAATTGCTGCGAACATCGCAGTGTCCATTGTTCGAGTGTTTCTGTGTCTGTTTTGAAGCACAGAAGCCCGTGCCGGTTTTCCGCACACATAATGCTACCATCAGAGTGCAGTGTAATCAGATAGTTGTCCATGTTGTTCTGTCTCAGTAACACCTAGTGGTATGGAGCCCTTTCAAGCGCATACCTAGACGTTGGGTTGAGCGATGATCTCTCTTTTTCAATGAGAGCAAGAGTGTGAAATCTGTATGTTCTGGGGAATCTGCGATCCGCGGTGCCGAGGTGGCCGCATCGGATGCAAATGAGTACTCAGGTCACAACCCAAACAGGTTGAATTAGATTTGAAACAAGAGAGGTCGCAAGGAGGATTTGGGGGACTTGTTAAAAGCCCCCCTGAAGCGGGCAATCGGTGTTAGATCACACGAATATTGTCAGCCTGTGGCCCTTTCTGGCCCTGAGAGACAGTGAACTCTACTTGCTGACCTTCTTTAAGGGTTTTGAAGCCGTCGCCCGTGATCGCCTTGAAGTGGGCAAAGACATCAGGGCCTGAAGCCTGCTCAATAAAACCAAAACCTTTATCGTCGTTGAACCATTTAACGGTTCCAGTATGTGTATTTGACATGGGATAGATATCCTATTTTCGTAAAAATTTCCGTCTCGATATCGAGGCGGTCGGCTTGCTAGATTTTTAAGTGTACTTATGAAAACAGGACGAGGAATTGGGCAATACTTCGAAACGGTGGGCATAAATAGTCGATAAAACGTCGAGCAGGATGAAGGTTACTCATTAATATTTGTAAAGTCAATTGTCTTTAATTTTTTGATCAATTTTATTTATTGATTTGTCCGCTTCACGATGCCCTAGCGCATGTATAACAAAAGTTATTAGATACTATTTAATTAATTTAGTAATATTAAAAGGAAGGTTAAGTAGCGTCCCTGCGTTGGATATTGAGGATTCGGATTATGAAAACAGCGATCGCCACAGTCACTCTGTCTGGTTCTCTGCCAGATAAGCTCCAAGCCGCAGCTGATGCTGGTTTTGATGCTGTGGAGATCTTTGAGAATGACCTAATACAGTTCTCGGGGACGCCAGGTGATGTACGGCAGATCGCTGATGACCTAGGCCTGCATATCCTCGCGCTCCAACCGTTTCGCGATCTAGAAGCTAACCCCGATCCCATACGCGAACAGAAAATATACTATGTCCAGCGCAAGTTCGAGATGATGCATGAACTCGGCACTCGCCGTATGCTCTGCTGCTCAAACGTGTCGCCCCTGTGTATCAATGATCCTGCTCGCGCAGCCGCTGATCTTGCTCATATTGCCGACCTAGCTGCAAAAGAGGGCTTTACAGTCGGATATGAGGCGCTGGCTTGGGGACGCCATACTGCTGACTATGAAGATGCCTGGAATATCGTCAAACTGGCCGATCATCCGGCTTTGGGTATCAACCTTGATACCTTCCATATGTTCTCGCGCGGTAACACACTCGATTGCCTACGCGATGAGATCACCAACGATAAAATTGCATTGGTGCAGATTGCAGATGCACCGCTGCTGCAGATGCACGACTTTCTGCAGTACAGCCGTCACTTCCGTTGCTTCCCGGGGCAGGGTGATCTGCCTGTAGTAGAGTTTATGCAGGTACTTCGTGATAAAGGCTTTGACGACTATATCTCGCACGAGATCTTCAATGATGAATTCCGTGCATCCTCGGCCAAGGAGCGTGCTGTCGATGGTATGCGCTCGATGATCTGGCTGGACGAGCAGCTTCAGCAACCCGAGGCTACTCAAGAGTCGAAGCCTGAGGTGACCGATTACGAATTTATCGAATTTGCGATTGAGGGCGAGGAGGGCGACGCGCTGCTGAAGATGCTGGAGGCGCTCGGGTTCAAAGAGAACTACAGTCATGTCTCTAAAGATGTCGGATTGATGCAGATGAACGACATCAACTTAGTGCTCAATCGCGAGCGAGAGAGTTCTGCGCATCAGCACTACAAGCGTCACGGCGCTTCAGTCTGTGCTTTGGCGTTTACCACTAATGATGCCAAAGGCTCTCTGAAGCGCGCGGACCGTTACCGCATGCGTCGCTTCAATAACCAAACAGGCCCCGGTGAGCTCAATATTCCAGCCATTAAAGGGATTGGTGACTCGCTGGTTTATCTGGTGGAGCGCTCGCAGAAATTCCGCTTCTTCGATATCGATTTTGAACAGATTGAAGGTGTCGAAACAGCGGATCTTGGCCTCCAACGTGTCGACCATGTCGCTCAGTCGGTCAGCAACACTGAGTTTCTCTCGGCCAGCTTCTTCTACAAATCGGTGCTCGATTTCAAAATTGATCCCGCCCAGGACCTACCAGATATCTATGGTTTGGTGACAAGTCGGGTTGCCTCAAGCCCCAACGGCAAGGTGCGACTACCAATCAATATGACCGAGGCGCGTCAGGCATCGCCGCAGCGCTTTATTCAGCGCTCACGCGGATCGGGTGTGCAGCAGATCGCTTTTGCCTGTGAGGATATCTTTAAGATGGCGGCACAGATCGGTGAGCAGAATATTCTGCCGATTCCTGAGAACTACTACCGCGATATTGAGGCGCGCTTCCAACTGCCGCCGCAGCAGATAGAAAAGCTCAAAGCGGCGAATGTACTGTTCGATCGCAATGACGAGGGTGAGTTCTTTCACTGCTACACCCGTGAAGTACAGGGCGTCTTCTTTGAGGTGGTACAGCGTGTCGGGAACTATCAGGGGTACGGCGAACCGAACGCTCATATTCGCTTCGCCGCGCAGGCTTACCTGAACGAGTGGAATGCGCTTCTAACACTGTAGGGCGTTTTCAGCGCGCTTGCTGCATTACCCCTGATGATAGCTGGCGCAGAACGCGAGCAACAACAAGATTAGCTAGCAGCCAGCGCCACTTCTTGGGAACAAATGGGAAACCGCTTGCCTCACACTGGCGGCGCACAACCTCAGAGTTGTCGCTGCTGGTGAAGAAAATTGGAACCTCACCGAGCCCGAAACTGCGCAGTAGTTTGGCGAGCTCTGGGCCAGCCCAACCATCCTGCAGGTAGTAGTCGATCACTAGGCAAGAGATGCTTTTGCGCATCAATATTTTCTGTAATTGATCCCAGTGTGTGATGTTCTGCGCGTCCACACCACGGTTCTTTATCGTCTCTGCCAGCACCCGCCCTTGGGTACCATCATCATCTATTACAACAACCATAGGCCCTCCTACTTTTCGTGCTCGGTGTGTTGATCATAGAGAGCCTTGCATATTGCCTGCCAACTCTAAGGCACAAAAAAGCCCGTCAGAAGACGGGCTTTAGAGTTCGAGAGACTAGGCCTTAGCCGATATTCTCAAATTGCCCCATAGTGTTATCTTTACCGCCGGCTTTCAGTGCAGCATCACCCGCGAAGTACTCTTTATGGTCGTCGCCGATGTTAGAGCCAGCCATATCCTGATGCTTAACCGTTGCGATACCCTGACGGATCTCTTTGCG
>JAYQBD010000110.1:0-6655 GCA_038137135.1 Oceanospirillaceae bacterium | reverse complement strand
ATACTCAGCAAGATGACACTGCCAGAAAAAGTTGGTCAGATGATTCAGCCTGACCTACGTGAGATAACACCCGAAGAGGCAGAAGAGTACAAAATTGGCTCGGTTTTAAATGGTGGTGGAGCTTGGCCTAGCAACAACAAATATGCTTCAGCAACTGACTGGGCGCAAGAGTCGGAGAAGTTCTATCAAGCTCTGGAGCGCGCTTACTCCGACCGCGGATTCCGAGTACCTTTTGCTTGGGCAACTGATGCAGTACACGGCCACAACAACGTGTTCAAAGCGACTTTGTTCCCGCATAACATCGGACTGGGTGCAGCAAACAATCCGGATCTAATTGAAGAGATCGGCGCTGCTACAGCACTGGAGATCGCTGCCACAGGTTTGGATTGGACTTTTGCCCCCACAGTCGCTGTGCCCCGCGATTACCGCTGGGGACGTGTGTATGAGGGGTACTCAGAAGATCCACAAATCACATACGCATACGCTAAACGCATGGTTAAGGGGCTACAAGGCGACCTCAGTCAAGGCTTAGACACAGATAAAGTCATCTCTACTGTGAAACACTGGGTTGGCGACGGTGGCACATTCAAAGGTGTCGATCGTGGCGAGAACCACTACAGCGAAGAGCACCTTATAAATATTCATGCGCCAGGATATTTCTCAGCGCTAGAAGCCGGCGCTCAAGTAGTAATGACATCATTCAATTCGTGGCACAACGAGAAGAACTACGATCTGCTCGAATCTGGTGGGTACAATTACAAACTCCACGGCAGCAAATACATCATTACAGATGTTCTCAAAGATAAGATGGGATTTGATGGCATTGTAATAACCGACTGGAATGGAATATCCGAGATCAGCGGATGTACTTCTGGAAACTGTCCTCAGGCAGTTCTTGCCGGCAACGACGTATTCATGGTGACTGCGCGCAAAGACTGGAAACAGTTCTTTTCCAATGTTGTGACGCAGGTAGAGGCCGGACTGATACCGATGAGTCGCATCGATGATGCCGTAACTCGTGTACTTAGGGTCAAAATGCGCGCAGGGCTATGGGAAAAACCGTCCCCTGCAGCACGCCGACATGCTGGAGCGGAGAATCTTCTCGGCCGAGAATCGCATCGCACGCTCGCTCGCCAAGCTGTGCGCGAATCTCTTGTGCTATTGAAGAATGACTCGTCCACACTACCACTTTCTAGCCAAACAAAATTTGTAGTCTTGGGTAGCGGTGCAAACGATATCCAAAAACAGACTGGTGGCTGGTCGCTATCCTGGCAAGGCGATGAGAATATTATCGATCGCGATTTCCCGGGTGCGCAAACGCTGCTGCAAGCAGTGCAGAGTGTTGTAGGTATCGAGAACGTATACACTGATCTAGAAAAAGCGCCTGGGGATGCGATTGCTCTTGTCGTGATTGGCGAGGATCCGTACGCTGAGATGATGGGCGATATCAAAGGCTCGCGCACCCTTGAATATGCCAAGATCAAACGCTCTTACGCTGCCGATTTGGAACTCCTCCGCGCTCTAAAATCCTCTAACCGCAAGGTGGTAACAGTGATGTATAGCGGCAGACCGCTTTACGTTAATGAGGAGATTCAATTATCTGATGCTTTCGTTGCAGCGTGGCTACCTGGGACTGAGGCAGCGGGTATTACCGACCTGTTGTTCGAAGAGTTTGGTTATGATTTCCGCGGCCGACTGAGTTTTTCGTGGCCAGCAACTAAATGCGGAACCTCAATCAATGTTGCGCCCTCTCACATACCCAACTTTGAACGTCCAGAGCACGAGCAAGACCTGAACGGTGAACACGCACCACTGTTCCCATTCGGCTATGGGCTTGCCTATGACAGAAACAGATCGGCTGACATGGGTGTCGACCTAAGCGATATCCAGCTCGACTTAAGTGAAGGTGCTTGCGGTATCTCTGCAGCATCAACGGCGACAGAGTTACTCGAACTATTTGGCGCCACTGCTGATGCCGACTTCGAGATGGTCATGTCGGGTGCGGGCAACAACTGGAGCCCCGTTAAAGTGTCGAAAGGCACGAAAACATCGGTCCCCGGCGTCTCTACTACGCCTATCGATTACAAACACCAGCAAGATGCCTTATTAGTCGAATTTAGCGGTGAGCCCGCGCAGATCTATGTCCGAATGTTGGAAGACGACACCCTGGATGCCCGTGGCTACATAAGCTCTGGCGGGCACCTCGTGTTCGATATCGACCTAATCTCAGAGCCGCCGGCTGAGCTCAAGCTCGCGATGCACTGCACCTGGCCATGCATGGGTGAAATTTCGCTTATCGATTTCTTGCCCGACGTCAATTCGACGAGCGAGTCAAGTTGGACGACGGTCAAGATACCCTTGTCTAAATTCGACGAAGCGGGCGCAGACTTTATCAATCTGAGTTCGCCTTTCTTAATCTACAGCGAGCAGCCAGTAAAATTCCGACTGGGTAATATACGCTTCCAGCCAGATTAGCCTCGAAAAGAAGCACGCAAAATTAACCCCGCTTTGTGCGGGGTATTTTTTGTGCTCTGCGTTTATCAGACAAACGCAACCACTGATGATCCATCTGGCTTACATAACGGAATCAGCGCTCGCTAAACGACTCAGCCAATGTCTTAGTCAAAGGTTTAGTCAGGTAGTTCAGTACCGTATTTGAACCCGTTTTGATCTCAACAGTAGCAGTCATACCGGGAATGATATCGAACTCGAAGTTGGGACGCTTAGAGAACCGCTTACCTAGGGTCTGTACTTGCGCTCGATAATACGGAGTTGAACCGGCGTCCGTCTGTTTTAGCAGCGTATCCGGACTCAGGTAAACCAGCTCTCCCTCTAGATCCCCAAATATGGTGTAGTCATAAGCATCCATTTTGATGGTCGCTGGCATACCCAAATCAACAAACGCGATCTCGGACGGAGGAATTTCCACCTCCACAATCAGGCTGTCATCTAATGGAAGGATCTCTAGCAGCACTTCGCCGGGTCGAACAACACCGCCTACAGTTGTCACTGCGAGGTTTTTGACGATTCCGTTTACTGGTGCTCGCAGCTCAGTGCGAGACAGTCGGTCCTCACTTTGGTTCAACCGCTGCTCCACACTTGCCAACTGCTCTTCGACTTTACTCAGCTCAGCCGCGCTATCGCGGTAAAAACGGTTGCGCGTGTTCGCCGCCTGACCACGCAGTTCATCAAGCTGGCGCTCCAAACGAATGACATCAACTTCCGCAACGTCATTATTTGCAAGTAGAGGCCGAAGCAGATTCAGCTCACGCTCTACATTCCGAGCGATCGCCTCTATTGCTTTCACCTCATCCGCAAGAGCCTTCTGCCGAGTCTCATAAAGCGCGCGCTGAGTACTGATAAAGCTCGGAAATTCATCCAATTCAGCAGAAAACTTGAGCTCCACGCGATCTATCTCCGCTTTGAGCCGTGCTTGAACTGCTGCAAGTGATGCCTTTTCTGCACGAACCTCGGCCAACTCACTTGCAGTCTGATCCTTTTGCAAAGCGACAACTAACTCCCCCTGCTCGACACGAGAGCCCTCCACCACATTTATCTCGGCAACGATTCCGGGCTCTGGCGACTGAACAACCTTCGTTTTGGAGCTCGCGATAACTGAACCGCCCGCGCGAGTCACTTCATCAATCTCGGCCCACTCAGCCCATGCAAAGAACAAACCCAGAGAAAACACCAGCATCCACAATGCAACTCGTCGCCCTCGTACCCTGGCGCGGACCTCAACTGCGCCAAAATCGGTGGGAAGCTCCTCCCTGAACCATAACCAATTCATTTGGCACCTCCTGCATCTGCTTTTCCGTTAAGGCGTGCCATCACCTCGGCTCGTGGGCCATCCATCACCATGCGCCCTTGATCAACTACGGCTACACGTTCGACATACTCTATGTGGGCCAGCTTGTGCGTCACCATAATGATTGTGGCCTCGGATAATTGACTGAAGATCACCTTGAGAAGGTGTTGTTCCAACAGCTGATCCAGTGCTGAAGTGGGTTCATCCAAGAGTACGATCTTTGGTTTTGCCAACAGTAGACGTGTGATACCGACAAGCTGACGTTGACCCGTCGACAGCCCCTGCCCACCCTCATGAATCGGCAGATCAAGTCCCATCGGATTACCTGCAATGACCCGCGACAACCCCGTAAGTTGGCACGCCTCATTGAGCTCACTCTCTTTGATCATCGGTAAGCCCAGCGTCAGATTGTCACGCAGCGTCCCACTGAAAAGCTTCACGTCCTGAGGTAGGTAACTAATTTGCTCGCGCACAAAGTCTTCGGCAAGAATGTGTAGATCATAATCGTCCAGCCGCACGCGACCCTCTGAAGGTGCGTACAGGCCGGCTAGTATTTTCAATAATGTGGATTTACCGGAACCGACTGCCCCAAGAATTGCAGTCTTTTGACCTGGATTAAAACGCAACGCAGGGAAAGAGACTGCGGGTCGCTGGTCGTAACCAAAGGAGATCGCGTCAGTCTCCAGACGGGCGGTGCAACGATCAGGAACAACCTTACTTTGATTGACATCTCTATCGACAGGCAGCGCCATAATGCCATTCAACGCCTCGACCGCAATCTTCGACTTTTTGGCCTGAGCCAGCATATTCGGGAACTGAGATAGCGGGCCCAAGGCACGACCACTCAAAATGGTGCACGCGATCAACGACCCCATAGTTAGCTCACCCTGTGCGACCAAAACGGCGCCAAAAGTAACCATTCCGATGTAAGAGAATTGTTGCAGAGTCTGACTCACATTAGTCGCCAACGCCGACAGACGCTTGACCCGGAATTCACCCACTACTACAGCCTCAGACAAACTCTTCCACCGTTGCGTGAAGAAGCTACGCGCGCCTGCCGCCTTGACTGTCTCGATACCATCAAGCGCTTCGACAAGAAGACCACTTTTCTTATTGGACTCCTGCATGTTCAGCTTGGTATTTTTTTCAATCGGGCCGCGAAGCAGCAGCCCGAACAGCACACCTAGTGGGAGCAAAACAAGAGGCACTAGAACAATCTGCCCGCCGATCATCCAGATGACCCCTAGAAAAAATATCGCAAATGGCAGATCTGCCCACAAAAAGAACAGCGAAGTCACCATAAACTGCCGAACTAACTCAAAGTTCTTTATCTGGGCTGCCAGCGTGCCAACGGTTTTGGGGCGCGTTGCCAAACTTAGGTCAAGACCACGCTCGAAGAACAGCTGGCTTAAACCAAGATCGGCTGACTCGGTGGCTCTATCAACGAAGCTTGTTTTGATCTGCTTTGAAAAGAACTCCAACAGCACCGCCACCGCAACACCGACAGACAGCACAATTAGAGTCGAGTAGGCTCCCGTTGGGACAACTCGATCGTAAACCTGCATGGTGTATAACGCAGAACCTACACCTAGTATTGCAGCCACCAACGAAGCGAGTAACGCCTCATTAAGCAAGCGGCGGTGAGATCTCATCGCCAGTCGAAACAGATCGCTTGCCGTTATCGGCTTGCGACTCGCTCGCTGTTTGACCGAATTAAAGGTGAACACCTGACTGTTTAAGGTTTCAGGGTCGCGAACATGGCTCTGCCCGAGCGAATCTTGCAACAGCACACCCTTTGGCGACTGACCTTTGCAGAGGTATGCCTCCTGCGAATCTCTATCGATTAGAAGACAGGGATAGTCGCTTTCACTGAGGGCAGTTAGCGAGCGCTCTTCGACCCGTGACTTCGGAAAAAGATCCCTCCATACCTTGCGTAGCCGTTTGCGATTTATATCACCGGCGCTTTTTAGCTCTAATCGTTCAAGGCATTCAAGTATGCGACGCTGAGAAGCACCGTTACCCTTTGCCATCGAGAGCTGGCTTAGCAGCGCAGAGATAGCATGTGAGGGTGCTGTATCGTCTTCCAGTTGTTCTGGAGCCGCTCTGTTGATTTCAGTCACGCAGGTTCCTCCCAACGAACTGCTCCAACGTTAGGATAGCTTGGCACGCATTGCCGAACGCATCCGCCCTAGCGAGCCGTGCGTCCAGAAGTTCCGATTCAGCATTCAGCAAATCGAGCAGTGAAGACTTACCCGAACTGAACCGCCGGCTGAACGAATCCAGCTGCTGTTGACGCAATTCAGTGAGCGAAGATAAGACAGGCAACTGCGATGCGTTGACTTGATACTGATTCACAAGGCCCGCAGATTCCCGAACGATGGCTTGCGCCAATCGCTGCTCTTCGTAGACAGACGCGGAGTAGTCTGCGTTTAACTCGGCGAGCTCCGAGTCTAGACTATCCCCAAGATCGTAGTTATATCGAACGCGCAAGAAGGCACGCGCCTCATCGTCCGCATCGTCAACGTCACGGCTCAGTGTCACACCAGCGACAATTGCAGGCAAACGCTTGGCATCAACAGCACCAAACTCTGCTTTGATGCTACGCGACCGCGCTTTGGTTGCAGCTAGGTCAGCGGAACGCTCAACAGCGAGCTCGGCGAGGTAGGCTTCATCCAGATCACCGTTGCAGCTGAGTGACTCACGCACGTCGGCGCGAAACCCCACCGTTTGCAACAGGTTCAGTTGTGCGTCTCTCTGGGCGCCTCTAAGTTGGAAGACTCGTGCCTCCAATTGACTGATGCGACTGTCTATAAGTAGTAGATCACTCGCGGCATCAACACGTTGATC
>JAYQBD010000109.1:0-6673 GCA_038137135.1 Oceanospirillaceae bacterium | reverse complement strand
TCACAGCTCGTTGCTCCGCCTAAACGCGAAGTCGCTGCCGTCGCTGAAGCACCAGCAGAGGCACCTAAGCCACCTCTCCCCGCTGGCTCTTACCTTAACCTCGATTGGGTTATTCGCTCTCCATTGGAGACAGCGAACGAGGTCTGTAAAGGTGCGTACGCAGAGCCACAGATTTGGAACGGACTGCTGACGCCAGGCAACAGTAACTCGGCAACAACAATAGATGCTGATAAGTCCTCATCACTGATCGGCGGCATCACAGAACTTGAAGGCGACGTCATCATTCAGCAGTCTGGCCGTCAAATGGAGTCTGGATACGCCGAATTTGATAGTGCCAACCGCCAAGCTCTGCTGCGCTCCAACGTGCGATACCGCGAACCTGGCTTCTTGCTGCGCTCTGATGCCATTTCGGCAGATCTGGATCGAAGTATCGCCATCGCAAACGAGTCGAGCTATGTACTGCACGAGAACGAACTGCGTGGTGAAGCCTTAGCATTAACCCGCTACGCCGACAAATCGATCGAAACTCAACAGTCGCGCATCACCTACTGTGAGCCGGGCAATGATGATTGGGCCATTCGCGCGCAGGAGATGACCCTGTACCCTGCTGAGGGTTATGGTGAAAGCTGGCACACCCGTTTTGAGGTGGCCGGTGTTCCTGTGTTCTACCTGCCCTACTTCTACTTCCCCTTGGATGATACACGTCGCTCCGGCCTGCTCTACCCAACATTGAGCAGCAGTGAGACCGATGGCTATGACCTGGCGATTCCGTACTACTTTAATATCGCTCCGAATGTCGATGACACGCTCACCGCACGTCTAATTGAGCATCGTGGCTTGCTGCTCGAGAACGAAGCGCGCTACCTCAACCGTTATTCAATGAATACACTGAATACTGGCTGGATAAGCGATGACGATATCTACGGGGATGAGCGCTGGCTGCTCAACTTCAACCACAGTGGTAATCCTGCCCCCGGCTTCAGCAGTGCAATTGAGTACTCACGTGTCAGTGACAACGACTACTTCGACGATCTGATGCCGGTTGAGATTCGCGTACCGACCAGCGACAATCTTAACCAGCGCGCGAGTCTGAGCTACAGCGCAGCCACTTGGAATGCGTCGGTATTAGTGAATGACTACCAGACCATTGATGGCGGCGCTGAGCCCTACGCGCGTATGCCTCAACTTACGCTCAGTGGAGCCGAAAGCTACAGCGATCTGCGCTTGGGCTACATCGGACAGTTCACTGAGTTTAAGCACGACAGCAGCATCGACGGGCAGAGGCTGCACCTGCGTCCAACGTTGAGCTACGACTGGAGCCGAACTTGGGGCTACTTGCGCCCAGAGCTAGGGCTATGGAACTCAAGTTACGACCTGTCCAACAACACCTCACCAAGTGCAACAGCTAACTTTGCATCACTCGACTCGGGTCTAATCTTTGAACGCCAAGGCGAACTGGCAACCCAAACGATTGAACCACGGATGAAGTTGATCAGTGTTGGAGGCGACGACACAGCGACACTGCAGAATTTCGATTCAAGCCGTTTGGGCTTCAGTGCAGGCAACCTGTTCAACACACTTGGCTATTCCGGTAACGACCGTGTTGCTCAAACTGACCAAGCAACTCTAGGACTCACTAGCCGTGTATACAGCCTCTCAGGCCGTGAAATGGTGACCGCCAGTATCGCGCAAGCACACTACTTCAACGATCATGATGCGCGCCCAGGTGATGCGAGCGGTACCGAGGACTCATCAGACTACGCAGTCAGTGCAAGCTGGAAACCCTCTGATGTACTCAAGCTGAGCCATGACAGCCGCATCGACAAAGATGACGGCACACTGCTGTCGCAGAACTACGGGCTAATGTACAACCCTGATGATGCCAAACTTGTCTACGCTAGCTTCCGTCAGGCGAAGAGCAATGCCGACACAGTTACCAAAGAGCAGATCGACCTCGCGGCGAAATGGCCACTGAATCCCGCCTGGAGTGTTGTCGGTCGCTACACTGAAGATTTGAAAGAGAGCGAAAACCTCGAGACACTGCTGGGCCTTGAATATGGCAGCTGCTGCTGGAAGATACGCTTCACCGGCCAGCGCGCTGTGAAAGATGGCAGCAGCGACTACGAGCGTGAAAACGCCTTATACCTACAATTTGTACTCAAAGGTCTGGGAACACTCGGCGGCGCTGAAGGCCGCGAATTCCTGAAAGATTTGACCGGTTTTGATGAGGATAAGAATGAGAACTTTTAAGCGTCTGCTAGCCACTGCTCTGCTACTGACTCCGCTCTACGCCCAGGCGCTAGAGCCGATCAACAGTGTTGCCGCGGTCGTTAACGATGGCATCGTGATGGCTTCTGAAGTGGATCGCCGCGTCGCGCAGATAACCCAGCAGCTGCAAGCTCGCCAAGCCAATATGCCACCGGCTGATGTGTTGCGCTCGCAGGTACTGGAACAACTGATACTCGAGAGCTTGCAGCAGCAAGTTGCCAAAAAACAGGGGATCCGCGTTAGCGATCAGGAACTGAACCAGGCGATGCAGCGTGTCGCGCAGCAGAACAATCTGAGCTTGCCGCAGTTTCGTGAAGCGGTAATTGCCCAAGGTGGCTCATACGCTGAAGTACGTGACCAGATCCGTCGTGAGCTGCTGTTACAGCGGGTACAGGAGACCAACGTTAACCGTCGCATAAGCGTGACCGACCTGGAAGTTCAGAACTACCTTAACTCTGAGCTCGCCAAAGGCAATGACAACTCAGAACTTCTACTGAGCAATATTCTCGTTGCGCTGCCCTCACCGGCCTCTCCACAGCAGATTCAGGCCGCTCAGGCGAGAGCACAAGAGCTCGTAGGTCAACTGCGACAGGGTGCTAACTTCGCCGATCTTGCGGTTAGCTCATCCGACGCTCCGAATGCGTTGAGCGGTGGTGACCTCGGCTGGCGTAAACTCGCGGAGCTACCCACCAATATTGCGATGGCCGCCAACAAGCTGGAGAACGGCCAATTTACCCAGCCTATCCGTACACCTTCGGGATTCAACATCATCTCGTTACGTGATCGCCGTGGTAACCAGCAAACGCTGGTTGAGCAGTCGCGCACGCGTCACATTCTTGTGCGTCCAACCGAGATCCGTACCCAAGAGCAAGCAAAAGCCTTTGCAGACGAGCTCTACACCCGTCTACAAGAGGGTGAACCTTTTGCTGAGCTCGCCCGTCGCTACAGTGATGACCCAGCGAGTGGCTCACTCGGTGGAGAACTCGGCTGGGTGCAGCCGGGGCAGATGGTTCCAGAGTTCGAGCAGCAGATGAACAGCCTCGCGGTCGGTCAGGTCAGTGCTCCGTTTGAGTCACGCTTTGGCTGGCACATCGTTGAAGTTGAGGAGCGTCGCACTGAGGACTTCTCATCTGAAATGCGTGAAAACGCCGCGCGTACCGAGATCCGCAAGCGCAAAGCAAGTGAAGAGCTACAGAACTGGCTCCGCGAACTGCGCTCTGAAGCTTATGTCGATATAAAGGCGCGTTGATGCAACCTCTGCGCCTAGCCCTCACACCCGGTGAGCCGGCCGGTATTGGTCCCGATCTGTGCGTGCAGATCGCCCAGCAGGGCAGCCCGCACCAACTGGTGCTGGTCTGCGACCCCGACCTGATTGTTGATCGCGCTCGCCTGCTAAACCTGCCCATCAAACTCCTTGAGTTTGATCCGGACCAGCCGGTTCAAGCGTGCAATCCCTCAGAGCTCTACTACCTCGGCACGCCGCTGGTCGAAGATGTGATCCCCGGGCAGCTAGACAAAACTAACGCACGCTACGTACTCAACGCGCTGCGTATGGCGACCGATGCGACCCTAGCGGGAATGTTCGATGCACTGGTAACAGCACCCATGCATAAAGGCGTAATCAATGACGCCGGCATCCCCTTCAGTGGTCACACCGAATTCCTCGAAGAGCGCTGCGGTGCTGACAAAGTCGTGATGATGCTGGCAACTGAAGGGTTGCGAGTGGCGCTGGCTACGACACATCTGCCGCTCAAAGATGTCTCAGCGGCGATTACTCCAGAGCTACTTGAATCGGTAATTCAGATTACACTCGACGAGCTGCGCCTCAATTTTGGTCTGCAGCAACCGCGCATTTTAGTTGCCGGATTGAACCCACACGCTGGCGAGGGTGGCCATATGGGTACTGAGGAGATCGATACGATTATTCCCGTGCTCGAGCAGTTCCGGGCACGTGGTGAGCAGCTAATCGGACCGCTACCGGCAGATACCCTCTTTACCGAACACCACCTCAAAGATGCCGACGCTGTGCTGGCGATGTATCATGACCAGGGTCTTCCGGTCCTCAAGTACAAAGGTTTCGGACAGGCCGTCAATATTACGCTGGGTCTACCCATCATCCGTACATCGGTTGATCACGGTACCGCCCTTGATCTAGTTGGCACCGGTGAGGCTGACTCTGGATCCCTCCTTACTGCTATCAACTGCGCAGCAGAGATGGCCGCTCACCGCGCTCAAATAAAGCAGTCTTAATGAGTAAAAAACATCTAGGGCACGTTGCCCGCAAGCGCTTCGGCCAGAACTTCTTACACGATCCAAGCATTATAGGACGCATCATCACAGCGATTCGTCCGCGCCCCGCAGATCATCTCATCGAGATCGGTCCCGGCCTCGGTGCACTGACTGAGGAGCTTCTCGAGGGCGCCGGTGCACTTGAAGCGGTCGAGCTCGATCGCGACCTTATCCCAGTGCTGCGTACTAAATTCTTCATGTACGGCGACAAGTTTCAGATTCATGAAGCTGATGCGCTGAAATTCGACTTCAGTTCCCTACAGAACGATGATCGTCCTCTACGAGTCGTGGGTAACCTGCCGTACAACATCTCTACGCCCCTCATCTTTCACCTGCTCAGTTTCAGCGGGCTGATTAGCGATATGCACTTTATGCTGCAGAAAGAGGTGGTGGAGCGGCTTGCGGCTCAGGCTGGCGACTCAGCTTACGGTCGGCTCGGTATTATGGCGCAATATTACTGCCGCGTTGAGAAGCTCTTTCTGGTCCCCCCCGGTGCGTTTAATCCGCCGCCCAAGGTAGACTCAGCGATCGTACGTTTGACGCCCTACACCGAGCTACCGTTGAAAGCAGAGGATACTGAACTGCTGCAAGAGGTGGTCCGTATCGCTTTCGGGCAACGTCGTAAGACGCTGCGTAATAACCTCAAACCGCTCATCAGCGGCGAACAGTTAGAAGCAATCGGAATCGATCCGGGCCTGCGTCCTGAAAAATTGGAGTTGGCCGACTTCGTAAAAATTGCCGATACTGTCTACCATCAACGCCAACCGAAGAGTTAAGAGCAAGCGATACCGCATGACTGACATGGACCTAGCCAAGTACGTAGATATCAGTGTGACCACCCACTACATCAGTGAGCAATCGGACCCCGAGACGCACCGCTACGTATTCTCGTACCACATCACCATCACCAACAACGCCTCCGTTGCAGTGCAGCTGATCAGTCGTCGCTGGCTCATCACTGATGGCAACGAACAGACCCAAGAGGTTGTGGGTGAAGGTGTAGTAGGTGAACAGCCCGTTATTGAGCCGGGTGAGAGTTACAGCTACACCAGCGGCACAGTGATGGCGACGGAAGTGGGGAGCATGCAGGGCCACTACTCAATGATTCGGGTTGAAGACGGTGCAACATTCGATGCGCCTATTCAGCCGTTTACCCTAGCTCAGACACACGCACTTCACTGAGTTAGCGTTCTACTCCAGACGCCTCAGCTCACACTCTTATTACCGAGCTGGCTACCCCACTTTAAATAGATATTCCATAGTGAAAACCTCCTGTAATTAAAACAGGAGGTTTGTCTAGGGTGTACTCCCCTTCCTGCTACTAGGCTTAAATAGAACTTCAATAAAGCAGGGGTCGTACGATGCTAGTATCTAAACGCTTCGCCCTCGCGCTTATGCTTTTCGTTATCCCTTGGGTCTCGCAAGCCTCCTATATGGATGAGTTGATTGATCAGGGAGACGCCGCTTTCTATGGCAGGGGCGCAACGCAATCTTACTCAACGGCAGCAGAGCGTTACCAGCTCGCCGCTGATCTTGGCTCGGCAAAGGCCGCACACTACCTTGGATTCATGCACGATAACGGGCTCGGCTTTGAGTACGATCCGCTAAAAGCTGTGGAGTACTACAAGATTGCCGCAGAAGCAGACCATGCCCCGTCCCTCTTCAGCCTGGGCCAGCACGCCGAGATGGGGGTTGGTCTAAAGCGTAACCTGCGCCGCGCTTTCCAACTTTACAGAGCCTCCGCGCACCTCGGATATGGTATGGCGCAGACACGACTTGCCTTCATGTACGCCCAAGGCCTGGGGACCTCGATCAGCTATAGTTGGGCAACCTACTACAGCGCTATGGCAGCGAGTAATGGCGATCAGCTAGCCGAGATTTTGTTGGAGCAGTTACTACCGCAGCTTCCCAGTTATACGACTGAACTGGAGTACTCAACGCTCTGGCCCATTCCTGACACTGACGCTAAGCCCGTAGGGCAGGTCTATCTAGGTAGCGAGGTCTATCAATTGGAGCGTGTCAGCCCTGAGTGGATGGTGGTCTACTCACCTGAAGCGCGGCGGGTGGCTTATCTGAATATGATGAGTTTTATACCGATGGAGGTTACGGCTTCTGG
>JAYQBD010000108.1:3554-6743 GCA_038137135.1 Oceanospirillaceae bacterium | reverse complement strand
AACGAAAAACTTCATTCCTCCTTGGTAACTCAAACCGCGTTGGTCAAAACCTCCTGCACTGACTAGTCTAGAAAACGCCGCAGCGCGTAATTTATGCTGTGTGCTTGCGCGACAATAATCGACTGAAACCGGAGCTTTTTGATGATTGAGTTCAGCCTGAACGGGGAGAGCGTTCGAACTGATGTGGATCCCAATACACCGCTTCTTTGGGTGGTGCGTGATGTATTTGGGCTGACCGGGAGTAAGTTTGGGTGCGGCGCTGGGCTCTGCGGGGCTTGTACTATGCATGTTGACGAAGTTGCGCAGCGCACCTGCATTTTGCCCCTGTCGGCGGTAGCCGGTAAGCGGATAAAAACGATTGAAGGTCTGGGTGAGGTAGAGAATTTGCATCCGCTGCAGCAGGCCTGGATAGAGCACTCGGTACCGCAGTGCGGTTACTGTCAGAGTGGGCAGTTAATGAGTGCTGCGGCTTTGCTGGATCAGAATCCAAATCCCACACCGACTCAAATTGACCAAGCCATGTCTGGCAACATCTGCCGCTGCGGTACTTATCCACGCATTAAACAAGCGATTCAAGCAGCTGCGCTTGCCTTCGATGCAACCGCAAAAGAGGGGGCATAAACATGAGTATCAAGAATCTCTCTCGCCGCCGTTTCCTTAAAACCACAGCCGTCGTTGGTGGCGGCCTTGTGGTTGGTTTCTCACTCTTTGGTTTTTCTGATGAGCCGTTGCCGGTCGTGACCGAATCTGGCGGTTTTGTTCCCAATGCCTTTCTGCAGTTCACCGCTGATAACCGCATTATCTTCTACTGCCCACGCGATGAGATGGGGCAGGGGGTTATGACCGGTTTGGCGACTATTATCGGTGAGGAGTTGGATGTGAGTCCGCACAGTATGGAGATCGTCCATAGTGAGGTGCACTCAGACTACGCCAACCCTGCCATGGGTATCCAGGTGACGGGCGGTAGTACGTCGATTAACGCGCACTACATGCCCCTGCGCCAGGTGGGTGCTGATACTCGAGCGCTGATACTCACCGCAGCAGCGAAGGATCTCAATGCCAGCCTCGGCGAGCTTAACACTGAGGATGGGCAGGTTCTTTACCAAGGGAAGACCTACCCCTACGGTCGGTTTATCGCTACGGCGAGAAATATGGATCCGGTCACGGCTGCGCCCTTGCGCGGGCAGTCTGAGTTCCGCTATATCGGGCAGTTGAGTCGACGCACAGATGCGTTGGCAAAGGTGACGGGTCAAGCTGACTATGGCTTGGATGCGCGTGTAGAAGGTATGCAGTACGCGGTACTGGTGCGCTCGCCTGTGTTTGGCGCGCAGCTGCTGTCGTACGACGATTCAGCGGTGTTGAAGAGACCCGGTGTCACTGCTGTTGTTGCGATCTCTAACGGCGTCGCAATCGTTGCCGACAGTTACTGGCACGCGCGCGATGCCGCGAGTCAGCTTAGCGTTCAATGGGAGGATACACCTCGATCGTCGCTAACAAGCGATCAGCAGCGCTCTGAGTTGATAGCCGCTCTTGATTCAGACGATGAGGCAACGGCTGTTGATGAGGGCGATATCCAGTTAGGCTTTGCTGACGCTCGGGCTCAGATAGAGGGCGAATACTGGACCCCGTATTTGGCGCATGCGCCGATGGAGCCGATGAATGCGCTGGTGCGTCTCGGCGATAATGATGCGGAGATCTGGCTAGGCATTCAGTCCGCTCAGGCGGCACAGAATTTGGTTAGCCGTGTGTCGGGCATCCCGACTGAAAATATTGTGGTCCACAACCTTTTCTTGGGCGGTGGATTTGGGCGTCGAGGGGTTGCAACGCATGTGGTTGAGGCAACTGAGATTGCCATGGCTGTTGGCACTCCGATCAAGCTGATGTGGTCGCGTGAGGATGATATCCAGAGTGGTTTCTACCGGCCGGCTTCTATTGCTCGAGTGCGAGCCGCTGTTGATGGTAGTGGGGTGATTAGTGCGTGGGACGTCAAACGTGCCGGCGGAGATATCACACCGGGCACCATCAAGAACCTCCTGCCGGCGATCTTCCCATCGCTGCCAACAGGCCTCGCGAATGGGGTCTCTAGCACCGTTGGTTTTCTGTTCAGTAACCTCTCACCGGATAGCAGCAGTGTTGAAGGATTACATGAGAATTACAACCTTACGAATGTACAGGTCAAGAACACCAGCATAGATCATGGCGTGCCGGTAACCTTCTGGCGCTCGGTAGGGCATTCAAACAACGCCTTTGTCACTGAGTCAGCGATGGATGAGCTAGCTATAGCCGCCGATCTAGACCCAGTGGAACTGCGTCTGAAAAACACAGGGGACAACCCACGGCTCAACAACGTCATTCGCATTGCAGGTGAGCGTATGCGGGAGATGCAGCTGCCGGATGGGCATCATTTGGGATTCGCGTCGCATGGCTCTTTCCTGACTGATGTGGCTCAGGTAGCGCAGGTATCAGTGGAGGCTGGCAAGATTCGGGTGCATAAGGTGCTCTGTGTGGTCGACTGCGGGCTGGCGGTAAACCCCGATATCGTCCGCACACAGATGGAGGGCGGTATCATCTTCGGTTTAACCGCTGCTTTGTACGGCGAACTAACGTTGGAGGCAGGGCGGGTCAAACAGTCGAACTTCCACGATTACCCGATGCTCAGGATGGATGAGGCACCCGAAATCGAGGTGATCATTGTTGATAGTAAAACTGAGCCAACTGGAGTCGGTGAGCCGAGTGTGCCGCCTATCGCGCCTGCTGTCGCAAATGCGGTGTTCCGTGCGACGGGTCAGCGTCTGCGTGATCTACCACTAAGGCTGGCGGTGTAAGCGAAAATGCGCTGGCTGTGGTTCGCCTCGCTGTTGTTGTCGCCCGTTGCTGTGGCAAGAGAAGCGGTCTATTTAGACTGCTTCTTAGAGGTGGAGTCCAAGGTGACCGCAGTCTATCGAGTTGCGCTCGATGAGGAGGCTGAGAAAGCCTATCTGCAACAAGAGGGCGGGCTCTTCTACTTTATTGATGAGGTTAGTTTTTCACCTGACCAGATCGATATCTTTATCGGGGAATATCTAAAGCGGCGTTTTACTATCGAGCGGGCGAGCCTTAAGTTCAGTCATGAAATAGAGCACAACGTCGGGGTGCACCGGTCCGATGGTGAGTGCTGGCCGATGGAGGTATCAGAAAGATTGTAGGCAT
>JAYQBD010000108.1:0-3454 GCA_038137135.1 Oceanospirillaceae bacterium | reverse complement strand
AGGCGCCCGAAAAGATGAATGAAAACTCCGTTTCAATCACTGCTACTCGCTGTAACAGCCGCTGCGACCGTTACTTGGAGGTTGCATAGAGATCAAACCATGTGCCGATCTTCGCACGCTCTTCGGGTAACATTCCGGTGATATTGCCCAAGGGCATCGCCTGTGTTGCTACCGACTGAGCATGTATCTGAGCGGCATTAAGTATTACGTCTTCACTACTCTCTAGGATCACTCCGGCGGGTGCCGTACTGAACATGTCTGAGGTTGGGTTGGCTGCATGGCAGCTTGCACAACGCTCAACAACAATCGAGGTCACCTGTTCAAGGGTTACTTCCTCTACCGCAGCGCTATTTGCGGCTGGAACTATTGGCGCAGGCTTGGTGACATAGGCCAAAGCGAACATACCCAGTGCCGCCGCAGGCAAGGTCCAGGCCCAGTTCTGGCTCTGGTGGCGGGTGTTGAAGTAGTGACGCACCAGCACGCTCAGCATTGCGATGGCAAACAGGATCGCCCAGTTCCACTCGCTGCCATAAGTGCTAGGGAAGTGGTTGCTGATCATAATGAAGAGCACGGGCAGAGTGAGGTAGTTGTTATGGCGCGAGCGCAGAAGGGCTTTAGCCGGGGCTTCTGGGTCTGGCTCACGTCCCTCGGTAATTGCGGCTACCAACTTACGCTGACCAGGCATGATTACCCGGAACACGTTACCAACCATCATCGTGCCAGTAATCGCACCGATATGGATGTATGCGGCGCGGCCGCTGAATACTTGTGACAAGGCCCAAGCCGCTGCGACCAGCAAAACCAGCAATACAACGCCGAGCAGAGCGGGGCGTTTACCGAGCGCCGAGTCACACAAAAAGTCATAGATGAACCATCCCGCTACCAGCGAGGCGATACTAATTCCGATACCCTGAAGTGGCGTGAGCTCTGAGCCAGGAGCCAGCAGGTAGAGCTGCGCGTTAAGGTAGTAGACGACGCCCAGTAGCAGTACACCGGTGAGCCAGGTTGTGTAGGCCTCCCACTTAAACCAGTGCAGGTGATCCGGCATCTTTTCGGGTGCCAGTTTGTACTTCTGCAGGTGGTAGATACCACCGCCATGAATCGCCCAGAGGTCACCAGACAGCCCCTCTTTGGGGTCCTTGCGGTTGAGGTTGTTTTCGAGCCAAACAAAGTAGAATGAGGCGCCGATCCAGGCGATACCCACAATCATATGTACCCAGCGTACAAGAAGGTTAAGCCATTCGGTGTAGTGCGGATCCATGTCTCTTGGTCCCTCTATTATTCGTTATATTTTTAGTTGTTCAGATACCCGCGGCCATCGAGCGTGAAGGTCTCGCCGTCCGCAAAAAAGTGCTCATCACAGTTCGGGCCTTCACCGGTGCGATCTACGATCAGATAGTCGCTAGCATCCTCAAGTGCCAATATCGGGTGATGCCACACACCCATCGCATAGTTCACACCCTGATGACCATTGGAGATAAATGCACGAATCTCGTTAGCATTGGGTGTACCAGCCGGAGGCGCAACAACGATCAGAAATCTCTGACGCTGCATCGGAATAAACGCCTGGCTGCCTTGAGGGTGCCGCTCCAGCATGTTGATGGCTAGCGGATACTCCAAGCGGTTGGCGCGAAAGATACTGATAATGGCCGTGTCGTCAGCGCGGCCCAATTCAACATCCGCTAAACGGTGGTAGCGCTCGGTGGACCCGTTGTTGATCATGAAGTGGTTGCTACCTTCGGTTTCAATCACTTGGCCAAAAGGCACGAAGGCTTCTTTCGTTAAAGGCTCGACTTTTAATAGCTTCATTATCAGTACCTTAAGTTACCTTTATAATAAACCAGCTTAAAACTTAGGTTTGCCGAACAGGCGCAAACGGCTAACACCACCGTCAGGGTGGATGTTCAGCTTGATGTGGGTTATCACACCAAACTCTGCCTCAGCTTTAAAGCGTTGGATGCTGTCTGCCTTGAGTTTCTGATTCGGCAGAAGCGTGCGCCAGAAGAGTGACTGGGTGGCAATTTGGTCGGCTGTACCACCGCGCACATAGGCCGCCTGAATATCGCAGCTATCAGGGAAGTTACCTTTGAAGTGAGCGGTATCAATCTCTATCTCGTCCACCTCACCTGGGCAGCCCAGTGCCAGGATAACCCAGTCGTAACCGGGGCGACGACGGCGCGCTGTCTCCCAACCGTCGCCCATATTGACGCCACGGCCCGGGTTGATCAGATTCCCCATCTTGCCGAAGTGCTCATCACTACAGCTGATCGCACAACCGCCATTAAGTGCGGAAACTAGGTCGATGGTTTCATTCTCATCGAGGTTCTCCCAGTCGATAAATGGACGGCCGTAAACACGAAAACGCGCAATACCCCCATCAGGGAAAATATTGAGGCGAACGTGGCTCCAGGGCTGGTTGTTATCAACTTCGAACAGGTGCTCTGAGTCACCCTTGAGGTCAACCGAGGGCAGCAGTGGATACCACTGGGTTTTCTCGTCTGGCTCTTTGTCGAGTGAGTAGCAGACATCGACCGACGCTGACGGTGGGTAGTTACCAGTGAAGAAGTTGGTATTGATCTCCAGCGCTTCAATCATGCCAGGAGCACCCAGTTTAACCACAGCGTAGTCGTAACCTTCAAAACGTTTGCGGCGGGATTCCCAGCCATCCATCCATTTGCCAGCCTCGTCGTACACACCCTCTTTCCAGACAGGTGGTTCGGGGTTGAGCATGCGGTTAACTTCAGCAAACCAATCATCGGTTACATAGATCGCGCGCGCACCTAGGCGGGCATCAGCCAGGTTGACCAGGCGGTTGTACTGCTTCGTAGCCATCGGCTAACTCCTATCTCACATATCTGCCAGGCGGAAGCCGGCGATCTTATTAATCTCTGTCAGCGCGCGAGCAAACTCCTGCTCGGGGCTGTTGTGAATACGCTCTTTAAAGCCGGCGAGTATCGCGTGTTTGTTGCTGCCTTTAACCGCCATAATAAATGGGAAGTTAAAGCGCGCCTTATAGGCTTCGTTGAGTTCGGTGAATTCAGCGTACTCTTCGTCAGTTAGCGTATCGATACCGGCACTGGCCTGCTCATTGGTTGACTCGGCCGTCAGATTACCGGCGCGCGCTGCACGGCCCGCAAGGTCAGGGTGGGCGATGATGACACCCAGCTGTTCATCTTTGCTTGCCGCCAGAAACACTGTAGCCATAGCCGCTTGCAGGGTCTCAATGCTGCTATGTTCTTCGGTTAACCCTTTGTCATAGGTGCGCTCAGCGATCCATGGAGAGTGCTCGTAAATCGCACCAAAGGTCTCGACAAAGGCGTCTCGACTAAGCGCCGCTGGCGCGCCAAACTTGAACTGACTCATATTAATTCTCGCTTTTGTGATGCGCGTGCCAGTGTTTGGCAATATCAATGCGGCGCGCAAACCAGACATCATCGTGCTGCTGCACGTACTC
>JAYQBD010000107.1:0-6768 GCA_038137135.1 Oceanospirillaceae bacterium | reverse complement strand
CGCTTAGGCGCCGCAAAAATCTCGCCTTGATCCAGCGCGACCTCTATCAATGCCCCCTGATAGTCTATAAGCCAAGCTGTGCGCTTAAAGTCTGTTGTAAACAGCGGCTTGAGTTCAGCGGGGTCAATCTGAGCTGGAAGCTGTTCCCGCGCTAACTCCGGATTAACTTCGCTACTCGGCAGTTCCCACTCCCACTCACCGCGAGTACTAATTCCATTGGCATCCACCTGCCCTGCTGTTTTCAATGTTTGAACCCACTGATTGCCGATCCGGCGAACACGCAGTGCAATACGAGCCTGCTTAAGAGCTTGTTGGGGCGTATCGTAGTAGCAATTAGCCAACATCAGAGAACTGTTTGGCTCCCAGCCCTTTGCAGACATCAATTTTATAAAGTCGGAGCTTGCCTGCGGCGCAATCTCCATTTTTAACTCTAGCTCGGCAGCCATTCCCATTCCCAATAAAGGCGGTAATCAACAACCGCACTGAAAAACAACAGCCAAAGCATATCACCAAGCGGCACCGCATTGCTCAACCAACAAGCTGCGCCGCTCAGAAGGGGCCATGTAGCAACTCTGCGACCCTTTTGGCATTATGCGGTTATCTACAGTTGGATTCTCCTATGGCACAGCTACCTAACACGATCGATAAAATCAGCGCTTTGATCGGCTCGCCCTCGATTAGTTCGACCTCCCCCCAGTGGGACAGCTCGAACCTTGGCGTGATCGAGACGCTTCATACCTGGCTTGAAGAGCTTGGATTCAGCTGTGAAGTGATGCCTGTACCAGGTGAACCCACCAAGGCAAACTTGATTGCGACCCTCGGGTCCGGTCCGGGTGGTTTAGTGCTCTCTGGGCACACAGATACCGTGCCTTGTGATCCCGAGTTGTGGAAGTCGGACCCGTTTAAACTGAACGAGCGCGACAACAAACTCTACGGCCTGGGCAGTTGCGATATGAAGGGTTTTATCGCGCTGGCCATCGAAGCCGCGAGTCTCTTCAAAAATGCCGATCTCAAGGCGCCATTGATCATTCTTGCTACCGCAGATGAGGAGTCATCAATGTCCGGTGCTCGGGCACTGGTCGATGCTGGAAAACCTAAAGCGCGGGCAGCTGTGATCGGTGAGCCAACAGGTCTCAAGCCCATCCGCATGCATAAAGGCATGATGATGGAAGCAATTCGTATCGAGGGCCAAGCCGGCCACTCATCCGATCCGTCACTCGGCGCCAATGCGCTGGAAGCGATGCACGGGGTAATGAGTGAACTACTGAGCATCCGTGCCGAGTTACAAAGCAACTATCAGAACGCTGGCTTCAAGGTGAACGTACCGACAATGAACTTTGGCTGCATCCACGGTGGCGATAATCCCAATCGGATCTGCGGCCGTTGTGAGATGGAGTTTGACCTTCGCCCGCTACCCGGCATGTCGATGGATAGCCTGCGCAACATGATTAGTGAGCGCTTACATCCAATTGAGGCCAAGCATAACGTGCAGCTAACAACTCGGTCGCTATTTCCTGGTATTCCGCCCTATGAGCAGACCGAGCAGTCTGAGCTGATTCGTCAGGTCGAGAAGCTGACCGGCCACAGCGCAGACTCAGTCGCCTTTGGTACCGAAGCCCCTTTCCTGCAGTCGCTTGGTATGGAGACGGTCGTGCTAGGGCCTGGATCGATCGACCAAGCGCATCAGCCGGATGAGTTCTTGGCGTTAGATCAGATCAAGCCAACCCTTGAGCTGCTACAGAATTTGATTAAACATTACTGCCTCTGAGGAGAGCGCTACATGAGTGACCAATACAGCTTTATCGACTGGTTCCGCCACTCCTCTCCCTATATCCATGCACACCGGGGAAAGACCTTTGTGCTGATGTTGGGGGGCGAGGCGATAGAGCATGCCAATTTCCGCAATATCATCCATGACATTGCGCTGCTCAACAGCTTGGATATTCGACTAGTGCTGGTTCACGGCGCGCGCAGTCAAATAGACGCGCGCCTTGCCCAAGCAGGTATCGACGTGCATCTGCACCACGACCAGCGTGTTACCGATAGCGCCAGCCTAAACTGTGTCGTGGAGGCGGTAGGCAGTGTGCGCACTTTCATTGAAGCACAGCTCTCGATGGGCCTCGCAAACACACCCATGCATGGTGCTGGCATCCGTGTTGCCAGTGGTAACCACATTATCGCTAAGCCAGTCGGTGTGCTGGACGGGGTTGATATGGGACACACGGGTGAGCTGCGCCGGGTCGATGCCGATGCGATCGAACGCCAACTGCAACAAGACAACGTGGTGCTGATCTCTAACCTCGGCTACTCGCCGACCGGTGAGATCTTCAACCTCCCATCTGAAGAGGTCGCTGTAGGTGTTGCCAACGCGCTCAATGCAGACAAGCTTATTCTCTTCGGGGCCCAGGAGGGCATCACTGATAGTCATGGCGAGCTGAGAACAGAACTGCTCGCGGCAACAGCTAAGCGGTTAGTAAGTCATTACTTTGCACGTCACGAGGACCCATCACAACCCTATACTGAGACAGCTTGTCTGCTGGCTGCGGCGGCCGATGCCTGTGATTTAGGCATTCCACGGTGTCATCTGGTCAGCTACAAAGAGGACGGTGCGCTACTCACCGAACTCTTTACCCGTGACGGCACCGGCACGATGATCAGCAAAGAGTCCTACGAGCAGGTGAGACCGGCAACAATCGAAGATGTCGGTGGCATCATCGAGGTGATTGCACCGCTAGAGGAGCGTGGTGTGCTAGTGCGCCGCTCGCGCGAGCTGCTGGAGGCCGAAATCGAACAGTTCTCGGTGGTTGAGCGCGACTCCGTCATCATCGGTTGTGCTGCGCTCTACCCTTTCGCGGAGGAAGCTGTTGGTGAGCTTGCCTGTGTTGCGATCGATGATGATTATCGCGGTGGAAACCGTGGGGAACTACTGCTGGAGCATGTTGAAGAGCGGGCCAAAGAGCAAGGGCTTAAACAGCTGTTTGTGCTGACAACACGAACGGCTCACTGGTTTCAGGAGCGGGGCTTTGCGGAGCAGCCACTCGAATCGCTACCGGGCCAGCGAAAGGCGCTCTATAACTTCCAGCGCAACTCGAAGGTGTTCTTTAAGACGCTCTGATCAGTGGGTATTTAAGGCAGGAGCACGCGGAACTCAGCGCCACCGAGCGTTGAGCTCCCGACTTCGAGTGCACCGTTATAACTACTCAAGATATCGGCACAAACGGCCAGCCCTATCCCCTGCCCCGGAGTCGATGTATCTAGGCGGGCACCTCGCTCGAGAATCGTAAGCCGCTCAGCGCTCCCTACTCCCGGACCATCATCGCCAATCAGGAGCAGCAGACCATTCGCATCCTCATACGCCGCGACTGAAACGCGTGACTTTCCGTATTTGAATGCATTCTCTAGCAGGTTACCCAATAGCTCCATTAAATCGCGCTCGTCACCGGGGAAGCTCTTCTCGGTCAGGCCCTCAATCTCTACCTCTATCCCTTTCGATGCATACACCTTGGACAATGCACCGCAGATGCGCTCAACAGCTGCAGCGATCGGTACGGTGTTAGCCAGGCGGCTATCTTTGCTCTTCACCGCTCGGCTGAGCTGATACTGCACAATCTGAGACATGCGATCCGCCTGCTCATCGATAAGACGCGTATAAGTCTCCAAGGTGTGCTGTTCACCGGCCGCACCTTTAATCACGGCAATCGGCGTTTTTAGACTGTGTGCCAGATCGGCTAGCGTGTTGCGATAGCGCTCACGCTGCAAACGCTCAGTATCAATGAGTCGATTTAGGTTGCGCGTAACCGGCTCAACCTCTTTCGGGTAACTGCCTTTTAGCGCCTCTGCATCACCCTTCTCAATGCCAGAGATCTCATCCGCCAACCCTTTCAGAGGTTTGAGGCCCCAGCGCAGAATCAGGTACTGCAACAGCAGCGCCAGCAGATAGACAGCAAACAGCCAGCCCCAGAGCTGCGTCTGGAAGGTGATCAGCTCCTCCATTGCCCTGCTATCACTGTTAAGAACTGCGATCAGATATTTATATTCTGAACCATCAATATCCCATATTAAAGGGTAGACATAGAGAAAGGTGTTTTCATCTTTACGATGCGAGAAGCGACTTGTCCCCGGTTCGGGCTGAATCTCTGAGATCTGACTGATCAGTTCATCTTCGATTAGTGTGCTCGATTCAGAGCGCCACTTCAGCTCGCCCTCGGCATCGAAAACCAGCGCTGACAACCCAGATTGGACTTGAGAAAAACGAGGCTCTTGGAGCGTACGCGGCAGTACCAACTCACTCTCAATGAATTCCGCCGATCCCAGCAGCGCATAGGTATGCAGGCGTGCCTGCGACTCTTCAGAGGTTAACAGCGTTGTTTCAAAAGCGCGCTGCAGCGCTGCACCCGCGAAGATGGTCAAAATAGGGAGCAGTACCATAGAGGCCCAGAGCAGACGCGCTCTAAGCGATCCAGGCACCGGCAGCAGCGAAACCAGTCGCTTAGTGAGTTGCTTCCAGTGCAAAGCGGTATCCCAGGCCTCGGACCGTCAATATGGGGTTCAGTGTCTGATCCGGATCCAGCTTCTGACGCAGTCGGCGAATAAACACCTCCAATACGTTAGAGTCACGGTCGTAATCCTGATGATAGAGGTGCTCGGTCAGTTCCGATTTGGAGATAGTCTGGCCTGCATGCAGCATCAGATACTCGAGCGTGCGGTACTCATAGCTCGTCAGCTTGATCTCCACCTCATTCACAGAGACAGAGCGCGCTGTCGTGTCGAGCGTAATCGGGCCAAAGCTCATCTGTGGTTTAGCGTGACCCGCTGCACGACGCAGCAGCGCATTCACGCGCGCAGTGAGTTCTTCTATGTGGAAAGGTTTAACCAGATAATCGTCCGCGCCGGCCTCAAGCCCCTCAACCTTATCCTGCCAATCGCCGCGGGCAGTCAGTATCAAAACCGGCAGGTCGCGCTGAGCGCTGCGCCAGGCCCGAATTACCTCTAAGCCTGAACGACCTGGCAAACCAATATCCACGATTGCCAGGTCGAACTCATACTCAGTACCGAGATAGACCGCCTCATCGCCGTCGCCACACTCCTCAACGGTGTAGCTACGGCTATGCAGATTAGAGACCAGTTGACGGCGCAGATCAGGATCGTCTTCAACGATTAGAATTTTCACTCCACCGCCTCCTTTGCTGCTTCTTGCTTGGCAGGCGAGACAGGCGCATCTGCTAGGGGTTCAGATTCTGGTGCTGTAACAGTTTCAGCCGGTCCAGTCACTGCATCCACGCCAGCAGCATCGGCGGCGCTGTCATCTGCACTGTCATCAGCATTGGTCACAGCGGCTGTCTCGATAGGTTTGATGATCTCGCCGTTCGCAGCATCAATTACCACATCTCGCACACGGCCATCATTCACCACGCGGATATGGAAGTGGATACCCATCTCATCCTCAACCTGTTCCGCTTTCAGCACTTCGCCCCCAAAGGCAGCTACCGCAATATCAGCCGCAGCTTTAATATCGAATGGCAATTGGGTAGCAGCGGGCACCGCCTCCTCAGAGACAACCGACGCATCAACACCCTCGGCAGCCTCCTCAAGAGGGACCTCAGGCTGGCCGGCCTCGCTCTGCTTAGGTTGCCTATCCTGCGAACTGTTCTGGGATACCGGTTCAACGGCCGCACTCTCTTGTACCGTCGCCTCTTCTGCGTCGGCAGCAAAACTAACAGGTACGAGTGCCAGAGTAAGAAGCGCAATTAGGGCTGCGCGTAGGGAATTAATCAACCCGTCCTCCGGACATAAAACGACTTATCTGGCACAAGATTAAACTAACGCAAATGAATTGGAAATTAACCACCCCGCAAAATGAAATAGCTGCCACCGTTCCAGGTCGCGCACGCTCCCTTCGAGTCGAACTCTTCTGATATACTCTCGCGACTGAAGTTTGCATTGATGCTCGAGAACGAGCGAACAATTAGAGAGAAACGACATGCCACAATATCGCTCAAAGACCTCAACAGCGGGTCGTAATATGGCTGGTGCACGCGCCCTATGGCGTGCAACGGGCATGAAAGATGATGACTTCCATAAGCCCATTATTGCTGTAGCTAACTCCTTTACGCAGTTCGTACCGGGCCACGTCCACCTGAAAGACATGGGGCAATTAGTTGCTCGTGAAATCGAACGCGCCGGTGGTGTGGCGAAAGAGTTCAACACCATCGCGGTGGACGACGGTATCGCAATGGGCCACGACGGTATGCTCTACTCTCTGCCAAGTCGCGACATCATCGCGGACTCTGTTGAGTACATGGTTAACGCACACTGTGCCGACGCTATCGTCTGTATCTCTAACTGTGACAAGATCACCCCTGGAATGCTGATGGCCTCTATGCGCCTCAACATACCCGTTATCTTCGTAACCGGCGGCCCAATGGAAGCGGGTAAGACCAAACTGGCTGAGCACAAGCTCGACCTGGTTGACGCAATGGTAATGGCTGCAGACCCGAACGCATCAGACGAGCAGGTCGATGCTGTAGAGCGCTCAGCTTGTCCGACCTGTGGTTCATGTTCAGGCATGTTCACGGCGAACTCGATGAACTGTCTGGCGGAAGCGCTCGGTCTTGCACTGCCGGGTAACGGTACAGTCGTAGCAACTCACGCTGACCGTGAAGGTCTGTTCCTCGAAGCCGGTCGCCGCATCGTTGAGATGGCGAAAGACTACTACGAGAACGACAACGAGATGATCCTGCCACGCAGCGTCGGCTTCAAAGCGTTCGA
>JAYQBD010000106.1:1801-7134 GCA_038137135.1 Oceanospirillaceae bacterium | reverse complement strand
ATACCCATGATCCACTGATCAGACGTACCGCCCATGAACTTGAAGTAGACGATGTAAGCCATAGTTACAGCGATACCTGCAACCATACCTGCTACCGCGCCTGCAGTGTTCATGCGCTTGCTGAAGATACCCATCAGGATTGCTGGGAATACAGACGAAGCTGCCAGACCGAATGCAAGTGCTACCACCTGCGCCACGAATCCTGGCGGGTTCACCCCGAAGTAACCGGCCACAAGAATCGCGACAACAGCAGCACCACGTGCGTAGAGCAGCTCCTCCTTCTCTGTTAGATCAGGTTTGAGCGTCTTCTTCATCAAGTCATGCGAGATCGAAGTAGAGATTACCAGCAGCAGACCCGCCGCTGTAGACAGTGCCGCAGCAACCGCACCCGCAGCAACCAGAGCGATTACCCAGTTTGGAAGCTGAGCGATCTCTGGGTTAGCCAGTACCATGATGTCACGGTTGACAGTCAGCTCGTTCTCATCAGTTTTGCTGTAGAAAACTACACCGTCGTTGTTTTTGTCTTCCCACTTGATCAGACCAGTGTTCTCCCAACGAGAGAACCACTCAGGGATCTCAGTGTATTTAACACCTGTGTTGGCCACACCAGAAGCAGCAGTTTCCGCAGTACCGTTTACAGTCTGAATTAGGTTTACACGACCGAAGCCGGCAACACCTGGTACAGAAGTGTAGAGGATAGCGATGAAGATCAGCGCCCAACCTGCAGATGCACGCGCGTCTTTAACGCGAGGTACAGTGAAGAAACGTACGATTACGTGCGGCAGACCCGCAGTACCCGCCATCAGAGCGAACGTCATGAAGAACAGGTCAATCGTGGTTTTGGAACCGGCCGTGTATTGCGCAAATCCAAGCTCTACGGAGAGTTGGTCAAGCGTTGCAAGTACTGACTGTCCGCCATCCAAAGTTGCACCCAGTGCAGTCTGTGGCAGGAGGTGGCCTGTAACCTGTAGAGACAGGAAGATCGCAGGAACCATGAACGCCAGAATCAGTACACAGTACTGAGCAACCTGGGTGTAGGTGATACCCTTCATACCGCCAAGTACAGCGTAGAAGAATACGATCGCCATACCGATGATTACACCGGTGTTGATGTCTACGTGCAGGTAACGTGAGAATACGATACCGACGCCGCGCATCTGACCCGCTACGTAGGTGAAGGAGATGATGATCGTACAGATAACTGCGATGGTACGTGCAGTGTTGCTGTAGTAACGGTCACCAATGAAGTCAGGCACGGTGAACTTACCGAACTTACGCAGGTAAGGTGCCAGCAGCATCGCCAGTAGTACGTAACCACCGGTCCAACCCATCAGATAAGCTGATGCGTCGCGGCCAACGAAAGATACGATACCCGCCAATGAAATGAACGAAGCAGCAGACATCCAGTCAGCAGCAGTCGCCATACCGTTAGCGATAGGTGGTACACCACCGCCCGCAACATAAAACTCTTTAGTTGATCCGGCACGTGCCCAGATCGCGATACCGATGTAGAGGGCGAAGGAGCCACCTACAAAGAGGAAGGTTAATACGTCAAGACTCATCTTCTATCCCCTTACTCGTGAACGTCGTACTTTTCATCGAGTTTGTTCATGCTGAACACGTATGCCCAGATCAAACCGACGAATGTGAAGATAGAACCCTGCTGTGCAAACCAGAAGCCCAGTGGGAAACCGAAGAACTGGATCTGATCCAGTGCATCGACGAACAGCACGCCGCAGCCGTAAGAGACTACAAACCAGATCGTCAGATAAGTGGTGATAATGCGCAGGTTCTCACTCCAGTAAGCCTGTGCATTTTCGTTGCTCAGTGACATAGCACCTTACCCTTATGTTGTTGATTTTACTTTTATAACTAAACGAGCGGCGCATCATACCGGCAGCTCACCCGAACAGGTGTACGACCTTAGTGGTATTTGATTGCTAAACACTCAATTAGTTAGAAACTCGTCCATACCAGGATATGGAGAACGTAGGTGCGAGGGTACGGAAAGGGTAATAACAGAACAAGCTAGACCAACGTATAGGGAATATAAGAACTTGTCTAAGTCATTGTTTGCACAGCAATATAAGATACGCCTTATATACACTTCTACAACTTATGTCTGTTCTTTCTCTATTGAAAACGCCGAGTAAAACAGATTTTTGCACAGTGACTTCAAAGGGTTAGAATGAGGTATCGACTCTGGCGAGCCGACTTATAGGAGCCCACATGTTCTCAGGTTTAACTATCACACTGCTGGCCGTTGGCTACCTTGGGCTGCTATTCGCCATCGCCTATTTGGGTGATCAGAGCCGTGTCGGTAAAGAGTGGGCTGGAAACCCATTCATCTACTCGCTATCGCTGGCAGTCTACTGCTCCTCATGGACCTTTTATGGTGCCGTTGGACGCGCATCGACCAGCGGCTGGGAGTTCCTGGCAACCTATATCGGCCCTGCCATTGTCTTTATCTTCGCCTGGCAAGTCTTAGAGAAGATCAACCGCGTCAGTAAACAGCAGAACATTACCACCATCTCTGACTTTATCTCGTCACGCTACGGCAAGAGTCAGACCGTTGCCGTTCTGGTAACGACAATCGCAGTCCTCGGTACTATCCCCTACATCGCGCTACAGCTCAAAGCCGTGGCAGTGAGTTACAACGCGATTGCCCCCGGCGCCACAGAGACCCTCAGTGCCGGTAGCGATACAGCGCTGGTCGTCGCGTTGATGATGGCTGTATTTGCGATCCTGTTCGGCACCCGGCACATTGATGCGACGGAGCATCATGAAGGCCTAGTACTTGCGGTCGCTTTCGAATCGATCATTAAACTGGCCGCCTTCCTGGCCGTCGGCCTGTTCGTAACTTTTGAGATGTTCGGTGGCTTAGAGAGTACAGTTGCAGCTGTTCGTAATGAATTAGACGCAGCGGCCAACTTCAACCGTCCGCTAACGGAGGGCAGCTTTATCACCGAGATTATTCTCGCCTGTGGTGCAGCTATCTGTCTGCCGCGACAGTTCCACGTCACCATTGTCGAGAACACTCGAACCGGCAACTTGCGCATGGCACGCTGGTTGTTCCCACTCTATCTGATGGCCTTGGCACTCTTCGTGTTGCCGATCGCAACAGCGGGTAACACCTACCTACCGTATCACCCACTCGGTGCAGACTCTTACGTTCTCAGTCTGCCACTCGCCGCGGGACATGAGTACCTCGCCTCCTTTGTCTTTATCGGCGGACTCTCAGCCGCTACCTCCATGGTTATTGTGGCGGTTATCACACTGGCGACAATGGTGTGTAACGATATTGTGATCCCAATTCTGTTGAGGATCCCCAGTTTACGCCTGGCGGAGACACGTGATCTTGGCTCACTACTACTAAGTGTGCGACGTATCACCATCTTCTGTCTGTTGTTGATGGGTTACTTCTACTACCGCATCCTTGGTGATCAGGGCTCTCTTGCATCCTTCGGGTTGCTTGCATTCGTCGCTGCTGTGCAGTTCTTGCCCGCTATTTTAGGTGCGGTCTACTGGACTCAAGGTAATCGCTACGGTGCGATTGCTGGTCTGAGTGCCGGGTTTGCACTCTGGGTCTACACCCTGGTTATACCGGCGCTATCAGGCGCTAAGCTGATCCCTGATGCCTTCGACCCGGTCATTCTTGCACCAGAGTGGCTCGCCCCAACCACGCTATTCGGCCTGAACACGCTGGATCCGCTAACCCACGGCGTTATCTGGAGTCTTGGCCTTAATACACTGTTCTACATCCTCGGCTCTAAGCTGCTGTCAGCGCGCCTTGTAGACCGCATACAGGCGAGTGCCTACGTCGATAGCCAGCGCGACCCCAACTCCGAACCGGGACGCCAGACCACCCCGGTGACTGTCAGCGACCTACAACTGCTGGCTGAGCGCTTCCTCGGCATCCGCCGCACGCAGCAGGCATTCAACGACTTCGCGATCCAACGTAACGAGGATCCCAGCCCGCCGTCTGAGCGCGCCCATCCAGACCTAATCCAATTTACCGAGCGTTTGCTAGCCGGTGTTATCGGCGCGTCCTCCGCGCGTATCGTGATGGACTCGACGCTGCGCGGCAAATCAATGCAGCTGGGCGATGTAGTAGCTATCGTCGATGAGGCCTCACAAGCGCTGCGTTTCAACCGCTCGCTGCTGCAGTCAACAATTGAGAACGTCACACTGGGCATTAGCGTGGTTGATCAGAAGCTGCGCCTAGTAGCCTGGAACCAGCGCTTTATAGAGATGTTCGACTTCCCTGAAGAGCTAATCACGGTTGGCCGCCCTATCGAGGAGATCTTCCGCTACAACGCCATTCATGGTGAGTATGGCGACTCTGCAAAGAGTATCGATGAGCTAGTTGAGGAGCGCATGGAGATGCTACGCTCACGAACACAGCACGATTTCGAACGCTACCGTCCTGACGGTAAGGTGTTAGAGGTACGGGGTAACCCAATGCCGGATGGCGGGTACGTCAGCACCTACATGGACATCACCGAACACAAACGCACCGAAGAGGCGCTGCGTGAAAGTGAGGAGAATGTGCGCATCTACACCGACAGTGTGCCGGTGATGATCACCTACCTCGATCCCGAGCAGAACTTCCTCTTCGTCAACAAAACCTTTGCTGATGCGATGGAGCTCGATCGCCACACCATTGCCGGCACACCCTCACACAGCGTTTTCTCCGAGACTGAATATCTGCTACGTCAGCCCTACGTAGAACGGGTCTTACAAGGTCAGCGTGTCTCCTTTGAAGCACCGCTGCCCACTCTTGATGACAGTCACCGCGTCGCGGAGCTGACGATGATTCCGCATATCGGCGACTATGGCGATGTGCTCGGTTACTTCACGCTCTATCAAGATATTACCGAGCGTCGCATTGCGGAGCTTGCGATCAAAGAGACCAACGAAAACCTTGAGAAGCGGGTAACCGAACGTACTCAAGCACTGCAGCTGGTAAACAAAGAGCTACGTAAAGAGAACACCATTCGCGCGCTGATGGAGGATGAGCTACGGCAGGCGAAATCCGATGCAGAGGATGCCAACCTCGGCAAAACGCGCTTCCTCGCGGCGGCCTCACACGATCTACTCCAACCTCTGAACGCAGCGCGTCTGTTCACCTCAGCACTGACCCAGAAGTCACATGAGGAGGAGACCCGGCAACTGGTTGAGAATGTAGATGGCGCGCTGCGCTCCGCCGAGGAGCTCATTACCGCACTGCTGGATATCTCGAAGCTCGACGCCGGAGCACTGGAGCCGAAATTGAGCCACTTCTCACTGGAGGCTGTCTTCAGCAATCTGACCAATGAGTTCAGAGCGATGGC
>JAYQBD010000106.1:0-1701 GCA_038137135.1 Oceanospirillaceae bacterium | reverse complement strand
ACAGAGCGTATCGCAAGGATGCTCGCGCATGATCTGAATGTTCGCTCATGGCCGATGGAGGGAACGGTGTTCAGCGTTGACGTCCCTCTGGGCGACCCAAACAAGGCTGAGAGGGCTGCCCCTGAGAGCCGCGGCTGGATCAAGTCTAAGGGTCTCAACGGTATCAAGGTGCTGGTAATCGACAACGAGCCGAAGATTCTCGAGGGTATGTCTGCCCTACTGAAAGGCTGGTCTTGTGAGGTTCGCACCGCACTATCCGCTGTAGAAGCTGAGACGATTATCCGAGCAGAGTCATTTACACCCGACATCATACTGGCCGACTACCACCTCAGTGAGAACGACACAGGCCTGATGGCGCTGGAGCAGATTGAACCCTTGCTCGAGAACCCGGTACCGGCCATCGTCATCACCGCCGACCGTACCGATGAGATCAAGCAAGAGATCGCCAACGCCGGTGCCAAACTGCTGAACAAGCCGGTTAAGCCCGCCGCACTGCGGCAGATGATTACTAAGTCACTGAAATAAAACCAGGCAAAGACAATAAGCGGGCCGAGGCCCGTTTATTTGTCGCGTCGTTCGGCTCCGCCTAACAACCCTCCCACAACACCGCAGGAGGGACGGACGCACAACTGTGAGAGGGATATTCGCGCAGCGAATGTCGCGACCGAATTTTAAGCGGTCTCTTTATGCGGGCTCTTTAAGAGGTCTTTGGCGGCTCAACACCCAGACGCTGTGCTGCAATAACCGCTTGCGTACGGCTATGCACTCCCAGCTTACGCAGAATCGCAGTAACGTGTGCTTTGATGGTCGCTTCAGAGACGTTGAGATCGTAAGCGATCTGTTTGTTCAGCAGACCTTCGGTCAGCATAGTCAGTACGCGGAACTGCTGTGGTGTCAGTGACGCAACAGCTTCAGCAAACTGCTGATCTTCATCGGTCACCAGATCATCCATGCTATCTTCCAGCTCTTGCGGCAACCACTCATCACCCTGCAGCACCGCTACAATTGCTTCAGAAATGGTCTCAAGCGGAGATGATTTAGGGATGAAACCAGAGGCGCCGTAGTCGATGGCGCGCTTCATCACATGTGTCTCTTCTGAGCCTGATACTACGATCACGGGTACACCGGGGTGCTGACCACGCAGGAACACTAGACCTGAGAAGCCCTGAGCGCCTGGCATATGGATATCCAGCAACACCAGATCCGCATCAACGTTTTCGTCGACCTTCTGCTGCACGGACTCCAGCGTGTCCGCTTCAATAATCTCAACACCGGGAACTGCCGAGGTTACCGCCTGCCGAAGTGCAGCACGAAACAGCGGATGGTCGTCAGCAATGATGATTTTTTGAGCGAGCTGCATTCGAAACTCCATGTTCTTTTTCTGTAGATTCTTATTTTGAATCAGGTTGTTAGGCCTCGTTGGTTATAACTTAATAGAAAGTCCGCAACCAAGCCAGTTAAAAAGCATTATAAACACAAAAACCCCAAGCCAAAGCCCGGGGTTTTGTGTTGTAAAACTACAGGACGCTATTCACCCGTGTAGCTCTAGCTCTTGCGGTTCTTACGATTATCGATCAGGTCATCAACTACGCTTGGATCAGCCAGCGTTGAAGTATCACCCAGCGCACCGAAATCGTCCTCTGCGATCTTACGTAGGATACGACGCATGATCTTACCTGAACGTGTCTTCGGCAAACCTGG
>JAYQBD010000105.1:0-7190 GCA_038137135.1 Oceanospirillaceae bacterium | reverse complement strand
GTGACGCACTACCGTGTACTGCATAAGTTCCGCTCGCATACCCATATTCGCTTAAAACTTGAGACAGGTCGTACGCATCAGATTCGCGTGCACATGTCGCATATCAACTATCCGCTGGTGGGCGATCCGATGTATGGCGGCCGTTTCCGTTTGCCGAAAAATACCAGTGAGAAGATGCAGCAGGTGTTGAAGAACTTCCGTCGACAGGCACTGCATGCCAAGAAGCTTGAGCTCTGGCACCCATCAACGGGCGAGCACTGCAGCTGGGAGATTGATCTGCCAGAGGATATGCAGCAGCTTCTCGCCGTACTTACCAGAGATGCTGACAGGTACGACTACGAACTATGAGGCTGATTCGCGCTAACTGGGATGCACCGGCGCAGGTTCATGCGCTGACCACGACTCGCCTCGGTGGGCAGTCGGTGGCACCCTATAACGGTTTGAATCTGGGGGATCATGTAGATGATCTACCGGACGCCGTCAGCGCGAATCGGCAACTATTGATGCAGGCGACTGGACTAGAGCGCTCGCCACAGTGGCTACAGCAGGTACACGGCACCGATGTTGTAGAAGCCAAAGATGATGCGCTGGTTCGAACGGCAGATGCCTGTTTCACCGCCCGACCCGGTCAGGGGTGCATCGTGATGACGGCAGACTGTCTACCTGTTCTGTTTACCAACGCTCAGGGTACTCAAGTAGCCGCGGCTCATGCTGGCTGGCGCGGTTTGGCGGCGGGCGTTCTGGAAAATACACTCAAAACCTTTAATCCTAACGACGAAATTTTAGCCTGGTTAGGTCCAGCTATCGGTCCGCTGGCCTTTGAGGTAGGTGGCGAAGTGAAGCAGGTCTTTGTTGAAGAGCACGCTGAAGCTCAGAGCGCTTTTCGGGCTAGCCCTACACATCCGCAAGACCGTTTTTTAGCTGACATCTATCATCTCGCTCGCATTCGCCTCGCCGCTGCTGGAGTGGCTCGTGTGAGCGGAGGTGATTACTGCACGTTCAGCGATACTGAAAACTTCTTCTCCTACCGCCGTGACGGAATAACTGGTCGCATGGCGAGCTTGATCTGGATCGAGGATTAAGCCCATTTAAGTGCTTTTTAGCTCGCGACTGCCTCGGTTAAGCGGGCTTCAAAGATCTTAATGATTGCGCGCTTATCGACGTCGTCGCGCTGCTCATGGTCCAGGAAACTCTTGGCATAGCTCAGGTAAACCTCCTCCTCCACGAAGAGTTTGAAGATATGTGGATCTATGTGTCCTTCGGCTGCCATATTGGCCAGAATAACGAGCGACTGTGATAGTTTCTTTGCCGGCTTATAGGGCCGGTCAGAGGCTGTAAGTGCCTCAAAGACGTCGGCAATCGCCATGATGCGCTCTGGAATACTCAACTCACTTGCGGTGAGCTTGCGTGGATAACCTCTGCCATCCATACGCTCGTGATGGTTGCCAGCAATCGCAGGCACATCACGCATGTTGCGGGGTAGCGGCAGGGACTCGAGCATTACAATGCTCTGTACAACGTGCTCGTTGACTTTGAAGCGCTCTTCAGCTGTAAGTGTCCCGCGTTGCACGCTGAGGTTATAGAGTTCACCTAGATTACGCGCATGGGTGGGTAACTGCATATCAAAACCCCAGCGGTTATTGGGGTCGTCTTTCTGTACCGGTGGAAGTTTTTTGCCCCACTCAATCAGGTGATCTTCGCGGTCCTCGAGTAAATGCTCCGTCGCCGGCAGAGTATCGAATTTGGTCCCCGCTTTTTGGAGGCGATCGGCCTCTGCGTAGCTCAACCCAATTCGGCGGTCGAAATGACGGGTCCAGGTCTGTTTAGCGATCAGGTGTAGTTGTTCGATCTCTTCGGCTTTTAGCGGTACATCTCCGATATTTGCTCGCGCGACCAGATCGAACTCCTGACGTAAACGCGCCTGTGTGGCTTTGAGTTCGTTACGGAGCGCCATTTCATTACCCTTATTGACCAGACCAGAGAGATAGTGAATCTCTGCATCACGCCAGAGCACCTCAAACCGAGTGCGTATTTCATGGATACGGTTGTACAGAGTCTCAAGCTTGACGGCTTTATCCACCACATACTCGGGGCTAGTGATTTTACCGCAGTCATGAAGCCAGGCCGCGACCGAGAGCGAGTAGCGCTCCTGCTCGGTTAGTTTGAACGACTTAAACTCCGGTGCATTCGAGTGCTCTACAGCATTAGTCAGCAGTTTGGCCAGTTCAGGAACGCGTGCGCAGTGGCCGTGTGTGTATGGGGATTTCGCATCAATGGCATCGGCCAGCAGTTTAATGATCGCTTCGGTCAATTGTTTCTGTTCAGCGATTAGAGATCGTGTTGCAATCGCGGTGGCGGCGAGTCCGGATAGCTCGTGCACAAACGCACGGTAATCGGAATTCTGGCGCAGGGAGCTGTCGTACAGCTCGATTTCAACAAGGCCGAGGGTTTCATGATCCCGATCAAACAGTGGGATGACCAGATACTGATGCTCACTTTTTGGCAGCTCCAGTTTCAGCCGCTCGACCTGTGCCTTACTGTCATTCGGCACATTGGTTATGACCTCGGGTGTGCCATGGCTCTGGCCGTAATGACTCGTGCGGGTCAGAGTACGTTGGTCGATATCGTACAGGTAGATAAGACTGCGGCGTCCACCGACGGTTTCAGCAAGTAGGTGGTTGACCTTGTGCAGCATCCTATCCGTGTTTTGCTCGGCCGCCAGTGTATGTGCGATCTGACGAAAACGGGTGATGGTAGCGGTCATACTCTCAAGTTGATTGCAGAGTTCATTGACCTCTTTCACATTGGAATCCACCTCTGGCGGCTGGCTAAAGTCAAACGCAGCCAGGCGCGCTACCTGGTCTCCCAACTGCTGCAACGGTCGTGCAATGCGCCGCCCAATCCACCAGCCTCCGCTGAGCATCAACCCTGTTAATACTAAGGCGATAAGCAGGGTGTTACGCTGCAGAGAAATAACATCACCAATCAGGTTTTTCGCCGGTATGCTAACCAGAAGATCGATCTGAATGTTCCACTGCTCGAATATGCTCATCCGATAGCCAAGGTAATCATTGCCGGCGCTATGCCCCTCCACCAGAGTTTCTAGCGGGATGTCGGTAAACTGATTGATCGAAAATTCGGGATGGTCCGAGAGGCGGGTAAGTTGTAAATCCGCCTGATCTGTCGCGACGGGCTCTACATCCGGAGATGCGATAACGCGCAAGTCTCGAGTGATCAATGCAAGTTCCACACCCTCCCCAAGGGACTGATTTGCCAAGTATTTTGAGAGGTCGTTGAGTGCGAAATCGATACCGATAACTGCACCTGTCGGCGAGCCACGGCTCAGTGTTACGCCCGCTTCTCGGGTTGTGAAAAAAACATAGGGGTCAGACACCTGCATCTGATCTGACTTGAGTGCGATATCAAACCAGGGACGTACTCGGGGGTCGTAGGTTACAGCTGGGTCGATGCGCCGTCCGATCTGTTGTAACTGCGCATTATAGAAACGCCACTCTTCCAGCCCGTCCTGTTCAATAAATTCACCCACAAAGCGTGTGCCTACGGGTGCTTTGAGTAGCGCGCGTACGCGCTCGGTGCGCACGGGCCGCACCAGAATAAAGTCACCATCGTCAAAGCCGACATAGATGGCATCAGTGACGGGATCATTACGCAACATATCCGCGAGCTGGGGTAGGCTGCGCAGACGCTGTTCAGTAGTTTCGCTATACATCAATTGATCCCAGCGCATCAATTCCAGTGTGCGCTGTGCCGGCAGGAAGGTTTTCTGTAGCAGTCCGTTTAGCTCATCAGCAGCTAGCTGTACGCGATCAAGCGTCGCGTCTTTAAGCAGTTCACGGTTGTAACTGTAGCTGATTGCCATGATCACACTGGCGACAAGCACGATAGCGATGACGATTGCGCCGCTAATCATCGATTGGAGTGAGTAACTGCGGTTATTCCAAGACATCGGTGTATTTCCTTACCTTTATACACTTAGTTTAGCAGCGAATTTCCTAGGCTCCTGATTCTAAAAAGAATTTATTCCTGGGGTAGTAACTTAGAACAATATCGACTCTATCAATGCCATTTTCGTACTTGAAATAGTCCAGGTACTGGATAAGAATACTGTATAAATAAACAGTATATTTGGTTTTTCATAGCAGCTTTCATATCTGCCATAAGGGTCGCCTCGAGGGCCGCTTTTATGGCGGTTCCTATAGCTGCTCCTATAAAAAGGAGGAAGTGCAGATGTTGGCCGAGCTTATTCAGCAAGGGCAGGTTTGGCGTGCACAGGACGCCCCTGCACGCCCGGCGCAGCCACTGCTGCCTACAGGGTATCCTGAGTTAGACCAGTGTTTGGCCGGAGGCTGGATGCCAGGTCAGTTGATTGAACTCTTGGTTGATCAGCCGAGCAGTGGCGAGTTGCGCCTACTGCTGCCGCTGCTCTCCAAAGTGAGTCAGCAGCCGGGCCTCATTATGTGGATAGATCCGCCCATGCACCCTTATCCGCTGGCATTAGCCCAAGCGGGTATTCGCTTGAAGGATCATCGCGTTATTCGGACTCAATCTCTGGATGAGCGTCTTTGGGTGATGGAACAGGCGCTGAAAAGTGGTTGTGCACCGGTTGTGATGGGATGGTTGGATAAAGTCCCCGCAACAGCGTTACGACGTCTGCAGTTGGCGGTGCATCAAGGCGAGGGGCTGGCGTTTATTGTGCGTTCTAGTGCAATGGCGGCTCAACCATCGCCGGCAACCTTTAGGCTGCACCTCAAAGCTCAGACTGACGGTGTTAAGGTCGATCTGTTAAAACGTCGCCAAGCTTGGGCGACTGAAGGGCCGGTTCTACCACTCATACAAAAAGATCTGCGAGCGAGTTGATGCGCTGGTTGGTGGTCTACTTCCCTTTGCTGGCGCTGGAGTGGGAGCAGGAGAACGCGACTCCGCGCGCCCTGCTCGATGGCGCTGCACGGCGCATTGTATTGGCTAACCCTGAGGCAGAAGCCGTAGGCGTAGTGCCGGGCCTTGCTCTAGCTACAGCGCTGTCACTCGCCCCAGATTTGGAAACTGCCAGCTATGATGATGAACGACTGAAGCGTGCCAGTCAGACTTTAGCGCTGGAGTTAGGACGCTGGTCGGGTCGTATTAGCTGTATCGACTCGCTAACGATTCTAGCTGAGGTCGCTTCGATGCAGCGCTACTTCAATGGCATCGAAGCTTTGGTTAGCGATCTGAAACAGGCGTTGCAGACACAGCAACTGAGCTTTGTTCTGGGACTAGCCAATACTCCACGCGCAGCATTGGCACTGGCGCGTGCCAAAGTACAGTTAACCTATGATGAGTCCGCCATAGCGCAGCAGATAAGCCAACTGCCTCTACGTCTTCTGGGATTGCCCGCCAAAGATCTGGATGCACTGCGTGGACTTGGCATAGAGCGTGTAGAGCAACTGGAGCGTCTGCCGCGCCAAGAGCTTGGCAGCCGCTTTCATCCAGATCTTCTCAAACGTATTGATCAGTTACGAGGTAAACAGGAGTGGTTACCGCCTGCGTTTGAACCCCCCGAAATTTTTGAGCAGCATGCCGATTTACAGGCCGAGATCAGTTACGCTCAAGGCCTGCTGTTTCCTCTGCAACGCATTTTGGGGCGCTTAGAGGGCTATCTTAATCTGCGTCAACAGCATGCGCTGGTCATGAGTATTGCGCTCTTTCATCGCGATAAAACCGAGTCACACCTGCGCCTTGGGCATGCGGGTGGCTGTTACAGAGCGCAGGAGTGGCTGGCACTATTGCGTCTGAAGCTAGAGCGCTACCGCCTGACTCAACCGGTACTGGAACTCTCCGTTCGAGTAGAGCAGTTTCGCGACTGGGATGAGCCCGCGCGTGATCTGTTTGAACCAACACAGGCCGGTCAGGAGACGCCGGAGCAACTCCTCAGTCGTATCCAGATCCGCTTGGGTTCTCGCGCCATTGATGAACTGGCGATCAGCCATACCCATCTGCCGGGTGGCGTTGCCAGCCTGCTTGAGCCAACCAAAGATCAGCGCCTGCCGTATGCCCAGCGTCCTCTCTGGTTAGTGGAACCGCCGCAGCGCTTGAGCCGCAATAGGCTTGAGCATCTGCGCTTCAGCTCGGGACCTGAGCGGATTCAATCAGACTGGTGGAATGATGCGCCTCGGCGTGACTACTTCACCGTCGACTGGAGCGACGGGCGCTCAGCCTGGGTCTTCAGAGACCCACAACAGCACTGGTATCTACATGGCTGGTTCAGTTAGTTACCTCTCGGCGGTTAAAAAGCAACGCACTAAAGCTCTAGAGTCGGCTGATAAGGCCGAGTCAACTGCGTCTGTTGCGGCTCCTCAAGAGCCTGATTATGCCGAGCTACATATGCTCTCCAACTTTACCTTTCTGGAGGGGGCGAGCCATCCAGAGGAGCTTGTACTGCGTGCGGCCGAACTAGGCTACAAGGCGGTAGCGATTACCGATGAGTGCACCCTCAGTGGCGCGGTGCGCGCGCACATAGAGGCAAAAGTTCAGGGTATTAAGTTGTTAGTCGGTAGCCGTTTCAAAGTGGATGGACGGTTGATCATTTTGCTGGCGATGGATCGTCAAGGTTATGCGCAACTCTGCGAACTGATTACCCGCGGGCGCAGGCGGGCAGAGAAGGGGAGTTACCAGCTTGCACTTGCAGACTTCAAGCAAGGTTTAGAGCGCTGTCTCTGTTTGCTACAACCCGGGCCTGAAATCAGAGATCTTGAAGTTGAATCCAGCTGGTTAGCCGAGCACTTTCCTCAACGTGGCTGGTTACTGGCTGAGCGCCTGCTGGATAGCGACGACGGCTGGCGCTATCAGCGTATCGCCGATTGGGCGCGTGATCACAAGTTTCCCTGTGTCGCAGCCGGTGCTGTGCTAATGCATAGCGCCAAGCGCAAACCGCTACAGGATATGTTGCGTGCGATAAAACTCTGTAAGCCCATCGATCAATGCGGCTGGGCGCTGGCAGCGAACGCTGAGGGAGCACTGCGTTCGCGTCAAAAGCTGGCGCAGCTCTATGCGCCTGAGCTGTTGCAAGAGACTCTGCGCGTCGCTAATGCCTGCGACTTCTCATTAGATGAGCTGCGCTATGAGTACCCAGCGGAGCTGGTACCTGAGGGGCTCAGTGCGCCAGAGCATCTGCGCAGGCTCGTGGAAGAGGG
>JAYQBD010000104.1:0-7263 GCA_038137135.1 Oceanospirillaceae bacterium | reverse complement strand
GCAACGGATTTTGAATCCGTCGTGTCTACCAATTCCACCACACCGGCGTAGGAAGCGTGGGGCGCATTATAGACAGGTTAAATTTGGCGTCAATCTTACCTGACCTAATTATTTATATTTGGTAGAATTTGCGCCCCGAAATTGAGAACCCTCGGCGAAGATTCAAAAGCCATGCAACTAAACGACTTCTACTTTGATTTACCGGAAGAGCTGATCGCGAACTATCCGCTTGAGCAGCGCTCGAGTAGCCGTCTATTGTGCCTCAACGGAAATACTGGTGCTTTGGAACATCGCATCTTCAGCGACCTGATCGATCTGGTTGAACCGGGTGATCTGTTGGTGTTCAACGATACCCGTGTGATTCCTGCGCGTTTGCATGGCCAGAAAGAGAGCGGTGGCAAAGTTGAGATGCTGGTCGAGCGCGTCACCGGTGAGAAGCGGGCGCTGGTGCATCTGCGTGCCAGCCGCACGCCGAAAGAGGGCGCCAAACTGAGTTTTGAAGGTGGCATCAACGCCGAGGTGGTTGGCCGAAAAGATGGTCTCTTCGATCTCGAGTTTGATATACCTAACACCTTGATTGAAGCGCTAGAACAGCACGGGCACATGCCGCTGCCACCTTACATCAAACGCGAAGATCAGCAGTCTGACCGCGAACGTTATCAGACGGTTTATAACCGCAAGCCGGGCGCTGTTGCTGCACCGACTGCCGGTTTACATTTTGATGAGGCGCTCTTCGCTAAGCTCGATGCCAAGGGAGTGAACCGTGCATTCGTAACCTTACATGTAGGCGCGGGCACTTTCCGTCCGGTGAAGGTGGAAAATATCGAAGAGCATCAGATGCATGCTGAGTACATTGAGGTGAGCGAAGAGGCGTGCGCCGCTGTGGCGGCTACTAAGGCCGCGGGCAAGCGTGTCATTGCGGTGGGCACCACCAGCGTACGCTGTCTAGAGACAGCCGGTGCTGACGGCGAACTCAAGCCCTTCTTTGGTGATACACAGATCTTTATCTACCCGGGCTACCAGTACCAGCAGGTCGATGCCTTGATCACCAATTTCCACCTACCAGAATCTACCCTGATGATGCTAGTCAGCGCCTTTGCAGGCTACCAGAACACCATGCAGGCCTACTCGGTTGCAGTTCAGGATAGATACAGATTTTTTAGCTACGGTGATGCGATGTTTATCACTCGCCGCGACGCCGATGATGAGGTTCTTTAATGACGCGCGAATGTTTTATGTCTTTCGAGACGATCACCACTGAGGGTAAAGCTCGTCGTGGTCGGCTCACTTTCCCCCGCGGCGTTGTTGAGACCCCTGCCTTTATGCCGGTGGGCACTTACGGCACCGTTAAAGGCATGCTGCCGCGTGATGTTGAAGCGACCGGTGCTCAGATACTGCTGGGCAATACCTTCCACCTTATGCTGCGCCCCGGTACCGATATTGTTGAGCTCCACGGTGATCTGCATGACTTTATGCAGTGGGATAAGCCCATCCTGACAGATTCAGGCGGCTTCCAGGTATTCAGCCTCGGCAAGATGCGCAAGATCACCGAAGAGGGCGTGTCGTTTCAGTCTCCAGTCAATGGTGACAAGGTTTTTGTCAGCCCTGAAGTGTCGATGGAGGTACAGCGCAAGCTGGGCTCCGATATCGTCATGATCTTTGATGAGTGCACCCCGTACCCGGCAACTGAGAAAGAGGCGGCGGACTCGATGCGCATGTCGCTACGCTGGGCCAAACGCTCCAAGGATGCTCACGGCGACAGCCCGTCGGCACTCTTTGGTATCGTGCAGGGTGGTATGTATGAAGATCTGCGTGATGAGTCTCTTGAGGGACTTACCGAGCTGGGCTTTGATGGCTACGCCATCGGTGGACTCTCTGTCGGCGAGCCGAAAGAGGAGATGATTAAGGTCCTCGATCACTTGGCCTGGAAGATGCCGGAAGATAAGCCGCGCTACCTAATGGGCGTGGGTAAGCCAGAGGACCTGGTTGAGGGGGTACGCCGCGGAGTCGACATGTTCGACTGCGTCATTCCTACACGTAACGCGCGTAACTGCTTCCTTTTTACCCGCAATGGCGTGGTGAAACTGCGTAACTCTTCGAATAAAACGGATACTAATCCGATCGACAGCGAGTGTAGTTGTTACACCTGTCAGAATTTCAGTCGCTCTTATCTGCACCACCTGGATAAGTGTGGCGAGATCCTCGGATCTCAACTGAATACCATCCATAACCTCCACTATTACCAGGAGCTAATGGCTGGTTTGCGCACCGCCCTTGAACAGGGTAAATTGGGCGCCTTTGTTGACGAGTTCTACCGTTTGCGAGGCAAGGAAACGCCTCCTCTCAAGGGTGAAACTGCGGAATAATTTGATTTACTAATAACAGTACTTAGGAGAGCTTGATGAGCTTCTTTATTTCACCAGCATACGCTGAAGCTGGTGCACCTGCTGGCATGGATCCAGGCATGTTTAACCTGATCTTCCTCGTTGGTTTTGGTCTGATTTTCTACTTCTTCATGTGGCGCCCACAGGCAAAACGTCAGAAGGAGCACAAAAACTTGATCGGCGGGTTGGCCAAGGGTGATGAAGTGATCACCGCTGGCGGCATTATCGGTAAAGTGGCACGTCTGACTGATGACTACGTGGTACTGGAAGTGAGCGAAGGTACTGAGCTGAAATTCCAGAAAGTACACGTTGCTGCTGAGCTGCCAAAAGGCACAATCAAAAGCATCTAATCTGCGGATGCTGTTCCCGGCGCCTGATTTCGGTCTGGCGCCTTTTGTTGTTTTTAGATAGGGCGCAAAAATGCTCAATCGTTTTCCTATGTGGAAATCTGCACTGATCATCTTCGTGTTGTTCTTTGCGGGTCTCTATGCACTGCCAAACCTCTACCCAGATGACTTTGCAGTACAGTTAACCGGTAACAACCAGAGCACTCAGGTGGATGAACAGACGTTAGCTCGCGTTGAAGCCATCCTCAAATCTTCTGGTGTTGAATTCAAAAGCTCAGAGTTACAAGAGCGCGGCGGTCTGATCCGCTTCAACGATGGCGAAGCGCAGTTGCGCGGCCGTGAAGCGCTGGCGGAGGCTCTGGGTCAAGCCTATGTGGTTGCACTGAACCTGGCGCCGACTACACCCGAATGGCTGACCAGCATCGGCGCGGGCCCAATGAAACTGGGTCTGGACCTGCGCGGTGGCGTGCACTTCCTCTTGGAGGTGGACATGGTGCAGGCTGTTAGTCAGCGCCTAGACGTGTATGTCAGCGATATCAAAGGCAATCTGCGTAAAGAGCGCCTGCGTTACCGTGAAGTAGAGCACCTCGAAGATGGTAGCCTGTCGGTGCGCTTTGCTGACGCGGCGACACGTGATGAGGCTTCAAGCCTCCTTGCCCGTACTTTCCCTGAGTTTCTGATTACCGACGGTGAAGTTGAGGGTAACGCTTACCTCTACATTACGTTGAGCGAAGCGACGCTGCGTGAGATTGAGGACTATGCGATTAAGCAGAACCTCACTACCTTGCGTAACCGCGTAAACGAGCTGGGTGTGGCTGAGCCGCTGGTACAGCGCCAAGGTCGTAACCGCATCGTTGTGCAACTGCCAGGTATTCAGGATGCCGCTGCGGCTAAGCGTATTATCGGTAAAACGGCGAACCTCGAGTTCCGCCTAGAAGCCAAGCCAGATGCATCACGCGCGACCACTGAAACCTATGAGTTCCGCTCACAGCCTGGCCGCACAGCCGCGTTGGAGAAAGACATCATCATCACCGGCTCGAGCGTAGCGAATGCGCAGTCGAACTTCGATGAGAACGGTCAGCCACAGGTGTCGATTACCCTCGACAGCAAAGGCGGTCAGTTGATGGGCCGTGTAACGCGCGATGCGATTCAGCGTCGTATGGCGGTGCTCTTTGTTGAGCACAAAGCACGCACGGTTACCGAGACTGTTGAAGGCGAGAAGGTTGAGAAGCGTATCCCATACGTTGAGAAAGGCATTATCTCTCTAGCGACTATTCAGAGTGCACTGGGTTCTAGCTTCCGTATTACAGGCTTGGAGAACCCTCAAGAATCGTCCGAGCTGGCACTGCTGCTGCGTGCGGGTGCTCTGGCTGCGCCAATCTACTTTGTCGAGGAGCGCACCGTTGGACCAAGCATGGGTGCGGAGAACATCGAGCTAGGTACGCTGTCGGTACAGATCGGCTTCGCGCTGGTACTGCTGTTCATGCTGGTTTACTACAAGGTCTTTGGTCTGGTAGCGAATATCGCGCTAACGCTTAATCTGGTGTTGCTGGTTGCAGTGATGTCGATACTCTCGGCCACACTGACGCTGCCGGGTATTGCCGGTATCGTATTGACCGTCGGTATGGCGGTGGACGCGAACGTGCTGATTTTCGAGCGCATCAAAGAGGAGCTGAAGATCGGTATGCCAGTACAGTCGGCAATTCACTCCGGCTTTGCGCGCGCCTTTACCACCATCCTTGATGCCAACGTAACAACCCTGCTTGCTGCAGTGATTCTGTTTGCGATGGGTACAGGCCCGGTGAAAGGCTTTGCGATTACGCTATCGGTCGGCATTTTGACCTCAATGTTCACGGCGATTTTGGTGACCCGCATGATGATTAACTTCATCTATGGCGGTAAGCAGATCAAGTCGGTGAAAATCTAGGAGCGGGTCATGGCTGAAAAAGAAAGAATCATTAATTTCATGGGCCCGCGTAAACTGCTGGCCATCTTCTCTGCAATCCTACTGCTTGCCTCTGTTGCGTCGCTAGCGATCAACGGTCTGCGATTCGGTCTGGATTTCACCGGCGGTAGCCTGGTGGAAGTAGGCTATCAGCAGGCGGCGGATCTTAATGCGATTCGTGGTCAACTGACTGATGCCGGCTTTGACGACGCGGTGGTTCAGACCTTTGGTTCAAGTACCGATGTACTGATCCGCCTGGGTGAAACTCACGATCCTAAGCTCGGTGACAAAGTCGTTGAAGCGCTGACTGTTGGCGGTGAGTCTGTAGAGTTGCGTCGTAACGAGTATGTGGGTGCGCAGGTTGGTGAAGAGCTGCGTGAGCAGGGCGGCCTTGGCATGCTGCTGGCGTTGGCGATGATCATGCTCTACCTAGCGTTCCGCTTCCAGTTCAAGTTCTCGCTCGGTGCGGTACTGGCGCTGGTACATGACGTAACACTGGTTCTCGGCATCTTCTCAATCCTCCAGCTCGACTTCGACCTCACGGTGCTGGCGGCGGTGTTGGCAGTTATCGGTTACTCGCTCAACGATACCATCGTTGTGTTTGACCGTATTCGCGAAAACTTCCGCATTATGCGTGTCGCCGATACCGTTGAGATCATGAATGCGTCGCTGTCACAAACGCTTAGCAGAACCTTGGTAACCTCGTTGACCACGGTGCTGGTGTTGATAGCGCTATTCATTTTTGGTGGCGAGAGTATCCATGGGTTTGCCACGGCGCTGCTAGTTGGTATTGGTGTGGGTACCTACTCATCGATCTATGTGGCTGCCAATCTGCTACTGGCGATGAATATCACCAAAGAGGATCTCATTCCTCCACCGAAAGAAGAAACCGAATTGGACGAGATGCCATAAATCTCGACTTCAAAGCCGGCTTTCTAGCCGGCTTTTTGTTTCTGGGGTCGCGACATCCGCTTAGCGGATATCCCTCCTACAGAGGCGACAAGACACTGGCAACTCAATCGCAAAAGATCCAAACTAAGACTATTGATTAAAAGAGAGAATATAGAGACCCGCATGGCAAAGAATTGGCGCGATAACGACCCTCAAGCAAAAGATGAAGCCCAGAAGTACGATCGGCCAGTGCCGAGCCGTGACTTTATTCTGGAGTTTCTGCGTAAGTGGGGGGCTCCAATTAGTCACGCGCACCTCTGTGACGAGCTAAAACTCAACCATGAGGATGACCGTGAAGCGGTGCGCCGTCGTCTTATAGCGATGTGCCGTGACGGACAGCTCATTACTGACCGTCGGAATCAGTTCTGTCTGATTGAGAAGATGGATCTGATAGCTGGACGCGTCATCGGTCACCGCGACGGCTTCGGATTCGTGAAACCTGAAGCGGGTGGAGACGATCTCTATATCCACGCACGTCAGATGAAAGAGGTTTTTGACGGCGATAAGGTGCTGGTACAGCAGGTTGGTTTAGACCAGCGAGGGCGTCCAGAAGGGCGCATTATCGAAGTGATCGAGCGCTCTACCCGGAAGCTAGTGGGGCGCTTTGATGGCCAGAACGGTTTCGGCACGCTGATCCCTGAGAACCAGCGCATCACTAACCAGGTGATGATTATTCCTGATCCTACATCTGGGCTGACTTACGAAGATGGTCAACTGGTTGTGGTTGAGATTATTCAGCAGCCGGGTAAGCGTCAGCCTGCTCGTGCGCAGGTGGTCGAAGTACTGGGTGATCACCTAGCAGCGGGGATGGAGATCCAGGTCGCGATTCACAACCACGATATTCCCAACGAGTGGAGTGACAAAGTTCATCAAGAGATTGGTGAGCTGACGCCGGAGGTGCGCGAAGAGGATAAACTCAACCGTATCGATCTGCGTCATCTGCCCTTTGTAACTATTGATGGCGAAGACGCGCGTGACTTTGACGACGCCGTCTATGCAGAGAAGAAGCGTCTTGGCGGCTGGCGCCTCTGGGTCGCAATTGCCGATGTCTCCTATTATGTCCGCCCCGGCACTGCGCTGGACGAGGAGGCGATCAATCGCGGTAACTCGGTCTACTTCCCCGGTTTTGTTGTGCCGATGTTACCAGAGCTGCTCTCCAACGGTCTCTGCTCATTAAACCCGAAAGTCGACCGTCTCGCGATGGTCTGTCAGATGACGATCAAGCGCGACGGTTCTCTGGGGGACTACAAGTTCTATGAGGGTGTAATTAACTCCAAGGCACGCCTCACCTACACCAAAGTGGCGAGCATGCTGACTGAGCCCGATTCTGACGAGGGTAAAGCGCTGCGCCAAGAGTATGCCGATGTGGTAAAACCGGTTGAGACACTCTATGGCCTCTATCATCGTTTGCGCTCGGCTCGTGATAGCCGCGGAGCGATCGACTTCGATACCACCGAGACGCGCATCATCTTCAGCGAGGATCGCAAGATAGAACGTATCACGCCGATCCAGCGCAACGACGCGCACAAGCTGATTGAGGAGTGCATGCTGGCGGCTAACGTTGCCACTGCTCACTTCCTGGAGAAGAACAAAAAACCAGGCATCTACCGTATTCACCAGGGTCCGAAAGAGCAGA
>JAYQBD010000103.1:0-7315 GCA_038137135.1 Oceanospirillaceae bacterium | reverse complement strand
AATTTTGACGCTATTTTCGTCAAAAAACAGGGCAAGTCCTACGACATGGACAATCAACCTAGCCCCCCTAGATCAAGAAAACTCCGCGTCAACACCCCTGCAACCGATTGCAAATATTTCATGTTAATGGACATAGAAAGACATTAAATAAACACAAAAAAGCCCGCAAAAGCGGGCTTTTTTGTCAGGGAGTTTCGATTATTCCCACTCAATCGTCGCAGGCGGCTTCGACGAAACGTCGTAAGTCACGCGCGAAACCTGAGCAATTTCATTGATAATACGGCTCGAAACCGTCTCAAGTAACTCGTATGGCAAATGCGCCCAACGAGCCGTCATAAAGTCGATTGTCTCAACGGCACGCAGTGCAATGACATACTCGTAACGCCGGCCATCGCCGACCACACCAACAGACTTAACCGGCAGGAACACGGCAAAAGCCTGGCTGGTTTTGTGGTACCAGTCAGCCTTGTGAAGCTCCTCGATAAAGATCGCATCAGCTTCACGCAGGATATCGGCATACTCTTTCTTCACTTCACCAAGGATACGCACACCCAAGCCAGGACCTGGGAATGGGTGACGGTAGACCATATCGTACGGCAGACCCAGCTCAAGGCCGATCTTACGTACCTCGTCCTTGAACAACTCGCGCAGCGGCTCTACCAGCTCAAACGCCATATCTTCAGGCAGACCACCTACATTGTGGTGCGACTTAATAACATGCGCCTTTCCAGTTTTCGATGCAGCAGATTCAATCACATCGGGGTAGATTGTACCCTGAGCGAGGAATCGACAGTCTTGGAGTTTGGCCGCCTCTTGGTCAAACACCTCGATAAAGGTGTTACCAATGATCTTACGCTTGGCTTCAGGATCGTTCTCACCGTTTAGGCGACCAAGGAACATCTCTTCAGCATCGGCACGAATAACACGTACGCCCATATTCTTGGCGAACATATCCATAACCTGATCGCCCTCAGCTTTTCGCAACAGGCCGTTATCAACGAAAACACAGGTCAACTTGTCACCAATCGCCTTGTGCAGCAGCGCTGCCACGACGGATGAGTCGACGCCACCAGAAAGGCCCAGAAGAACTTTGTCTGTACCTACCTGTGCCTGAACACGCTCAATCATATCTTCAATGATATTTGCCGCTGTCCAGAGAGCTTCTGTGCCACAGACTTCACGCACGAAACGCTCTAGGATACGCAGACCCTGCTTGGTGTGAGTCACTTCAGGGTGGAACTGCACGCCGAAAAGCTGGCGTGCCGGATCGCACATAGCCGCTACCGGTGCAGATTCAGTTGACGCGATACAGTGGAAGCCCTCCGGCATCTCAACCACCTTATCACCGTGGCTCATCCAAACATCAAGAGAGAGCACACCATTGTTGGCGATGTGATCCTCAATACCTTCTAACAGGCGGCTCGGGCTATCAGAGAGGCTTACTCGAGCGTAACCAAACTCACGCTCATCGGAGCTTGCTACCTTTCCGCCTAACTGTTCAGCCATTGTCTGCATGCCGTAGCAGATACCCAGCACTGGCACACCCAGATCGAACACCACCTGCGGTGCACGTGGCGAGTCAAGTTGAGTCACTGACTCAGGGCCACCTGCAAGAATGATCCCCTTAGGGTTGAATGCGCGAATCTCTGCCTCATCCATATCCCAAGCGTAAATCTCAGAGTAAACGCCGATCTCACGCACGCGGCGTGCAATTAGTTGTGTGTACTGCGATCCAAAGTCGAGAATCAGAATACGCTGTGCATGAATGTCGAGACTCATTTCAGTGACTCCACCGAGGGGCGAATCTAGCCCGTAAATAAAAAATGGGGCAGTTCAGCTTTCAACTACCCCACTTGAATAAGTGTTTCTGGCGCTACCCTAGGCTGTTAACGAATACGGTAGTTCGGCGCCTCTTTAGTAATGCTAACGTCATGAACGTGGCTCTCACTCATACCAGCATTGGTGATGCGCACAAACTTAGGTTCGGTACGCATGGTTTCAATGTTGGCTGAACCGGTGTAGCCCATAGAAGCGCGCAGACCGCCCATCAACTGATGGATAACGCCTGCCAGAGGTCCCTTACACGGCACACGACCTTCGATACCCTCAGGCACCAACTTATCTTCGCCAGCCTTAGCATCCTGGAAGTAACGGTCAGATGAGCCAGTCGAACCCGACATCGCTCCAAGAGAACCCATACCGCGGTACGACTTGAAGGCACGACCTTGGAAAAGTTCAACTTCGCCCGGTGCCTCATCGGTACCGGCCAGCATCGAGCCAACCATGACAGCAGATGCTCCAGCTGCGATCGCTTTCGCAATATCGCCTGAGAAGCGGATACCACCATCAGCAATCAGCGGCACGCCACGCTCTTTAAGCGCTGCAGCAACATTGGCGACCGCACTGATCTGCGGCACACCGATACCTGCAACGATACGGGTAGTACAGATAGAACCTGGACCAATACCCACTTTCACACCGTCGGCACCAGCATCGGCCAACGCGATGGCAGCATCGGCAGTCGCGATGTTACCGCCAACAACCTGCACCTGCGGGAAGGTCTCTTTAACCCAACGCACGCGATCAATTACACCTTTTGAATGGCCATGTGCCGTGTCGACGACGATCAGGTCAACGCCCGCGTCAACCAGAGCGCGGACACGAGACTCGGTCTCGGCACCAGTACCCACAGCTGCGCCAACAATCAGACGACCGCGGCTATCTTTGGCAGCATTCGGATACTTCTGCGCTTTCTTCATATCCTTAACGGTAACCATGCCGGCAAGAGCAAACTTGTCGTCAACCATCAGGATTTTTTCAATACGATGCTTGCGCAACAACTCACTGATAACCGACTCATCTTCGTCTTCGCGCACAGTAACCAGACGCTCTTTTGGCGTCATGATGCTGTAGACTTTGGCGTCAGCGTCGCTCTCAAAGCGCACATCACGGCTTGTTACGATACCGACCAACTCACCGTCATCAACCACAGGAAAACCAGAGAAGCCAACGCGCGCGGAGAGCTCACGAATCTGACCCACGGTGGTATCAGGGGTACAGGTAACTGGATCGGATACGATGCCCGACTCATATTTTTTAACGCGGCGTACTTCGTCAGCCTGCTGCTCTGGAGTCAGGTTCTTATGGATGATACCGATACCACCCTCCTGCGCCATAGCAATTGCCAAGCGGCCCTCGGTTACCGTATCCATTGCGGCGGACACTACGGGGATGTTGAGGCTGATCCCTTTTGTCAGTTGGGTTTTCAGTTCAACGTTATTAGGAAGTACTTCAGAGTAAGCGGGGACCAGTAGAACGTCATCATAGGTCAACGCTTCTTCGATAACTCGTAACATGAGAAAACCTGCAATCTTGGGGAAAAAATTAAGCGCGCGATTATATAAAAAACTACGCCCGCATTCAATCTCAAGCGCGTAAAACCTGCGATCACCACCGGACCGGTTTTAACTGACAAACCCTGTTCGACAGGGTCGAAGCTGGTTAAGATGAGTCTATGAATTCAAACACAAAATCAATCAGCGTCAGCGAGCTTAATCGGCAGGCAAAGTCCCTGCTCGAACACTCGTTTATGTCGCTGCGCGTAACGGGCGAAATCAGTAATATGGTGCGTGCCAGCTCGGGGCACTGGTACTTCACGTTGAAGGACGAGCGTGCCCAAGTGCGCTGCGCCATGTTTAGAGGGCGCAACGCCCAAGTGCGCTTTCGCCCGCAAGAGGGATCGCAAGTACTTTGCACCGCGAAAGTTAGCCTGTACGAGGGGCGTGGCGATTTTCAGCTGATCGTCGATGCGATGCAGGAGGATGGCCAAGGTCAACTACAGCAAGCTTTTGATCAGCTCAAAGCTCGTCTACAGGCCGAAGGCCTGTTTGCCCAAGAGCGCAAACGCCCCATACCCACCCATCCGCGAACAGTCGGCGTGGTAACCTCGGCTACCGGCGCTGCACTACACGATATTCTGACTGCATTTGAGAGACGTTACCCCGGCCTTCAGGTCAATCTATATCCAACACTTGTGCAGGGCACCGAAGCGGCTGATCAGATCGTAGCAGCGATTAGCTTGGCTAATCGTCATGCCGAAGCTGATGTTCTCATTGTGGGTCGTGGCGGCGGTTCGCTCGAGGATCTCTGGCCATTCAACGAGGAGCGCGTCGCTCGCGCCATCATCGCATCCGACATTCCGGTGGTTTCAGCGGTGGGCCATGAAGTGGACTTTTCGATCAGCGATATGGTGGCTGACCTACGTGCACCCACGCCTACAGCAGCTGCTGAGCTGCTCAGCCCCGATCAGCGTCAAATCCAACAGCGCCTGACCCAACTACAGCAAGGGCTACAACGGCGCTTCGACTGGCAACTGAAACGCCAGCGCGAACGTCTAGCGGCACTGCGCCGCCAGATGCGCCACCCGGGCGATCGTATCCGCGAACAGCAGCAGCGTTGCGATGATCTGGAGATGCGCCTGCAGCGGGCAATCCAACGCCGGTTCGAGCTTCGCCGTCAGCGTTTAGCTGCTGCTAGCGCAAGGCTCGAGCTGCAGAACCCCGTTCGTCTGCTGGGTAAACAGCGAGAGCGCCTGAGCGACTTGCACGCGCGCCTCGCTACCCGTATCGATGCGTTAATCGAGCGTAGACGCCTACAGCTGGGCCAAAAAGTAGGACGCCTTAACGCCATTAGCCCTCTAGCAACGCTTGAGCGCGGCTACTCACTGACGCAGACCGACAGCGGCGAATTGGTACGAGATGCCCGACAGCTCAGAACTGGCTCCGCAGTCAGAGTGAGACTGCAGTCCGGCGCCTTCAGCGCTGAAGTAACCGACATCGAACCCGCTACCAACAACGGAGATTGATCATGAGAAAGTTAGCCGCGATATTCGCCTTACTCCCCACGCTGCTGATATGGAGTGGTTTAAGCTGGGCTCTGCCAGCCGAGTCTCGCGTACCCGGCGGCGTAGCGCTGATCGATCTACCCGCGTCAGACCAGCCCCCAAAAGTTGATTACCAGGGCAACCGTGTGATGGTGGTCCCAAGGGAGAGTGGTAGTGGCTGGACTGCGGTTGTCGGTATACCGCTAAGTGCCAAAACCTCCGAAGCACAAAAGTTAAGTGTAAACGGCAATCCGATGAGCTTTGGTATCTCAGGCAAGGAATACCCAGAGCAGCGCCTGAAGATCAAGCAGAAAAAATATGTCGAGCCGGATCCCAAACAGGTTGAGCGCTGGCGTCGCGAATCCGCAGAACAGAAAGCCGCCTATAAACAGTGGAGCGAGCCGAGTGTGGCGGTGACTAGGTTAGCGATGCCAGCCCAAGGCCCCTACTCCAGCGCCTTTGGACTGAAACGCTTCTATAACGATCAACCACGCTCGCCCCACTCAGGCCTAGATATTGCCGCTCCTGACGGTTCGCCAATCACGGCCGCTGCACCCGGTGTAGTTACCGCCAAGGGACACTACTTCTTTAACGGCAACACCATCATCGTTGACCACGGCCACGGTCTCTCGACGATGTACTGCCATATGAGTGAGATCTCCGTGGAGCTTGGACAGAAACTAGAGACAGGTGACCTGATCGGTTTAGTTGGCAAAACCGGCCGCGTTACCGGACCGCATCTACACTGGGGAGTCAGCCTGAATAACACCCGTGTCGATCCGCTGCTGTTCGTTCAGCAAAACTGATCTGCCTATGGTAATCTGCGGCCTCTTTTTTCCACTCACACAGAAACGGACAGATAATGAGCGAAGTAAAACTCGATACCGTTGAACAGCGTGCTAGCTACGGCATCGGCCGTCAGATGGGCGACCAGCTGGCTCAGAACGGTTTTAAAGGCGCAGACATCGAAGCCGCTGCGCTGGGCCTAAAAGATGCATTCAACGGCGAGGCGCTGCGCATCGACGCTGAAGATCTACAGGCAGCTTTCAACGAACTGACAGAGCGTCTGCGCGCTGAGCAAGAGGCGGAAGCAAAAGCACAGGCTGAAGAGGGTCAGAAGTACCTCGAGACCAACGCTAAGCGTGACGAGATCACCGTGACCGAATCAGGCCTGCAGTATGAAGTGATTGAAGCGGGCGACGCGAGCAGCGACAAGCCACAGCACCAGTCAAAAGTGCGTGTTCACTATCACGGCACCTTCATCGACGGTCGTACCTTCGATAGCTCTTACGAGCGCGGTCAGCCAGCTGAATTCCCAGTAGGCGGCGTTATCTCTGGTTGGACTGAAGCACTGCAGCTGATGAATGTTGGCGCGAAATGGAAACTCTACATTCCATACAATCTAGCATACGGCGCACAGGGCTCACCCGGCGGCATCCCACCGTACTCAACTCTAGTATTTGACGTAGAGCTGCTGGACATCCTCTAAGCGATGCAACTGCACTATCACCGCAGCGGACAGGGACGTCCGCTGGTTATTCTGCATGGGCTTTTCGGCACTTGGGAAAATTTGGGTGCCAGTGTTAAAGCGCTAGCTGAACACTGGGATGTCATCGCACCAGACCTGCGCAATCATGGTCGATCTCCGCACTCTGACGAGCACTCCTACCCTCTGATGGCGTCTGATTTGGCTCAGCTATTGGATAGTTTAGAGCTTGAGACAGTCTCGATCCTTGGCCACTCAATGGGCGGCAAAGTGGCAATTGAGTTTGCCCTCACCTACCCAGCTCGGGTTGATAAGCTGATCGTAGTTGATATTGCACCCGTGCAATACCCGCCACATCACACCGATGTATTCGCCGGCATTGCAGCGATCAATCTGCAAGCGATTAAGAGTCGCAGCGACGCGGATCAGCAGCTCAGCCAACAGGTAGAATCGGCAGCTGTGCGTGCATTTCTGCTGAAGAATCTCTACCGCGAAGAGGGCTCTTTCAGGTGGCGCGCTAATTTTACCACGCTTGAGCGCCAGTACCCTCATATCGCAGCCGCACCAGCTAATGGCTCTTTCTCTCGACCGACCCTCTTCATCAAAGGGGCAAATTCCAACTACCTACTGAATGAGTATCAGCAGGCAGTCACTGAGCGCTTTTCAGATGTACAGCTGAAGATCATCAGCGATGCTGGCCACTGGCCACATGCGGAAAAGCCTGAAACGTTTCTGCGCCTAGTAACCCGTTTTTTGGAGAATTGACCGCCGATAATTGGGTACCCCGCAGGGAGCTAAGCGCGTTCCTGCAGTACGCTACCGGTCTGATAAATATCTTCCAACACGCCTAGCTCAGCTAGACGTTGGTTCACCTCGACCAAACGCTGATTAACCTCGTTCATCGTCTGCTGGAATTCGGCTAAGGATTCTGCTGTTCGCTCACGCGT
>JAYQBD010000102.1:3355-7349 GCA_038137135.1 Oceanospirillaceae bacterium | reverse complement strand
GGGCGCAGTTTGGCGCGTCGTGCAGCTTCAAGGCGCTTCTGCTCTTTGCGATCAGCTGCACTGGCACCGCGACTCTCGGTAGTGATCTGCGGTTTAGCCTCTGAGCGCTGTGATGCCAACCACTGATGGTAGTCGTCTAGGTCGCCAGAGAACTCCTCCACCTTACCGTCTGCTACGAGCAGGAACTGGTCAACGGAGTTTGCCAACAGGTGACGATCGTGCGACACCAGAATGATGGCACCCTCAAAGCTCTGCAGGGCCAGCGTTAACGCGTGGCGCACTTCTAGATCTAGGTGGTTGGTCGGTTCGTCGAGTAGCAGCAAGTTTGGCTTACGCCAAGCAATCAGAGCCAGGGCTAAACGCGCCTTCTCACCACCAGAGAAGCGTTTAATCGGCTCCAGTGCATCATCCCCGCTAAAGCCAAAGCTACCCAAGAATGACCGCAGATTCGCTTCGCTCGCCTTAGGATCCATGCGCTGCAGATGCAGCATCGCTGAAGCCTCGAGGTCGAGCGCTTCAAGTTGATGCTGGGCAAAGTAACCAACGCTCAGATGTTCGCCGGCCTGGCGCGCACCACTAATAAGTTCGAGATCACCCATCAGGGATTTCACTAGGGTCGATTTGCCGGCGCCGTTGCGCCCCAGCAGGCCGATACGCTGTCCAGGTACCAAGCTTAATTTAATTCCGTCGAGAATTTTTGCTCCGGGGTAACCCAAATCAGCTTGGTATAAATTTAACAGCGGCGATGAGATTTTATCGGAGCTATCAAAGCGGAAGGTAAACGGACTGTCGATATGAGCCGCCGAGATCATCTCCATGCGCTCGAGTTCTTTGATTCGGCTCTGAGCCTGTTTCGCTTTGCTCGCTTTAGCTTTAAAGCGACGCACGAAGTCCTCAATCTGTGCAACGCGCTCTTGCTGCTTCACGTAGGCTGCCTGCTGCTGCGCTAGACGCTCCGCACGCATGCGCTCGTAAGCACTGTAGTTACCTTTATAAAGGTGCAGCTTGCGCTGGTGAAGATGTACAACGTGACTCGCGACAGCGTCAATGAAGGTGCGGTCATGCGAGATCAGAATTAGCGTACCGGGGTAGTTGCGCAGCCAGCTCTCTAGCCAGAGCGTGGCGTCTAGATCCAAGTGGTTGGTGGGCTCGTCCAGTAACAGTAGATCAGAGCGACTCATCAGTGCTTGGGCAAGGTTCAAGCGAATACGCCAACCACCCGAGAAGGCATTAACCGATTTTGACGCATCGGCTGTGCTAAAGCCGAGGCCGTCCAGCAGTTGATGGGCGCGTGATTCAGCGCGATAGCCGTCTATCGCTTCCAGCTCGGCATGCAGGGTACCCACCTCGGTGCTGTGATCAGCCTCTGCTTGCGCCAGTTTTGCTTGAATATCGCGCAGTTGCAGGTCGCCATCCAGCACGTAATTCAGTGCTGTTCGATCACTACTCGAGACCTCTTGCGCCATATGCGCTATCTGCTTGCGGTCAGGTACACTGAGATCACCGGCGTCCGCATGTAGCTCGCCCAAAAGTAGTTTGAATAGACTCGATTTGCCTGCACCATTGGCACCCACGAGGGCCAATTTCCAGCCGGAATGGACGCTCAAGTTGGCGCCGTCGAGAAGTTTTGTAGAGCCGCGCAGCAGGCTGAGGTTTTCGAGTCTGATCATGGTCGCGGATAGTACCAAAAAGCGTGCTAGCATAGGGAAAACTTTCGCTATTGGAGTTGTCTGTGATCCCTGACGGCATTAGGTTGCAAAACCCGCTCTGGGAGTTTGCACTGGAGGTCTACCCAAGGCTGAGCGAGCCGCTGTTAGCACTACAAACTGAGGGTGCGCGGGTCAATCAGCTACTCGCTGCTCTGTGGTGTGTTGAGACTGGGCGAGCTTGGCCCGGCCCAATCCCGAAAGAGATTGAGGCTTGGCACAACATCGAAGTCTTACCCATGCGCCAACGACGTATGGCGCTCAAACCGCAGTTAGCGGACCATCCCGAGCTAGAGAAACTCTACCAGGCCTACAAACAGGTGGAGTTGAACTGCGAGCGGGTTGAGTTGGCTATGCTTTATCAGTGGTTGGAAGGAAGGCCGTCCGGGGAGGCTATTGATCTGGCAGCAACAATAGCTGATGTGCTCGAGCTCAATCGTATACCGCGCCCCTCCCAAAGGATGCAGCCCCTAATAATTGCTTATCAGAAATTAATTAGCGAGAGGAGTTAAGCGATGGCCTTAACGCTATTCACTCACACCGACTTTGAGCTACACAATATGGGCGACAGTCACCCTGAGTCGCCACAGCGTTTGTCCTCTATCCGACAATCGCTTGAGGCGTTTGCGATTGATGAGCTCGAACTTAATGACAAAGCACCGCTCGCAGAAATCGAACAACTGAAGCAGACCCATCAAGCCGCCTACATCGACAACCTTATCGAGAAAGATGGCTGGCTGGCGCTACGGGTCAAAGAGGGGGAGGTGAATCCTGAGGTTCAACTAGACCCCGACACTGCGATGATGCAGCATACCTGGAAAGCAGCTCGGCGCGCAGCCGGAGCTGGTATTGCAGCGGTTGATGCGGTCTTAGATACCAACAATAGGCGTGCTTTCTGTGCCGTGCGTCCGCCGGGCCATCATGCGTTACGCGACGGAGCTATGGGCTTTTGCGTGTTGGGTAACATCGCCATTGCTGCACATCATGCGCTGAATCATCGTGGTTTGAAACGCGTGGTGATTGTCGACTTTGATGTTCACCATGGCAACGGTACGGAGAATATCGTAGAGGGTGATGAACGGATTCGGCTCTACTCCTCCTACCAGGCCAACTATTACCCGTTTCCAGACATTAGCGCAGCCAAACCGAATGTAATTCACACACCCCTCGCTCGCGGAAGTGATGGTGCTATTTTTCGCGAGGCTGTGACGCCTTGGTTTGCCGATATTGATGCGTTCGCGCCTGAACTTATTCTGATCTCCGCGGGCTTTGATGCTCATGCTGAGGATCCGCTAGCGCAGATTAAATTAGTCGAAGAGGATTATCGCTGGATTACGCTTGAGCTGATGAAACTGGCTGACAAGCATGCCGATGGTCGCATTGTCTCTATGCTCGAAGGTGGCTACAACCTTAGTGCTCTCGGTCGTTCAGTAGCGGCACACATCGAAGTGTTGGTAAAGAGCTAGATATCATCCTCGCTGTCGTACGCTGCATTTGTGGGAGGGATCTGCCGCAAAGTCGCAGGTCGCGACTTATTAATTCCCTCCAGAGGTTGTTTTCATGTGGAATTCATCTTAGGTTGTCAGCCTAGTCTTAGTTGATACAGCATTCAAAGTCTATTTAGGAACTAACCCAATGAAAAAAGCGATTTTAACAGTCGCACTGGCCAGCACACTGACCTCAGGTGTGGTACTGGCTGGCTCACACGCGCCACAGACTGACGAACAGAAATTGAGCTACGGTCTGGGTTACATACTCGGCCAGCGTTTGAAGCCGGATTTTGATACCTTGGATTTCGATATGCTTAAACAGGGTATTGAGGATCTGTTCACCGGCGCTGAACCGCTGATGACTGATGGCGAGATCGCCGAGCAGATGCGTGCCTTCCAGCAAGCTAAGATGGAAGCGCAGCGCGAGCAAGCAGCTGCCGTTGCCGTCGAAAACTTGGAGCAGGGCAAGGCTTATCGCGAAGAGAACGGCAAGAAAGCCGGTGTAACCACTACGGCCTCCGGTCTACAGATCGAAATTATGGAGCAGGGCGAGGGTGCGCAACCCACTGCGGAAGATAGTGTAAAAGTTCATTACCGCGGCACGCTGATTACCGGTCAGGAGTTCGATAGCTCATACGGCCGGGGTGAGCCGGTAACCTTCCCGCTGACAGGTGTGATTCGTGGCTGGACCGAAGGTCTGCAGTTGATGAATCAAGGCGGGAAGGCACGTCTGGTCATCCCATCAGAACTGGCTTACGGTCCTGGCGGAGCGGGCGAGATGATCGGTCCTAACGCTAC
>JAYQBD010000102.1:0-3255 GCA_038137135.1 Oceanospirillaceae bacterium | reverse complement strand
TCACTTTATGCAGATAAAAGTGAGGAACCGACAATGGCAGCGAGACTAGCCCTAGCGCTCTCTCTACTCCTGACTTCTTGGGTTGTCTGTGCAGACCAGCCTATTCTTTTGTTCGAAGATAGCGAAGGACAGCAGACGATTTTTGATGTTTCCCAAAACCCTCAATGGTTTACGGAGACTCAGCAGACCGCCCGCGGCGTTACGGATGCGGTTTTTTGGCTCAAGGTACGAATCTCCAACCTCTCAACTGAAGCCAGCCATAGGTATGTCGTTTTTGAATCTAATCGGCTCGGCTCTGTTGTTGAATTCAAAAAGATAAGCGAGGGGTTTCGACAGAGAGAACATGGCGCCGACGTACCTTTAAACCTGCGGGCTTCCTCCGGCACAGCGATCAGTTTCCCGCATAACTTTGAAGAGCGTCAAACTGACGTCGTCTATTATCGCATCAGCGGTCAACACGTGATTAACCTGGGTTACAGCGTCGTTGACGGCGAGGTCGCCCAACGGATTGAGGCACGTGGTGCTGCAGTTGACGCTGGGTTAACGGCAGTAGCGATAACGCTACTGCTATTCAACCTTGTGATAGCGTTCTATCTAAGGTCACCAATCTACTGGTATCTTTGCGCATTTCTGGCTTCGACCGCACTGCTGATCCTTAGCTCCACCCGGTTGTATGAGTTGGTGGGAATCACCACCAATCAACTAGCGATAGAGATGGCCGCTCGGGCCTTGCTCTTTGTAACAGCCTATTTACTGATCGAGTGTGCTTTCCAGCGCCACAATAACGTGTTTATCAAGAAATTGAGGAGCTCAATTATTGCGGCGGCTGTCCTTTACACAGCGAGCATCGTCCCTGTCGCACCGTCGGGTGCTCGACATATTTATGCGGCTGGGGGCTCATTCCTTGCAATGCTGGCTATCGGGTATCTCATCATCAATGCACTGCGGGCAGGCGATAAGCAGGCCTGGGTGATGTTGTTGGGATTCTTACCCCTTGTAATTAGTTCCGTCAGTTACAGTCTGTACACTCACGCGTATCTGGGGCCAGAGGCTGAGCCTGTTGTATTTGGCAGTTTGGTTGTACTCGGGCCGTTATTCTCGCTTCTACTAGCGTTCAAACTAAAAAGAGCGGATAGAACTGAGGAGTTGTTAGCGCAAACTAAGTTCGTTGCTGAGAAGACAGGAAGCGCCTACTGGCATCTAGATCTAACCGCTAATCAGATGAGTTATAACTCAACCTTCGCACACCGTTGGGGGTTGCCCGAAGATCAAAGACTTAACTTCAATGACTATATCGCGAGGCTATCTCCGAACGTTCGAGAGGTAGTTGAAGATGCGATGGAGCGTGTCGTTACCTCTAAGCGGCATACTGAACAAGTGTTCCAGACGACTCAGCATGGTTTGAAAGGCCGGTGGATGAAACTACAGCTCGAGCCTGTTGCTGATGAGCGAGGAGGGGTAATCGGTGTTGTTGCGGCGAGTACTGACGTCACGGAGCTCAAATTAGCAGAGATCAACCTAGAGCGTGCGGTTCTGGATAGTGAGGAGGCAAGGTTACGCAGCGATTCAGCACGTCATGCAGCCCAAGAGACTTTAGCAAGACTAGAAGCTGTGAGTAGTGCTGTCGATATGGTGTATTGGACCTATAACGTCAAGAGTTCTACTGTTGCTTACGGCGACCGCTTCGCTGAGGTACATAGCCTGAAGCCTGGCGGCACGCTGAGTTGGCAAGAGTTTGGGCGGTTGAATCTACATGAACCTCGATCGCTATTCGGACAGATGATTATGGATGTACTGAAAACTGGCAAAGAGTGTCGTAAGACGCATCCCGGCATACAATCTGGACATCGGAATAGAACCTACCAAACGATCTGTTTGCCTGATCAGGTTGTACAGCCGATCAGTAGTGTCACCTTTGTGACGCGGGATATTACTGACCTGATGCATAGCCAGCGTGAATCAGAGAGAGTTGCATCAGAGCTAAAAAGAGCCAACCATGCTTTGCAGACTTTGCAAGAGAAGCGTAATCAGCTCTTCGGTATGGTAGCTCACGAGTTACGCACACCGGTCGCGGCTATCATGATGATGGTCAACGAGAGCAGTGACGCTGAACTGCTGGAGCGCAAATCTGACATTTTGCGGTCTAGTCGGGATTTGCTCAACACGATTGATGATATGCGCATGTTGGTAAATCCAGATTTGAAGCGGCCGATTCGCTTGGAGACCTTTACTGTTGAGGAGTTGAATGAGCAAATATCCACCAGTGTTGCATCGATTGTCTCTGCGACCGGTATGCAGTACTTGCAGCACAACGCCCTCCCAATCCGCTCGGCAACACAGTCGTTCTCCAGTGATAGCTACCGAGTGCGTCACGCGGTTGCCAATCTAATCAAGAATGCCTGTCTGCACGCAGACGGGTCGCGCGTCAGTTTGATCTCCCGTATCTATCAAGATGGGCTCGGTGATGATTATCTGCAGTGGGTTGTCCTGGATGATGGAGTCGGTATCCCCGAGGCGATGGTTCAAAGGTTGTTCTCAGCGGGTGAGCGCGGCCACTCCAAATCTGACGGCAGCGGTTTTGGCTTGTATATAGCAAAAAGCTGGATTGAAGAGCTAGGCGGTTCGGTGAATTACCGATTACGCCAAGGGGCGAATCGGGGTAGCGAATTCAGAGTCACTGTACCGCTGGTGCGTGAGTCCGCTGAGTCGCCCGTCGAAGTTGCATCAGAGTCTGAAGCACAACGCCTGAAGCAGTTCAGTGAACTCAAAGTTCTTATGGTTGAAGACGAAGCAGTGCTCAGGATGCTAGGTCAGAAATTGGTTGGGCAGGTCGTTGCGAGCGTGGATGTCGCTGAGAACGGCGCTGTCGGTTTAGAACGATTCTCAGAAGCGTATGATCTTGTGCTCACCGACTACTTCATGCCGCAAGTTAACGGCCCAGAGATGATCAAGGCGATGCGTGCTCAAGGTTTTAAGGGGCCAATTATTGGAGTCACTGCGGCAACTATTGGCGAGCAACGCTTGGATCTGCTCGATGCAGGTGCGGACTTGGTGCTCAATAAACCGTTAACCAAAGAGTCGATCATCGATGCTTTTGAGCAACTCTCTCAGAGCGGCCGGTTGAAGCAGACAGAAGAGCAGGGCAACCACCGTGAATGATGCTGTCGAGATAATTGTGGTAGAGGATGATCCTCTCTACCAAACACTCTACGCAGATGAACTCTGTGCCATCGAAGCAAATGTGTCCTACTGCTC
>JAYQBD010000101.1:0-7358 GCA_038137135.1 Oceanospirillaceae bacterium | reverse complement strand
CAGCGTTGTACCTCTTCAAGCCGTCTGCTGATTCAGAACGGTATCAAAGAGAAGTTCATTGCCGCGCTGGAAGCGCGCGTGGCTAATCTGCGCGTGGGTCACTCACTGGATCCAAACACCGAAGTGGGCCCACTGGTTGCTACCGAACACTTCAATAAGGTGATCAGCTACTTCGATATCGCTAAAGAGGATGGCGCTAAGACAGCTGTGGGCGGCTACCGCATCACTGAGCCGACCGGCGAATACTCTGCTGATGGCAACTATGTCTGCCCAACGCTCTTCACTGAGGCAAGTAACTCTATGCGTATAGCGCAGGAGGAGATCTTTGGCCCCGTACTGACTGCTATTGGCTTCGAGACTGAAGAGGAGGCGATCGCAATCGCCAACGACACCATCTACGGTCTGGCAGGCTACATCTGGACGGAGAACACCGGCCGTGCGATGCGCATGGGGCGCAAGGTTAAGGCGGGTATGCTCTGGGTTAACTCCGAGAACAACCGCAACCTGCCATCGCCATTTGGCGGCATGAAGATGTCGGGCATTGGTCGCGACGGTGGTGACTGGAGCTTCGACTTCTACATGGAGACCAAGAACGTCTGTGTCGCCCACGGCACACACCGCGTTCCGACTCTCGGTAAGTAAAAGGTAAATAGACGCTATGCGTGATTTTGACGATTCGCTACCGCTGAAGCTACTAAAAGCGCGTGAAGTAACCATGAGTTACTTTCGGCCGGTGCTACAGCAGGTGGCGTTGACGGAGCAGCAGTGGCGGGTAATCCGTGCGCTGCGTCAGTACCCGGACTCGGAGGCCAAGGAGCTGGCGAAACGCTGCGCCATTCTCAGCCCAAGTCTGACTGGGATACTGAGTCGTCTGGAGCAGCAGGAGCTGATATCACGCCGTAAATCGACAGAGGACCAGCGAGTTGTGCTGATCTCTCTGACCGATAAAGCGCAGCAGATGTTTGATGAGGTGGCGCCGCTAGTAGACGAGCGCTACCGCCATCTCACCAAACAATTAAGCGCCAGTGATATGAAAAAGCTGGATCAGCTGCTCGACAAAATTCTGCAGCTCAAACCTGATCAGTAGATTGAACGAGCGTTTGAGACAGAGCAACACTTGTGCTGCTCCAGAGGTTTAAGCTGGACGGCATGAACAGAAAAATGAGTGAGTAAATCATGGGAAAACTAGCCCTCGCAGCAAAGATTACGCACGTACCTTCGATGTATCTATCGGAGTTCCCCGGACCGCGCAAGGATACGCGCAAAGCAGCCATTGATGGTCACAAAGAGATCGGTCGTCGCTGTCGCGAACTGGGTGTGGATACGATAGTGGTATTTGATACTCACTGGCTGGTTAACGCTGGGTACCATGTGCTCTGTACAGATCACTTTAAAGGCGACTACACCAGTAACGAGCTGCCGCACTTCATTAATCACATGGAGTATGAGTTCCCGGGTAACCCGGAGCTTGGTCATATCATCGCTAAAGAGTGCAATCTGCAGGGTGTTGATACGTTGGCGCATGATAAAACCTCTCTGGCACCAGAGTACGGCGCGCTAGTACCCATGCGCTATATGAACGAGGACCAGCACTTCAAAGTGGTTTCGATCTCGGCGCTCTGCATGGTGCACTACCTCAACGACAGCGCGCGCCTGGGTTGGGCGCTGCGTAAAGCGATTGAGGAGCACTATGACGGTACTGTAGCAATTCTGGCGAGTGGCTCTCTGTCACACCGCTTTGCGCAGAATGGCCGTGCGCCTGAGTTTGCGCACAAAATCTGGAGCCCATTCTTAGAAAATCTCGACCATATGGTTGTGGATATGTGGGAGAACGCCCAGTGGCCAGAGTTCTGTGAGATGCTGCCTGAGTATGCCGTGAAAGGGCATGGTGAGGGCTTTATGCACGACACGGCGATGCTGCTTGGGGCGCTGGGGTGGAGCGAGTACGATCAGCCGGCGGAGGTGGTGACGCCTTACTTCGGCGCTTCGGGTACCGGCCAGATCAACGCGATCTTCCCGGTGACGCCGGTTAGCGGTGATCAGGTGCCCGCGCCAATGGCTGTGGATGGTGCCGCGACTGAGCCGACCGGACGGCTGTAAATATCGCGAACCTGCGCTGCGCGCAGATCGCTCGTACAGATTCTTGTGAAGGAGGGATCTTGGCGAAGCCAAGGTCGCGACCGCTTTCGGTTAAAACCAGGGCTTCAGCTCCGAAACCAGTTTCAACGTCGAATCATTTAAGGACTGCCGGTGGCTGATTACGTCGGCAAGGTCCGAGGTGATTGTACGGCCGCGTTCAACCCCAACCATCACATTCGAGTAGCCCGCCATTAGGTAGTGTATGGCGGCATTACCCAGCGCTGATGCCAACAACCGATCGTTAGGGGAGGGTGTGCCGCCGCGTTGAATGTGCCCCAAAATCGTAACTAAAGAGTCAACACCAAGCTCGCTGAGTTGGTGTTGAATCTCGTACGACACGCCGGTGTTACCGCCTTCTGCCACAACGATGATGCCGCTAGTGGCACGGTCTGACTTGCGCAGTTGGTAGAGGCGATGACACACCTCCTCCATATCCCAGGGAGCTTCGGGTATCAGGATTAACTCAGCACTAGTGGCAATGCCAGTATGTACGGCCAAAGCGCCAGAGTTGCGCCCCATACACTCAACAATGTGAAAATGCTCGTTTGAGTTGGCGCAGTCGCGAATACGGTCAACTGCCGTCACGGCCGTGTTCAAAGCGGTATCGAAACCGATACAGACTTCGGTGCCATAGATATCATTATCGATGGTACCTGGCAGGCCAATGACCGGAAAACCGAACTCTTTCTCCATCAGGCGCGCACCGGTGAGCGAACCATCACCGCCAATCACGATTAGCGCTTCGATGCCGGCTTCACGGAGGTTGTTAACTGCCTGCTCTCGCGTTTCGCGCTGATGGAACTCCAGACAACGCGCGCTCATCAGCGTCGTTCCGCCGCGTTGAATGAGGTTGCAAACGTTCTCAGCGTTTAGTGGCATGTAGGCGCGCTCAAGCAGGCCAGAATAGCCTCGCTGAATACCAGTCACTTCGATATTGAAGTGGTTGGCGGTTCGCACAATCGCACGAATAGCAGCGTTCATTCCGGGTGAATCGCCACCGCTCGTTAGCACTGCGATCGACTTATAGGACTCAATCTGTTTTAGATCGGGAATTAGGTACATCTCAAGCTCGCTTGCGATAGAAACGTTCGGGTCGTCCTACTGTACCGTAGTTGATATCGGCGCTCAGTTCCTGCTCGCCAACCAGATATTCCAGATAACGACGTGCCGTGGTGCGGCTGGAGCCAATCTGTTCGCCCACCTGCTCAGCACTGAGGCTAGTAACTGGATCTGAGAATACCGAGCCAATCTTCTCCAGCGTCAGGGGGTCGATACCTTTGGGCAGGTTTCTTGTGGGCGCTGTCCCCGCCGGCGCCGCGGTGCCGTTTTGGTTGCGGTTGCGCGGTAAGAGCTGGTCCACCATATCTTGTGATAGTTCAGGGCCTGTCGACTGCATGGTAGAGCGGTGCTCAGAGTACTGCAGCAGTGACTGTTGCAAACGGTCAAATACGAGCGGTTTCAAAACGTAGTCGAATACGCCCAGTCGCAGCGCCTCAGACAGAGACTCGGTCTCTTTAGCGGCGGTAACCATGATGACGTCGCAGGGGGAGTCCCCCTGACGCAGCTGGCGCAGTAGCGCTAAACCGCTGCCATCGGGGAAGTGGATATCCAGCAGCACCAGATCAGGCTGGAGTACCTCAAGCATCTCGTTTGCGTCACGCGTAGTGTGGCTGATACCCACCACCTCGAAACCGTCGATACGTTCGACAAAACGACGTTGTATCTCAGCGATCTGCGGATCGTCTTCGGCGATCAGTATTCGACAATTTTTAGACATCCTTGCTCCTAGCTGCAGTGCTGCGCGGTATGTAGAGCGTAAAACGGCTTCCCTGCGTCGTCAGCGTCTCAACAGTGATATTGGCATTGAGCTGTCTACAGATCTCGCTAACCAGGTGTAGCCCAATGCCGCGGTTCTCCCCTTTGGTGGAGTAGCCTTGACGGAAAATAGCTTCGCGTTGTTCGTTGTCGATACCCGGGCCTTGGTCCTCGACTTCGATGACGATCTCCTCGCCCAGATCAGTAAACGAGAGACTAACCTGCTCACCATTATTACCCAGCGTTGCCTCAAGCGCATTATCGATAAGATTACCGACCAGCGTCACAAGTTGCTGAGAGTCAATGTGTTTTGGCAGCTTGGAGAGGTTGGAGTCCTCATCAATGTCGAGACGTAAGCCGAGCTCGCTGGCGCGGTTGTATTTGCCCAGCAGGAGACCAGCGAACAGATGATCGTCGACTGAATCTTTAATCCAGCTCAGCAGTGCTTGATGGCCGGCAGTCTCCTGACCGATCAACTCAAGCGCCTCATCTTTCGCATCAATCGAGATTAGGCCCGCTATCGTGTGAAGCTTATTGGCATACTCATGGGCCTGGGAGCGAAGTGCATCAGCATACTGACGTATACGCGTCAGCTGGCGGCTAACCTCCGCCAGTTCATCCTTAGGCCGGAAGCTAGCCACAACGCCGACTAAGTCGTCGCCACGCATGATCGGTAGGCGGTTGATGATCAGCGTGCGTCCATTGATGAACGTCTCGCGGTCATACTCCGGTGAGCCGGTTTCGAGCATCGCCGGTAGGCGTGATTCGGGTAGAACCTGGTTCAGAGGTTGTCCTGTAAGGATCTGATCTTCGGGGAGATTGAGCGCCTTGAGTGCGGCACGGTTAAAGGTGGTGATCTTACCGTCGGCATTAATCGCAATAATACCCTCGCGCACCGACTCGAGTGTGGCGTTACGCTCAAGGAAGAGGGCGGCGATCTCGTGAGGCTCTAGATCAAAAATCGCCGCACGGAAGCGCCGACCAATGTAGTAGGCGATCAGAATCGACAGCGCCAAGAGTACCCAGGTCACTATGATGATCGTCTCTTGGTAGTTGGAGACCGTCTGTTCGATCGTGGTCGTCAGGTAGCCTACAGATACTACGCCGACCACTTTGCCGAGATCATCAAATACCGGTGTTTTGCCGCGGATTGATTCGCCGAGGCTGCCGACCGCTTTAGAGATGTAACTCTCACCCAGTTCGAGCGCGCGGTAGTTATCGCCTCCCACCATCGGTTTGCCAATTCGTTCAGGTACCGGGTGTACGAGACGAATACCGGCCGCATCGCCAATGGAGATAAAGCTGGCATCGGTTGCAAGTCGCAGATCGGCCACAATACGCTGAACGGTCGGGCTATCGCCACGAGCAACGGCATCACGTATCGAGGGGGTCTGAGAGATCATAGAGGCGAGCTGCAGAGCCCGTTGCCCCATCTGTTCTTCGAGCGAGTCGCCGAGGTATCGGAGTGTAAATACACCGAGGATCACGGCCTGTAGAAGAATTAACAGGCTCAAAGCGATCATCAATCGAGTGCTAATTTTAAGTCGAGCGGTGCGCATATGCGTTATGAACTGGCTGTTTTTATTTTGGTTAAATGATGCCAGATCTACTCAGTGAAGGGTATAAAAAACCGGGAGCCGCTGCTGCTAGCACTTAGGTTGTATACCCCGTTGATAGCCGATCGACCTGGTCTTGTGATACTTTTCGCGCTTTAGATTTTTAATTGATAGACGCTTTTTCTCGCTATCGAGAACAGAAGAATAAAGAGAAGTACCCATGGACGAAAAACCGATCATTATCGCTGGTGCTGGTATCGGTGGTTTAGCTCTCGCGCTAACACTCCAGCAGCTCAACATCCCCTGTGTTGTATTGGAATCAGTGTCTGAGCTCAAGCCTCTGGGCGTGGGTATAAACCTGCAGCCAAACGCAGTGCGCGAGCTGTACGAAATGGGTATCGCTGAGGAGCAGCTTGATAAGGTAGGTGTCAAGACGCAAGAGTGGGCCTTGGTTGGTCGTAATGGCCGCGAAATCTACTCAGAGACCCGTGGTATTCTTGCGGGGTACAACTGGCCGCAGTATTCGGTGCATCGGGGTCAGTTGCAGATGCTGCTGCATGACACCTTTATCGAGCGCGGTGGTGCCGACTCTCTGATCCTCGGCTACAAAGTGGCCAGTTACACCAATGAAGCTGAGGGCGTGCGTGTAGTCGCGCAGACTAAAGACGGCTCTACTCGCGAGTTCGAGGGCGCGCTTTTGGTTGGCGCCGATGGTCTGCACTCAAATGTCCGTGCTCAGATGTACCCGGACCAACCGGTGCCACACTGGAGCGGCGCAATTATGTGGCGTGGAGTCACTCGCGCTAAACCGCTGCGCACCGATGCCTCCTTTGTGGGGCTAGGCCATCACGACCACCGCCTAGTTCTATATCCCATCTCTCAGCCCGATGCTGAGGGCTACTGCATGATGAACTGGATCGCAGAGATCACCGTTGATACCAAGGATGGCCTTCCTAGTGGGGACTGGAACCGTAAGGTTGAACTCAGTGATTTTGCGCACCACTTTGCTGACTGGAGCTTTGACTGGCTCGACGTGCCAGCGATGCTCGAGCAGGCAGGCGATATCTACGAATACCCGATGATAGACCGAGACCCTGTGCCAACATGGATTGACGGCCGAGTCGTGTTGATGGGTGACGCTGCGCACGTGATGTACCCAGTGGGTTCAAACGGTGCCAGTCAGGCAATTGTTGATGCCCGCGAGCTGGGTGCTGCGTTTATTGAGCACGGTGTTGGCACTGCAGCGACTAACGCGTATGACAAAAAATTGTGCGAGCCGATCTCGGCGCTGGTCCTGCGTAATCGTGGCTCGGGGCCTTTTGGCTTGCTGCGTGAGGTAGAGGACCGCTGTGGTGGTGAGTTTACCGATATTCGCGATGTGATGAGCCAGCAAGAGATGGATGAGTTCATGCACAACTACAAGGCTGCAGCGGGTTTCGCTATGGAAGCACTCAATAGCGCGCCGTCTATTATCCCAGAAGAGGCCTGTGCCTGAGATGTTACAACACTTCATTACCATCAAATATGTCGCTGATACGCCAGCCGAACACCGCGATGAATTCTGTCGACGCATGTTGGCACTGAAACAGTCGATTGCAGAGATTGAGCAGATTGAGATCGGCGTAGATATTGTGGGTGAGGCACGCTCGTGGAGCTTGCTGATTAAACTGGTAGTGGCTGATGTTGATGCGTTAGTGCGCTACCAGCAGCATCCAGATCATCAGGCGGTCATCAAATTTAACGCCCCATATGTTGCCGATGTGGGTGTGATCGACTTTGAACAGCTCCTCGCCTAATCCGTAAAATTCTACACGAGAACAGAAGATGTCTAGCAGTACCCTCGAGAAT
>JAYQBD010000100.1:3192-7365 GCA_038137135.1 Oceanospirillaceae bacterium | reverse complement strand
GCCCGACGGCTACGTCCTCGTCCGTGATGATGCGTCTTACACCATCCGTGAAACGTTGGCATCTGATAGCAAGCTCTGTCGTGTTGTCGAGATCGATCAGCCCGGGCGGTTTGACGTTGAGTCGTTTTGTAAAGTGCGCGGCGGTCTGTGGCGCTAGAGAGCAAAACATACCTATTGAAAGCTCCCTTCGGGGAGCTTTTTCTGTGTCTGCCGGAGCCGTTAGCCATCGGACTCGTTGAGACGCATCGGGGGATAGAACTTATTCAGCATGAAGTTCAAGCGAATTCGTGTTCAATACGTGCAGATAAGACTGATGGTGTTTATCAAATTAATCGACCGCGCACGGAGTTCCAAGTTCAGTACTCTGATCTGATTGATTGCCTGAATGAGCTTCTGTTACAGCTCATCTATGAGTTCATGATTCTGCTGCCGGACTGGGAGCTGCTGCACTGTTCTGCCGCTCAATCAAAAAGCGGTAAGTCTATCGTTGCCTTTGGTGATAAACGCGCAGGCAAATCTGTTTGGTCGTTTCAGCAGACCCTTATGGGAGGTAAGCTTCTTGCAGATGATCTGCTTGCATGGGATCGAGTAAAAAGCCGTTTTATCTGTTTTGGAGTTGCTTCTCGGCTCCGGCGTCCGGTTGATCACGCAGCCTTTGAAACCCTCCCAAAGGAAGCTTTTCTGCCAGGAGAACGGCTCAGCTATGTCCGACATTCATACCTTAATCTCGCAGCCTGCGGTGAGCAGTTTTTGCCAGATCGCATCGTCGAAATCGACAGACAATCCCACAGCCCGAAGCCAATATCGATGTTGAAAATTTTGGATCGTATCCAGCGAAGCTGTATCCCACGAAGCCTCTACTGTTAGTTGTTTGATTTGCATCAAACTAATGAGTGGTGTGGCGTTATATTTATAAAAATGCCGCTATTTTTTTATTTATGCCCTTGAAACCGCTCAAATACCCACCATAAAGGTAAGGAGAAAGAGTAATTCGCACCTTGCCGAATGCGGGAGGTGCACATCAGTGGAGGCAAGAATGCGCCCAGATAAATTTACCACCAAGCTACAAGAGGCCTTGGCCGATGCGCAATCAATGGCAATCGGTAAAGACCACAACATGATCGAGCCCGTGCACCTGTTGGCAGCCCTACTGGAACAGCGCGGCGGAGCGGTTCGTCCGCTACTTAAGCAGGCGGGAGCTGACCTACCAATGCTGGCCCGTAAAGTGGGCGAAGCACTGGATCGACTACCCGTCGTTTCGAACCCGGATGGCGATATCCGCATGTCTCAGGATATGGCACGCCTATTCAATCTCACCGATAAACTCGCGCAGCAGCGCGGTGATCAGTTTGTTGCCAGTGAGTTGATTGTATTGGCAATGGCAAATGACAAAGGCGAAGCGGGTAAAGCCCTGCAAGGCGCCGGTGTTACCAGTGAATCTCTGGCCAAAGCGATTAACGAGGTTCGAGGTGATGAAGCGGTGATGGATGCCAACGCCGAAGAGAACCGTCAGGCACTGGATAAGTACTGTATCGACCTGACTGAGCGCGCCGAGAGCGGCAAGCTTGACCCGGTTATCGGCCGTGATGATGAGATTCGCCGTACCATTCAGGTGCTGCAACGTCGCACCAAAAACAACCCTGTGCTCATCGGTGAACCGGGTGTCGGTAAAACCGCCATCGTTGAGGGTTTGGCGCAGCGCATCGTTAATGGTGAGGTTCCTGAGGGGCTGAAGCACAAGCGCGTGCTGTCACTTGATATGGGCTCATTGATTGCGGGTGCTAAGTTCCGCGGTGAATTCGAAGAGCGTCTGAAATCCGTACTGAACGAATTGTCGAAGCAGGAGGGTCAGATCATCCTTTTCATCGACGAGCTGCACACCATGGTAGGCGCCGGTAAGGGCGATGGTGCGATGGACGCCGGTAATATGCTCAAGCCTGCGCTGGCACGTGGTGAGCTGCACTGTGTTGGCGCCACTACACTCGATGAGTACCGCCAGTATGTTGAGAAAGATGCCGCACTTGAACGCCGTTTCCAGAAGGTCATAGTCGATGAACCCAATGAAGAGGACACCATCGCCATTCTGCGTGGTCTGAAAGAGCGCTATGAAGTGCACCACGGTGTCGATATCACCGACTCTGCGATTATCGCTTCAGCTAAATTGAGCCAGCGCTACATCACTGACCGCCAGTTGCCGGATAAGGCGATCGACCTGATAGACGAAGCGGCATCACGTATCCGTATGGAGATGGACTCCAAGCCTGAAGAGATGGACCGCCTAGAACGCCGTCTGATTCAGCTGAAGATGGAGCGCGAAGCGCTGAAGAAAGAGAAAGATGAAGCCGCCAAGAAGCGTCTGGCAGAGCTTGAGCAGACCATCGAGCGTCTGGATAAAGAGTACTCCGACCTCGAGGAGGTGTGGAAAGCCGACAAAGCGACACTGCAGGGTTCGCAGCAGATTAAAGAGCAACTGGACCAAGCGCGTATTGAGATGGAGCAGGCACGCCGTGCCGGTGATCTGGCGAAGATGTCTGAGCTGCAGTACGGCAAGATTCCAGAGCTGGAGCGTCAGCTTCAGGCCGCTGATTCAACGGAGCAAGCGGAAGCGGTAACCAAGTTGTTGCGCAATAAGGTAACGGAAGAGGAGGTTGCCGAGGTGGTATCGCGCTGGACCGGTATTCCTGTCGCGAAAATGCTCGAGGGTGAACGCGAGAAACTGCTGAAGATGGAAGATGCGCTGCACGACCGAGTAGTGGGTCAGTCTGAGGCGGTGAGCGCGGTTTCCAATGCGGTACGCCGTTCACGCGCGGGCCTTGCAGACCCTAACCGTCCGAATGGTTCGTTCCTCTTCCTTGGCCCGACGGGTGTGGGTAAGACAGAACTATGTAAAGCCTTGGCCACCTATCTATTCGACACCGAAGATGCACTGGTACGCATCGATATGTCTGAGTTTATGGAGAAACACTCCGTGGCTCGTCTGATCGGTGCGCCTCCGGGCTATGTCGGATACGAAGAGGGTGGTTACCTGACGGAAGCCGTGCGCCGTAAACCATACTCAGTATTGTTACTGGATGAGGTAGAGAAAGCGCATCCGGATGTTTTCAACATCCTATTTCAGGTGCTTGAGGATGGCCGTCTTACGGATGGCCAGGGCCGCACAGTCGACTTCCGCAATACCATCGTGGTGATGACATCGAATCTGGGCTCGGATCTGATTCAGAACTTCTCAGATGATGACGACTACGACCTTATGAAGGCTGCGGTGATGGAGACAGTAGGCACTCACTTCCGTCCTGAGGTAATAAACCGTATCGACGAAGTGGTGGTGTTCCACAGCCTGCGTAAAGATCAGGTGTCTGGCATCGCAAACATCCAGCTCGATCGCCTGCGCAAGCGTCTGGCTGAACACGAGCTGAGTCTGACAATGACTAGCACGGCGATGGATAAACTCGTAGATGTTGGCTTCGAGCCCATCTACGGCGCCCGTCCACTCAAACGCGCTATCCAGCAGTGGATAGAAAACCCACTCGCCCAACGCCTACTGGCGGGCGACTTCCCACCGGGAGCTGAGATCGCAGTGGATGTCGAGGGTGATCATTTCACCTTCAGATAATCGACGCTCATAGCCAAATAATAATGGCGACCCCTCCCTGAGGCTGTCGCCATTTTTAATTGGTCTAGACTAAAAACTCATACAGCAGAACGAAAACAAGGAGGTTTTCGATGCCAACGATCAGTGAGTTTTTCGGCATCCTGATACGGATGTACTACGACGACCATAACCCCGCACATTTTCATGCCTACTACGGAGAGTTCGAGGCGATTATCCGTATCGACACTCTTGAAGTACTTCAGGGTGAACTTCCGAAACGCGCTTTAGCCTTGGTGATTGAGTGGGCTATTGAACATCGTGAAGAGTTATTTAATGATTGGAGATTAGCGGCTGAACATCAGCCGCTGCAGCGAATCAGACCCTTAGAGTAGAAACATGCATCGAGTCACCTCAGTGGAGGCAAAACCAAACTACGTGCTTTCGTTGACCTTCAATGACGGGACGCAGGGTGAGGTGTGTTTGGCTGATAGACTCTTTGGTCCCATGTTCGAACCTCTAAAAGATCCCGAATTCTTCAACCTTGTATCGGTAGACCAGTTCGGAGCAGTCTGTTGGCCCAA
>JAYQBD010000100.1:2020-3092 GCA_038137135.1 Oceanospirillaceae bacterium | reverse complement strand
CTTCCAACGCAGGGTTTCACCCGCCCGAATCGGCACAATAATATCGCTACCAAACGGCATTTCATCCGGCACCTGCCACTCCTGCTTCTCCAACGTAACCCTATCGCTATTACGCGGCAGACCATAGAAGTCCGCACCGTGATGGCTGGCAAAACCTTCAAGCTTGTCGAGCACGCCGAGGTCCTCAAAGATCTCTGCGTAGAGCTCAATCGCCGCATAAGCTGAGTAACAACCGGCACAACCGCACGCACTCTCCTTGGCACCTTTGGCATGAGGAGCCGAATCGGTACCGAGGAAGAACTTCGAGCTTCCACTCACCACTGCATCCTGCAGTGCCTGTTGGTGGACGTTGCGCTTTAGGATTGGAAGGCAAAAGAGGTGTGGGCGAATGCCGCCGACTAGCATGTGGTTGCGGTTATAGGCGAGGTGCTGCACGGTAATTGTCGCGCCGACATTATCACCCTGAGATGCCACAAACTCAGCCGCATCTTTGGTGGTGATATGTTCAACCACCATCTTCATGCTTGAGTGCTTTGCAGCCAAAGGCGCAAGAATCTCGTCCAAGAACTGCTTCTCACGGTCAAAAATATCAACATGGTTGTGAGTCACTTCACCGTGAATCAGTAGCGGCATACCCGCTTCATTCAACGCATCGCAAACCGCATCAAGTTTGCCGAGGTCAGTAACGCCCGAGTCGGAGTTAGTGGTTGCCCCTGCAGGGTAAAGTTTTACCGCTTTCACGACACCGGTTGCCGCTGCTTCGGCAATGATCTCGGGTGAGGTGTTGTCGGTGAGGTATAACGTCATTAGTGGCTCAAAGTTAGAGCCGGCGGGACGGTGCGCCAGGATGCGCTCGCGGTAGGCCAGAGCCTGCTCGGCGTTAGTCACCGGTGGGCGGAGGTTTGGCATAACGATTGCACGACCCATCTGATTAGCTGTTGCCGGTACGACATGCTGTAAAACCTCACCATCGCGCAGGTGCAGGTGCCAGTCGTCGGGGCGGGTAATCGTTAATCTATCGCTCATGTGCATAACTCCAAACCTAATTTTTGCTGGCGCGGAGTATAGCATT
>JAYQBD010000100.1:0-1920 GCA_038137135.1 Oceanospirillaceae bacterium | reverse complement strand
ATCTACTTTGAGTCTGGCGACACGGTGCTTTATGATTCGGATCGTCAACGCCTCGAGCGCATTGCTGCGCTTATGGCACAACGGTTCAGTCATTTAAGCATCCCGGAAGCGATTTAGTGCTCAGTTATCAACACGGTTTTCACGCCGGTAATTTTGCCGACCTTCATAAACACCTGACTCTGGCGCTGTTGCTAGAGTCGCTCAATCGCAAGACCAAGCCGTGGAGCTACCTCGAGACCCACTCAGGTAGAGGGCGTTACGATCTGCGTGATGCGCAGGCGGAGAAGACTGGCGAGTACTTGGAGGGTATTGCCAAACTCTGGCAATTAAATATCGATAACGCCTTGGGGCGCTACCTGGATCTGGTACGGTCATTGAATGACAGCGAACTGCACACTTATCCTGGTTCGCCGCTGATCGCGGCTGAGATGGCGCGAGACGATGACAGAATCCATCTGATGGAATTGCACCCGCAAGAGGTGCAGGTGCTCAAACGTAACTTCCGCCAGTATGCGCAGGTTGGCGTGCATCATCGTGATGGCTACGAGGGGGTTCTTAGTATGCTTCCGCCTAAGCCTAACCGCGGTCTGGTGTTGATCGATCCGGCTTACGAGGTGAAAACCGAGTATCTTCAGGTAGCTGGTTTCATGCCCAAAGCATTGCGTGCATGGGGTAATGGAAGTTTCGCTATTTGGTATCCGGTGCTCGGCGCAAATCGTCATGAGGAGATGGTCGCAGCGGTCGTCAAACACTGCCCGGATGTAGCAATACTTCGTTCTGAGATGCACGTCGCTGCACCTGTCGAACGGGGTATGTTCGGTTCCGGCATGCTACTGCTTAACCCACCCTGGCAGCTCGACCAGCAACTAGCTGAGCTAGTACCTAGCTTGCTTGAAAGTTTGGCAGTCGAGGACGGGAAGGCTACGTTGAGCTGGCTGAGAGAACCGGCCTAATTGCCAAAAGACTCAGTAGAGCGCAGTCTCGTCGCGAACAACATCTTTCAATAGTTCCAAAAAGAGGGTGTCGGCTTCGCTATGCTCAAGCGGTATACGTACGCTAGTGCTCCCTGAAAGCTCGTCCGCGATAAGCTGATTAGCGTGCTCCGCATCCATATGTTTACGGGCAATCTCTTTGGCCTGCTCGCAGATTTGCGGCTCTGCTAGTACTTTGCGAGTGAATCGCAGCAGCTCTTCAATAACACGTTCTTTGTTCTTCAGATCGGAAACGTTCTGCATCACTTAGCTCCTTATGCACATCTCTTAATATAACCAGAGGTGCGCTCTCTCGCCAATGCCTAACCAATAATAGTGGATGGGCCAAACTTGATATCAACCGCTGGTAAATCAGTATTTTCTTATAAAGTCTGTTTTTTATGGGGTTTTTCCAGCTGAAACTCGCGTAATTAGGGCGTTTTCCGGGTTGAACTCGCTGCACACCGATGCGAAAATATGGGGCTAAATCCCAGGTTGCATCCAACCCCGCAATCATGGGCCAAACAAGGCTGTTAGAAGCAATACCCGGCTTAGGTCTAGAGCCACCCGACGGAGCGACCCTCCCGTAGGTGGACAGAGTAGTTTTTGCTCACAAAAAATGCGCCAGCAATAGAAGCTTGAAGCGCGTGCTCGGGGCTAACCCCCGGCGGAGCAACTGCTCACTTTTTCAGAAGGTCTATTGTGTGATCTTCGGAAGTTAAAACTGACTAAACATCGAATGAGTGCCATCAATGGCACATTCTAGAGGGTAACAAAGTGGAATTACTTTCCGGCGCAGAAATGGTGGTACGCGCGCTCCGAGATCAGGGCGTGAAGTACATCTATGGCTATCCTGGTGGTGCGTTGCTGCATGTATACGACGCAATTTTTCAACAGGAAGAGGTCCAGCACGTTTTGGTGCGCCATGAGCAGGCTGCTACACACATGG
>JAYQBD010000099.1:3247-7406 GCA_038137135.1 Oceanospirillaceae bacterium | reverse complement strand
TCTTACAAACGAATCCAAACGCAGCAGAGCTGCGCTCCTACAGAGAGTTATCCCAAACGCTTGGCGTGCCAGCGCAGGTGGTCTTCCATAAAGCTGGAGATAAAGAAGTAGGAGTGGTCATAACCTGGCTGCATCCGCAGCGTCAGATCAATTCCCGCTTCTTTACACGCATCGGCCAAGAGCCAAGGGCGCAGACCGTCGTTGAGGAAACCATCAGCCTCCCCCTGATCCACCAAGAACTCTGGGAAACGTGCACCATCTTCGATCAGCGCAACGCTGTCATACGCGCGCCAGTTGGCTTCATCCGCGCCCAAGTACTCACCCAGCGCACGCTTAGACCAGTCAGCCGTTGATGGCTGCACAATCGGTGCGAACGCAGAGCAGCTCTTGTAGCGCTCGGGGTTACGCAGCGCACAAACCAGTGCACCGTGACCGCCCATAGAGTGACCAAACACAGACTGACGCTGGGCATCCAGAGGGTACTCAGCAAACAGCAGCTGTGGCAGCTCTTCGGTTACATAGGAGTACATCTGGTAGTTTGCTGCGTAGGGCTCCTGCGTTGCATCAACGTAAAAGCCTGCACCCTGCCCCATCTGCCAATCGGATGGATCGAAGCCAGCGATATCCTCGCCGCGTGGACTGGTGTCGGGACAGACCACCGCCACACCCAGCTCAGCGGCGACACGGCGGTACTCCCCCTTCTCCATCACATTGGCGTGGCTGCAGGTAAGACCCGAGAGATACCAGACGACTGGGAACGGCCCTTCACCCGGGGGCAGGAAGAGCGCAAAGGTCATATCACACCCAGTGGATTTAGCAGCATGGCGAATAACCAACTGCTCACCACCGAAGCTCTTGTTGCTTGATAGAACTTCCATCAGAACTTTCCTTTGACCCTTTACTTTAGAACTCAACAACCGCGCGAATAGATTCACCTGAGTGCATCAGATCGAACGCCTGGTTGATGTCTTCAAGCTTGAGCTTGTGCGTGATCATTGGATCGATCTCGATCTTGCCATCCATGTACCAGTCAACGAACTTAGGCACATCAGTACGTCCCTTAGCACCACCGAAGGCCGTACCTTTCCATACGCGGCCAGTGACCAACTGGAATGGACGTGTGCTAATCTCTGCACCTGCTGGTGCTACACCGATAATGACCGAGACACCCCAACCACGGTGCGAACACTCAAGTGCATCGCGCATCACGTTAACGTTACCCGTAGCGTCGAATGAGTAATCTACTCCACCGAACTGGTCCTGCTCGGTCTTAGTCAGCTCGATGATCGCCTGAGTAACTGAGCCCTCAATCTTCGATGGGTTAACGAAATGAGTCATACCAAACTTCTTCGCCATCTCAGCTTTGTCGTCGTTGAGGTCGACACCAATGATCTTGTCAGCACCTGCCATGCGCAGGCCCTGGATTACGTTCAAACCGATACCACCCAAACCAAATACCGCAGCGGTTGAGCCAATCTCTACGCCCGCCGTGTTGATAACAGAACCGATACCCGTCGTCACACCACAACCGATGTAACAGATCTTGTCGAATGGCGCGTCATCACGCACTTTTGCTAGAGCGATTTCAGGCATAACCGTGTGGTTAGCGAAGGTTGAACAGCCCATGTAGTGGTAGATTGGCGTACCGTCCAGCATAGAGAAACGGGTTGTGCCATCTGGCATCAAACCCTGACCCTGAGTTCCGCGAATCGCAGTACAGAGGTTGGTTTTGCCGCTCAAACAAGCGTGACACTGACGGCACTCTGGCGTGTAGAGAGGGATAACGTGATCACCTGGCTTGAGCGTGGTAACGCCTTCGCCGACTTCCACAACGACACCCGCACCTTCATGACCGAGAATCGCTGGAAAAAGGCCCTCTGGGTCATCACCTGAACGGGTGAATTCATCGGTGTGACACACACCCGTCGCCTTGATCTCAATTAAAACCTCACCGGCTTTTGGGCCTTCAAGGTTAACTTCCATAACTTCCAGTGGTTTGCCCGGTGCAAGGGCGACGGCAGCACGAGTTCTCATCATATCTCCCTAGATATTGTTCTTTTTCAAAATTGCGCCAAATGGTATCACCGAACATATCGGGTTTGAGCTGTGTAACAGCATTCTGTCGCATTTTGGCTCATTTACGTCTCAACTGCTCAGAAACAGTTGAACGAGCGATGTACGTCAAATGCCCCTGCGTTGGCTGCATAGTCGCTGTCCGTGGCCAGGTAGCGCAAAGCACTATTTCGAGAAATTGCTTAACGACAAGAGTCGAGCAATCCACTTCGGGCGTTGCACTACCAAAGTTCTGGCTCGAGCACCGCCCAGACCGTATCAAAAATGATCGGTTGAGCCTGAGCATTGGGGTGCAGGCCATCGGACTGCATTAGATCCCACTCAGTCGCGACCTTATCCAGCAGGAAGGGGACGAGCGGTAGTTCATACTTAGCTGCCAGTTTGCCGAACAGTTCAAAAAACTGTTGGGTATATCGCGGCCCGTAGTTCGGCGGGAGGCGGTTACCCAGTACTACCACGCGTGCACCCGATTGCTGTGACATATCCACCAAGGCATTGAGATTTTTCTCAACAATCTGCAACGGCAGGCCGCGTAAGCCATCGTTGGCACCGAGTTCAAGCAGCACCATATCAGGCTCGTGCAGCTCTAGTAGGTCGGGCAGGCGCGACAGGCCACCCGAAGTCGTTTCGCCGCTCACACTCGCATTGATTACTTCAATCGGTTGCGGCGCTTCACTGAGGCGTTGCTCTAACATATCAACCCACCCCTCATCAGCTTGCAACCCATAACCGGCGGCCAAACTGTCGCCGAGCACAAGGATGCCGTCGGCACGGGCATTCAGCGAAGTGAAAGTAAGGGCTGTTATAAATACTGTTATACCAAGTCTGATCACGTCGATTCCTTCCAAAACCTGAGCTAAACAACAGGATAGGGCGTACTGACATATACTAGACTGCAAATCTTTAGATCACCTGAATGAGAAGAGCAAAGCGCTGATGAATGCACCTGCAACTGTCCTCGAAACTCAAAATCTTGCTAAATCTTTTCGCTCCGCCGGACGCGAGTTCGAACTATTTAAGTCGCTCAACTTGAGCGTTAAAGCGGGAGAGACTCTAGCAATTGTAGGAAAATCCGGCGCAGGCAAATCGACACTGCTAAGCCTTTTGGCAGGCTTAGATGTGCCTACCTCTGGTTCGATTAGCTTGGACGGCCAGCGACTCGACACGCTTGATGATGCCACACGCGCCAAACTACGCAGCGAGCAGATCGCTTTTATCTTCCAATCATTTCACCTGCTACCCGAGCTGGACGCACAGGCTAACGTTGCACTGCCACTGGAGATTCGTAACGAACCCAACGCAATGCAGAAAGCAGTAGACTGGCTGAAGCGAGTGGGATTGGGAGAGCGTCTTGACCACACTCCCTCGCAGCTTTCGGGTGGTGAGCAGCAGCGTGTGGCAATCGCCCGTGCTTTCGCCGGTGAGCCAAAGGTACTGTTCGCTGACGAGCCAACTGGTAACCTAGATGAGGAGACTGGCAACCAGATTATTGATCAGCTCTTTGCTTTCAATGAACAGCAGGGCACCACACTGATTCTCATCACCCATGATCCTGAATTGGCAGCTCGCTGCCAGCGCCGCATCCTCCTCGCCAACGGTACTCTGGAGGAGCGTTAATGAATCCTGTTGTTATAAAGCTCGCTCAACGCCAGCTCTGGGCTCAGTTGCGCACCGTTGAGTGGCGCGCTCTCGTGCTGGCCACCTGGCTGGCCATTACATTGACCACCTTCCTATCGCTGCTCAGTGATCGTCTGGAACAGGGGCTGTTGCGAGAGAGCGCCAGCGTGTTGGGTGCCGATCTGGTGCTACGCTCAAGTCGACCACTTGACGAGCAGCGCGTTTTGGATGCGCAGCAAGCAGGCTTAGAGACCACCCAGGTTATACAGTTCCCCACTATGGTTGGCGCCGGCGATAACCTAGTACTGAGTTCGGCTCGTATCGTGACCGCACCTTACCCTCTTAGGGGCGAAATCCTTACCGAACCGCCTCAGAGCACAGCAGTTCCAGCCCCCGGCGAGACTTGGGTGGAGCCCCGGATTCTAGAACAGTTACAGATTGATATCGGTGACAGCATTCAATTTGGTTA
>JAYQBD010000099.1:0-3147 GCA_038137135.1 Oceanospirillaceae bacterium | reverse complement strand
CCTCAAGCCTTGCCCTCTGCAAACTGGTGGAGCTACCTCAGTGGTGCGGCACTCGGCTTTGCGATGCTCATTCTATTAGGTCTACCCCCGACATTGGAGCAAGCACGGGTCCCGGTGGCCCAGCTTTTGCGAGGCGAAGAACTGGGCACCCACACTGGCTCGGGCCGTTCGCTCTACGCACTCAGTTTGGCGCTCTTGGGCGCAACCATTCTGCTCTTCTTGCAAGCTCCACTCGCAGCCTTTCTGCTGCTGTTAGCGCTCGGCATATGCGGCATCCTCTTTGGATGGGTTGCCCAGCAACTGCTGCACTGGATTGCCAAACCACTGGCCAAGCAGATGACGCTGGGGCGCCTGTTGAAGATTCGCTTAAGCCAGCAGCGTCGTTGGCACCGTCTGCAGTCTGCCGTTGTTGTATTGCTACTGACACTCTTGAGCGTTGTATGGGTCAGCCGTCAGGATCTACTGCAGGAGTGGCAAGCGCAGTTCCCCGATGACGTACCCAACTACTTCGTTATTAATATCCAAGATTGGCAGAAGCCAGGGTTAGATGAGTTCCTTGAGCAGCGCCAGATAGAGACGGATCTCTACCCGATGATTCGTGGCCGACTCACTGAGCTCAATGATGCCCCCATACGCCCACAGCTAAATGAGGAGCAGCTTAAAGATGGTGCGCTACGCCGCGAGCTCAACCTCACCTGGCGTGACACCATGCCGGAGCACAACCAGCTACTGAGCGGCCAGTGGTGGGACGCGAATTCGACTGAACCGCAGATTTCGATTGAACGGGATATGCTCGAGGACTTAGGTCTGAAGCTAGGTGACAAACTCGGGTTTGATGTGGGTGGCCAGCCGGTCAGCGGCACTATAACCAGCATTCGCGAAGTGCAGTGGGAGTCGTTCCGCCCTAACTTCTACGTTATCTTTTCGCGTCAGGCGTTAGAGAGCTACCCGGGCACTTGGATTACCAGTTTCAAACTGGATGATGATAAACGCACCGCGGCAACCGACATGCTGCGCGAGTTTCCATCATTGACCCTGATCGATATTGATCAACTTCTCGAGCAGCTCGCAGGCTGGCTGCAGCGCTTAGCAGATAGTTCAGCGATGGTACTGGGTCTAACACTCGCCTGTGGCCTGATACTGATTGCCGTAACGCTACTGCAGGCCCTCGAACAACGCCGGTTTGAAGCTGCACTGCTACAGACTTTGGGCAGCACATCAAAACAGACACAACGACTGGATCTGCTCGAATTTGCGCTCTTGGGTGCCGTTTGTGGCGCCCTAGCAGCAGCAAGCGCTGAGCTAGTGCTGGCAGCCTTGCATCAGAATCTACTGCGTGTTGATGTGCGCCTGCACCCCGAGCTCTGGTTCAGCCTGCCACCGCTCGCGGTTCTACTGTTTGTGGGCATCGGCTTTATGCTGCGCACGCCGCTGCGGATTGAGCAGTGCTACCACATACTGCGCAGCAAGACCTGATAGCTCTAGGCTAGAAGGCGAGCTCAACACGCGGCGCTCCCTCGGTAGCGCCGCTGCGAGCGATACAGGGGAAGATGCGTTCGTTTGCGACGCCCAAGCGAATCAGGCTAGAGCGCAGAGCTTCGATCCGCGCCGCGGCCAAAGCGGCTATTCGCTGATTCCACTCATCGCCGAGTGCTTTACCGGTTAGCGCCTTCTCTGCGCCCTCTTGCGCTTTCACCAGCTCATCCCAAAGCAACTGCTCTTCACTCACTAGAGTGATGGGACAGATCTCGAGCGTCAGGCCCGGACGCTCCTGCATCATGCCACCGAGCTTGGCTGCATAGTCTCTACCAGCACGATTGAGTTCAGCGGTTGCCGGATCAAACTCCAGCGGCTGCAGTTGAATAAAACGACCCTTCTCATTCACATCCTTAACGGTGTTGTAGAGCATATAGATGGCGCCAAAAGGCTGCAGGGCGTTGGTCAGGTAGAGCGTCGCCCCCTCCTTCACGCCTTTGGTCACCACAATCTGGATGATGTCTTGGTAGTTGAATTTGGGATCATTGATATCGCCACTCACCGGCAGATCTAACTCAATTAACCGCTCCTCTTTCTCCAACAGCGAGACGGCGCTGGGTAGCGGCATCGTGAAGAGTTTATCTGTCTCATCAGCAGCGCTCTCGGCACCACGCTGAACCTCTAGACGCTGGATCCGTAAGGCGTTGCTACCGTTCAGTTGCCCTGCCTCTAGCGTGCCGTTAGCATCTAGGCTCAACGCCCCTGCGCGAATCTGATAACCGGCAAAGGTCTGCACCAGCGGGCTTAAGATAGGCATCTGCAGCGATTGAATCTGGGCGTTCCATTGCCCATCAGGTTTGGCCTTCAATGGCGTAAAACTGGCATCTAGGGAGATATCAGCCGATTCATTAAGCTTCGCGCGCAGATTAATTGCGAGCGGCTTTCTAGCGCGCGAATCCCAACTTCCAGCACTCAATTTTGACGCAACTAGATTCAGATTCAGCGGCGCTGCCAGCGAAGAGTCCCGGTAATTCAGCTGTGTCTGACCACGAGCATCAAAGCTTTGAAGTCTTATATCAATCGGCAGGTGACGATCTTGGGCTGGATCAGCGGATGGCCCTGTCGCATTCGTCTGGCTGGGATCAGAATCAGATTTCACAGTTTGGCTATTCAACTCTGATTGCAGATTCGCCTGTAAGTTCTCCGTAACTAATACACCGAGGTCTAACAGATCATCACCAAACGTGGCTCGGTCAAGGTTCAAACTGCTCAGGCTAACCAGATTTGCCTCTTGCGGTCCAAGGCTGAACTGCCTTAGTTCGAGCGCCTGCAGTTGTGCTTCTAGTTGTGCGTCCAGTGGCTGCTCCACAGTCAGTTTGGCCAGCTGTGCCTGCCCTAGCCGGAGTATCTCATCAAATTCTGCCATCAGACCGGTCAGCGAAAGCGCACTGAGCTCTGCACTGAAGAAGCTTAAATCGGGATTCAGTCGAGTGCTGACTGAGCCAGTCAACTTATCCAGATTAGCGCTCTGGTCCGTGTCTCGATAGGCCAAGCCTGACAGGCTGATTGGTGTATCGATTGTCACGCCCGCACTGTCTAGGGCAATCTCAGGTTGAGCGCTAAACTCGGCTAATTCCAAACTCTGTTGATCTGCTTGATAGCTCAACGCTC
>JAYQBD010000098.1:0-7422 GCA_038137135.1 Oceanospirillaceae bacterium | reverse complement strand
GCATGAGCGTGTTCGAGCAGAAGGCTCCGTATGCGGTTTACGTTCCACCTGCAGACCACTACGAAGTGACTGCTACGACTGACTGTGAGATCGCGTTATGTAAAGCACCGGCAAAAGGTGAGTACCCAGCACGTCTGATTACGCCAGAGAAAGCGAGTTTCGAAACGCGCGGTGTGGGCACAAACACACGTCACGTCTGCAACGTCCTGTTCGGCAACATGGCCGCCGAGAAACTGCTTGTGTGTGAAGTCATTACGCCAGATGGTAACTGGTCTAGCTACCCGCCGCACAAGCATGACCGCGATATCGCACCGGCGGAAACACTGCTGGAGGAGACCTACTACCACAAGATGGATCCAGAGCAGGGCTTCGTATTCCAGCGCGTTTACACCGATGACCGCTCACTCGATGAGACCATGGCGATTGAGATGAACGGCGTGGTGATGGTTCCTGAGGGTTATCACCCAGTCGGTGCACCGCACGGTTACACCTCCTACTATCTCAACGTGATGGCTGGCCCATCACGTGAGTGGATCTTCCACAACGATCCAGATCATGAGTGGATTATCGAAGCCGACAAGAAGAAGGCTGCCGTGCAGTAGGCGCGTTCTGCGCTAAGCGTATTACGAGATTTCGTATCGCCAGAAATGATAAACGGGAGCCTAGGCTCCCGTTTCTGTTTTAACGAAACTAGCGGATTAACGAATTCTCTCACCCGTCTCTTTGTCGAATATAACGGCGAGAGCCGTATTGACCTGAATGTCTGTACGTTCTCCGGCTTGAGAGCCAGCTTTAGGTGAGAGCCTTGAGTGGACGTCGATGCCGTTCCACTGACCAATAGCCATGGTATCTGCACCCATAGGTTCAACCACTTCAAAGTCCATTACTATACGGTGCAGAAACTCCGTCTCCTCCTCGGGTTTTGGCTCTGTGATCATCTCTGGGCGGATACCAAGAACCACTTTTGTGCGAGCCTGGGCGGCAAGTGACTCTGACTGCGGCAAGCGTAACAGGTGACGCTCTGAGCAGCTCTCAATGACCGCTTGGCCATTCTCTAACTCCACCTCGATGAAGTTCATTGGTGGTGATCCCATGAAACCGGCAACAAACATGTTCGATGGGTCGTTGTAGATCTCATCGGGGGTGCCCAATTGCTGCACAATACCGTCTTTCATTACGGCGATTCGATCAGCAAGCGTCATCGCTTCAATCTGGTCGTGAGTAACATATACGATAGTTGTGCCCAAACGCTTGTGAAGCTTCTTAATTTCTGTGCGCATCTCGACACGCAGCTTTGCGTCTAGGTTCGAGAGTGGCTCGTCGAAAAGGAATACACGTGGTGAGCGAGCTAGCGCACGCCCCATAGCAACACGTTGGCGTTGCCCGCCGGAGAGTTGGCTTGGTTTACGATCCAGCAGGTGATCGATCTGAAGAAGCTTAGCAACCTCGGCAACCACCTTGTCCCGCTCCTCTTTTGGGACCTTACGCATCTCAAGCCCAAAGGAGATGTTGCGCGCAACATTCATCGTTGGATAGAGTGCATAGGACTGGAACACCATGGCGATATCTCGATCTTTGGGCGAAACATCTGTGACATCCCGACCTGCAAGTTCGAGGCGACCCGTGGTCGCTTCCTCTAAGCCAGCGATGATATTCATCAGGGTCGATTTACCGCATCCCGAAGGCCCCACTAGGATGATGAACTCGCCATCCTGAATATCGATGTTAATCCCTTTTAGAATCTGCGTATCACCAAAGGACTTGGTGACCTGATCAATTAATAGTGCGCCCATGTTATTAACCTTTTACTGCGCCGGCGGTCAGGCCGCGGACAAAATATTTTCCGGCAAAGATGTAAACCAGTAGAGTCGGAAGCGCGGCTATTACGGCGGCGGCCATATCGACGTTGTACTCTTTACCACCTACAGAGGTGTTGACGAGGTTATTAAGTGCCACCGTTATGGGCTGGGTGCCCGGGCCGGAGTAAACCACGCCGAATAGGAAGTCATTCCAGATCTGAGTGAACTGCCAAATAATTGTTACCACGAATATAGGCAGTGATACTGGCAGAAAGATGTGGCGGAAGATCGCGAAGAAGCTTGCGCCATCAAGTTGCGCCGCTTTTACGAGTTCGGTTGGTACGGATACGTAAAAGTTACGGAAGAACAGGGTTGTGAAAGCTAATCCATATACGACGTGAACCAGCACTAATCCAGTTACTGTGTTGGCGAGACCTAGCTCTGCCAGCAGGCGTGCCATGGGTAGCAGAACGACCTGAAAGGGTATGAAGCAACCGAAAAGTAACATACCAAAAAGGAGTTCGCTGCCGCGAAAACGCCATTTGGCAAGCACATAGCCGTTGAGTGCCCCAATGACTGTTGACAGAAGTACTGCCGGAACGACGATCTTGACTGAGTTCATGAAAAATGGAGCCAATCCCTCACACTCAGAGCCTGTGCATGCGCTGCTCCAAGCTTTAATCCAGGCGTAGAGAGTCGGATCTTGCGGTAGCGCTAGCAGATTACCGTTACGGATCTCTTCGATGTCCTTGAACGAGGTTGTGATCATCACATAGAGAGGCGTTAAGTAGAGCAGCGCCATTACGACTAGGAAGCTGTATATCAGAGCGCGACCTGGGGTGAATTTTGTTTTACTGGCCATTGCGCTGCCCTCGTAGTTCGGAATAGAGGTAAGGAACGAGAATTGCTAGCACTCCCATCAACATGACCATAGCGCTTGCTCCGCCGATACCCATCTGGGCGCGGTTAAACGCGAAGGTGTACATGAAGTTGGCTGGCAAATCTGACGAATACCCTGGACCGCCGCCGGTGAGTGCTTGAACGAGATCGAAACTCTTGATTGCGATGTGTGACAGAATCACAATAGCGCTAAAGAACACGGGGCGCAGTATCGGCAAAATAACATGCCAGTAAGCCTTGAACGGGCTCGCGCCATCAATTTGGGCAGCTTTTACCAGACTGTCATCAACACCTCGAAGGCCGGCGAGAAACATCGCCATAACAAAACCACTGGACTGCCATACCGCCGCGATCACAATGGTGTAGATTGCCATATCCTGATCAACCAACCAGCGGAACTCAAAATTCTCAAACCCGAGGTCGACCATCAGTTTCTCGAGTCCTAGTCCGGGGTTGAGGATCCATTTCCATGCGGTTCCGGTAACCACAAATGAGACTGCCATGGGATATAAGTAGATCGTGCGAATAGCACCCTCACCGCGGATTCTTTGATCTAAGAAAATCGCTAGTACCAGTCCAATTAGCAGAGATACCGCGATAAAAAGAACGCCGAACACCAACAAGTTGTTGAGCGCGACATCCCAGCGAGGGTTAGAGAAAAGGCGGGCATATTGGTCCCAGCCGACAAACTCCCACTGCGGCAGCATACGGCTTTTGGTAAATGACAGCGCACCGGTCCAGAGCATAAAGCCGTACATACATACCAGCATCGCTACAGTTGTAGGGGCGAGTACAATTTTAGGCAATAGGGTCTCTAGCGTCAGCGGCTTAGATGCCTTCGACACAGACATATCTTGACTCCTGAAAAATAGAACAGGGCCCCTGTAAGGGGCCCACTCAGACTTACATTGCAGCCTGAATTGATGCGATCAGCTGAGCTTTTGCGTCTGCTGCAGACTGATCAGAGTTGAAGAAGTTAGTAGCGGTATCGTAGATTGCGCCAGAAACTGCTTCAGAGACGGCCATGCCGTGAGCAAAGCTTGGTACCAGACCGCCAGTCTGAGCGCTTGCCACGAACGCATCCATAGAGGCGTGCGCACAGCTGTCAAACTCGTCGCGTGCCATGCCAAGGCGAGCCGGGATAGAGCCTTTATTGAGGTTGAATACTTTCTGGAAGTCCTCACCGAGGATCTGCTTTGCCATCTCCTGCTGAGCAGCCTGAGCATTGCTATCAGCCTGATTGAAGAACGCGAAGGAGTCCACGTTGAATGTGAATGCGCCAGATGTGCCTGGAGCTGCAACACAAGCGTAGTCAACGCCCGGTGTTTTACCAGCAACAGTGAACTCACCCTTCGCCCAGTCACCCATAATCTGCATCGCTGCTTCACCGTTGATAACCATCGAAGTTGCAATGTTCCAGTCACGGCCGGCTGCATTACTGTCTACGAACTGGCGCAGCTCGCCGAAAACACGAAACACCTCTTCTGTTGTTGCACTATTGAGCGCGTCTGCATCCAGCTCAACGAAGGCTTTCTGGTAGTAGTCAGCGCCGCCTACACCCAATACCACAGCTTCAAACACAGTCGCATCCTGCCACGCCTGTCCACCGTGAGCTAGCGCGATAAAGCCTGCATCCTGAACCTTCTTAGCCTGAACGATGAAGTCATCCCAAGTTGTAGGGATAGTAGCACCCGCTTTCTGGAAGACAGAAGGGTTCGCCCAGAGCCAGTTAACGCGGTGTACGTTCACAGGAGCAGCGACGTATTTACCATCAAACTTCATAACATCAGATACAACGCTAGGAAGCAGAGCATCCCAGTTGTTTGACTTTGCTACAGTGTCGATATCAGCTAGAAAACCGAGGTCGCCCCACTCCTGAATTGAAGGGCCTTTGATCTGCGCTGCAGTAGGCGGATTACCAGATGCTGCACGTGATTTCAGCACGGTCATGGCGCTTTCGCCACCACCACCTGCAACTGCAAAGTCTTCCCAGCCCACGTTTGCTTCAGCGAGTTTCTCTTTCAGATATGCAACTGATTTCGCTTCGCCACCACTCGTCCACCAGTGTAGAACCTCTACATCTGCTGCTTGAGCATTAGTCGCTGAGATGGATGCTGCAGCCACGCAAACTGCGAGTGTACGTTTGAACATTGAGATTTCCTCTTCTTGTTTTGGATTGGTTTTTTGGAACAGAGTAAATATATCAATCCGTATATGACGAAGATTTGTCGAACGTTACAAAGTGTTACAAAGGGAATCGAACTTCAACAATTAAACCCTTAGGTTCGCGATCCTTGAGCTCTATCGATGCGCCATGCAGTTGTGCTATGGAACGGACGATGCCCATTCCTAAGCCTACGTGAACGGAGGTAGGTGCCTTATCGATTCGGAAAAATGGCTCGAACACTTTCTCCTTGAGTTCGTTGCTGATCCCCGGGCCCCGGTCGCATACTGCAATTACGATCGAGTCCTCCTCTAACCATCCATTTATCTCTGCTGCGCGCCCGTAGTGCAGCGCGTTATCAATCAGATTGGTCAGCAACCTTTCAAGGGATAGAGGCCGGCCGTTGATCCAGAGGTCCGCTGTAATATTGCTCCGGCAGGGTAGGTCTTCAACTTTTGCGCTATTGAGGCAGCGCTCGGCCAGTTCTTTTAAATTGACCGGTTCACTATTTTCATGGATTGCTCCGTCTTTGATCATCTGTAGGGAAGCTTTGACCAGTGCTTCGAGATTGTTCAAATCATTGGTCAGCGCATTACGGAGCGTTTCATCATCTATCAGCTCGGCGCGTAAACGTGCTCGAGTTAGAGGAGTCTTCAAATCATGGGAGATCGAAGCGAAAAGGCGCTCGCGATCCGAGATGTATTTTTCGATACGCTGCGCCATCTGGTTGAACGCACGGATAGTAGTCTGCATTTCCCGTGTACCCTCCACAGGAATGGTCTCCATTGTTTGGCCCCGCCCAAGAGCGTCTGCCTGCTTTGCCAGGCGCCGCAGAGGTCGCACGATCCCTAGGACCAACAACATTGTAAGAAGCGCCGCGGTTAGAGTCACAACAGCCATCGAGAGTATTCGCTCAGCATTGAAAACGGTATCAACAAGAATACGGCCCTCAGGAAACACTGTTGCTAAGTAAACCCACTCCTGCTCTCCCAATGGCAGTTGTACAACTACGGCAGGGCTGTTGTCTCCGGGATTGAGAAGAGCGAAACTTTGCCACTTAGGTGGCAGTTCAACCATCCGATTGCGGTTGTTCAATATGCGCAGGTCATCAAAGGAGACAAACTGCACGTCGACTGTGCGGTTTGACACGTCAAATTGGGCAGCGAGACTCTCTATCAATCTACCGCGCACCAAGCCTTGTAAGTCGTTTTCTGGTAGTTCTTCTAGCTCAAGGTAATTTTGATTTACCGATACAAAGAATCTTGTGCCCCCCATGTCTCTGAGTTGATCGAGCACGATGTGACGATAGCTTTTTGGAAGACGGCTAAAAAACTCTAGGGTTTGTCCTATTCGCGCGCCCATTGACTCGGAGACTTCTGTGAGTCGTGCACGTTCGGTCGCTTGCAACTGACGGTTCCAAATGAGCGCGCTCATTAGCTGTGCTAGCAGAATTCCCAGAAGCAGAATAAGAGTCATTCGGGCAATGATCGATTGAGGAAGTAACCTGTCACGCTGTTTCGACCAAAAGCCAATCATACGATTACCAAGAGATACCCTTTGCCACGCACAGATTTGATTGGGTCATGCTCTGAGTGTTGAGTAAGCTTAGAGCGCAGTCTACTGACAAGGGTATCGATTGAGCGGTCGAAAGCACTGGCAGTTCTGCCCTTTAGGTCCAGTGAGAGTTGGTCGCGGCCAACAATTTCGCCGGGTCGTTTAACGAGTGCCTGCAGCAGGTCAAACTCGGCTCCGGTCAGGTCAAGTGGGACCCCATTGTAGTAAGCCACGCGTTGTTTAGCATTTAGCTTGATAGCTCCCTCTGTTGAATCTATTGCGCTAACTGCACTTCGACGCAGCAGAGCTTTGAGTCGTGCGAGGAGCTCGCGCGGATTAAACGGCTTACCCATATAGTCGTCCGCCCCTAATTCCAGACCGAGTATCCGATCTATGTCATCACTGGCTGCGGTGAGCATAATAATAGGAAGGTCAGAGGTTTTGCGCAGCTCTCGACACAGCTGCAGTCCGTCCATACCCGGGAGCCCGACATCGAGTATCACCAGATCGCTCGCCCCTAAGCCTGTCGCCATTAAGGCCTCCGCCGATGGGAATGCTGATACGCTGAACCCGTTTTTTTCCAGATAACCTGTTAATAGTTCGCGGATTTCACGATCGTCATCAACTAAAACTACTGAGTGCATATCGGGCTCCATTGGTCGGGGCGTTTATCTCGCTAGCGTTCGTCGGGCGGGAAATTTCGGATCAGCCTGAAGTAGCAATAAGTCGTCAGGGCGCCAGTCAGAATCCCCCAAAATGGGCTGCCGATAACAAACCACTCGTAGAGAGTCCATGCAGCCAAGAAAATTGTTATGCCGTATCGTCGGCTAACGGGACGGAAGAACTCGAGGTCCTGATCGCGAATCATAGTGGTTCCTTAAAGATTCGATTTCCGTTGATTCTCGCAGATTTGGGCAGAATGCTACCAGTGTTTTAGAATTTTTCTTCGTTATCTGGAAAAAATATTCCAAAAGCTAAAGCTTATGGCTAGTATGAAAGAAAAAA
>JAYQBD010000097.1:0-7609 GCA_038137135.1 Oceanospirillaceae bacterium | reverse complement strand
CATTCCACCCGTACTACACGGTTAAAGATATCGTGGGTGTCGTGGTGTTCCTGTTCGTCTTCTGCTTTGTGGTCTTCTTCTTCCCAGAGGGCGGCGGTTATTTCCTCGAGAAGCCGAACTTTGAGCCGGCAAACCCGCTGAAGACACCGGAGCACATAGCGCCTGTATGGTACTTCACACCGTTTTACGCGATTCTGCGTGCGATCACCTTCCCGCTCTTTGGTCTTGATGCGAAGTTCTGGGGTGTAGTAGCAATGGGTGCTGCGATCGCGATCCTATTTGTTCTGCCTTGGCTTGATCGCTCGCCTGTACGCTCAATGCGCTACAAAGGTTGGTACAGCAAGACAGCTCTGCTGATATTTGCGGTCTGCTTTGTAATCCTGGGTATTCTTGGTGCGATTCCGGCTACCCCAGGCCGTACTTTAGTTGCTCAGATCTGTACTGCGCTCTACTTCGCGTACTTCATTCTGATGCCTTGGTACACGCGCAAAGAGAAAACGTCACCAGTTCCGGAGAGGGTTACAGGCTAATGAAAAAGTTTATTGTTGCTTTCATAGTCGCTCTGCTGCCTATCGGAGCGCTCGCTGCAGGCGGTGCGAAACTGCCGCTGCAGCATATTGAGACAGATTACACTAATCAGGCATCGCTGCAACGCGGTATGCAGACCTTTGTAAACCGCTGTATGGGTTGTCACTCAGCCGAGTTCCAGCGTTTCGAACGCGCTGCTCAGGATCTGGGTATGCCAAACAACCTGGTAGAAGAGTATCTGATCTTCGATAAAGACAAGAAAATTGGCGAGCAGATGACTATCGCTATGGCGAAAGAGGATTCGCAGGTTTGGTTCGGTAATCCACCGCCTGATCTGACTCTTGAAACACGTCTACGCGGTGCTGATTGGGTTTACACCTACCTGCTAGGTTTCTATGAAGATCCTTCTCGTCCTTGGGGCGTTAACAACGCAGTCTACAAAGACGTTGGTATGCCTAACGTTTTGGAAGATCTGCAGGGTGTTCAAAAACTAGCATGTACTGAAGAAGTGCTGCTGCGCTACGGTATCGAGGGCGACATCGATCCTCTGACTGGAGCCCGCGTAGGCGGTTGTTTGAGTCACGATGCTGCAACCGGTGAGTTGACCGCACAAGAGTTCGATAAAGTTATCTATGATCTGGTAAACTTTATGGCCTACATGGCGGAGCCGTCTAAGCAGGACGCTCACCGCATCGGTACTTATGTACTTGTCTTCCTGTTCTTCTTCTTCTTCCTGGCTTATGCCCTGAAGCGAGAGTTCTGGAGAGACATCCACTAAGAGTCGCTCTTGCAGAGTTCTCTTAGGAAAAGACAACTACGCGACCCTTCGGGGTCGCGTAGATTTTTTTATTTTTGCCGTTGAATTTTATGGGGTGACCTTAAATGGGCGTAGTAGCTAAACGATCTTCAATGACCTTCTTCTCAGATGCGGGTGACCAATACAGCCACCGTGTGCGCATTGTGCTTGCAGAGAAAGGCGTTGCAGTTGATGTAATTGACTGTCAGGAAGATGAACTGCCTGAAGATGTTGCTGCATTGAATCCATACAACAGCCTGCCTACACTGCTGGACCGCGAGTTGGTGCTGTTTGAGCCGGGTGTGATGATGGAGTACCTTGACGAGCGTTTCCCACATCCGCCACTACTGCCTGTGTACCCGGTAGCACGTGCCGAGAGCCGTCTCTACATCTACCGTATTCAGCGCGACTGGTCACGTTACGCAGACACCATTCTGAACAGTGATGGTACCGACGCCGAGATCGAAGAGGCGCGCAAAGAGCTGCGTGACAGCCTGGTCGCTATCTCACCGATCTTCGCTGAGAAGCCATACTTCATGAGCGAAGAGTTCAGCTTGGTTGACTGCTGTATTGCTCCTATACTCTGGCGTCTGCCAGCGATGGGTATTGAGATCCCAGAAGCGCAGTGCAAGCCTCTGGTTAAATATATGGAGCGTCTGTTTAACCGTGAGTCTTTCCAAGAGAGTCTGTCAGAGGTTGAGCGCGAACTGCGCGACTAAACGCTGATATGTCTGATATCACCCCGAGCCGCGGCTACCTCGTTAGAGCGTTATTTGATTGGATTATCGATAACGATCTGACGCCTCACTTGGTTGTTGCGGCCGAGGTGCCTGGCACCGATGTGCCTGATGCCTATGTCAAAGATGGGCAGATTACCCTCAATATCGCACCCTCAGCGGTCCGTGACCTCTACATGGACGCAGATGCGGTTAGCTTCAACGCTCGCTTCGGTGGTGTACCTACACAGATCTATGTGCCTACGGCATCTATTCTTGCGATCTTTGCACGAGAGAATGGCCAGGGCATGGGTTTTGGTATGGAACCTGGTGCGGATCTGCTTCAAGCTCAGATTGAAGCAGCTCTCGAGGCTGGTGAACCAGTAGCTCCGACCGAAGCGCCTGAGACTCCCAAGACTACAAAGCCGAAGAAGCCTGGTCTTCGAGTCGTTAAATAGCACCACCGGATACACTAGCCTCCCAACGTTGCCGTTTCCGGCAGTCGAAAAAGCCCAAAGTCTTGGCTTTGGTTGAAGGCTCATTTCTGTAATGGGTTTTCTAATGTTTCAAGGTCGGAAAGATCAATTGCCGCCGAGGCTTGGTAAAGCTCTTAGGAGTGGCCGTGCGCTCGGTGTTACCTTCTAGGATTTTCGTAGCCAGGGAAGGCGGAGCAAAAGCGTTTCAGGGATGAACTTGAAGCGGTCCTAGAAGGTAACATCGAGTGCGCGGTCGCACTCGAGTTTTGGGAAGCTAGCCTTTAGTTAGACGGGTGAACGCCGTCTACGGGAGAGGGACGTACTCGAATACTTTAACGATTCGCTGAACGCCTGGTACCGCACGAACAACGTTTACAGCTCTATCGGCTTCGGCCTGGCTTACGAGGCCCATCAGGTAAACTATGCCGTTTTCAGTGATGACCTTGATTCGAAGTCCTTCAACGCTTTTGTCCGCTAGCAGCTGCAATTTGATACGGCTGGTGAGGTAGACGTCGTTTGAACGGACGATTGTTGAGGTTGGGCCTGCGATCTCAAGTTCGTTGTGAACGCGTTTCACTTCACGTGTCTTGTTAATGACATCCTCAGCCTCACGCTTTACCGACTCATTTGGTACCTGGCCGGTCAGCAGTACTTGGCCGTTAAAACTGGTTACGTTGATATGAGACTGCGACAGTGGCGCAGAGCCTTTGCTGATATTGACCAGAGCTTTAAGCTCGATAGCCTCATCTTCAATGTAATTACCGATGGTGCGGTTGCCTTGGTTCTCGCGGATCGGCTCCTCACGAGTGGCGCTGACCAGGTTAGAGCAGCCGGAGATCAGTGTTGTGGTTGCGAGTAGGGCGATGGCCAGTTTCTTCATGCTTATTCAGCTCCAAATAGTTGAAATTCGATAAGGTCAGCAAGGCTGTGAAGTATTAGGGTATGAGCCATGTGGATGCAGGGATCATCATCACTGGCGATACAAAATTCGATCTCTTCAGGACGAAGAAGAGCGGTCATATTACCGCCATCACGCCCGGTAAGTGCAATTACCTGCATGTCGCGGTCATGTGCTGCCTGAATGGCTTGTACTAGGCTGGCATCGCGTCCGCCTGTGGAGATGACAAGCAGGATGTCACCGGCGTGGCCAAGTGCCTGAATTTGCCGCGCGTAGACCTCTGCGTAACCTGAATCGTGTGCAATGCCCGTCATTACGGCTGAGCTTGCATTGAGTACGCTGCAGGGGAGACCCGGACGGTCATGGCGAAAACGGTTCAGTAGTTGGGCGCTAAATTGCGCGGCGATTGCCGCTGAAGCGCCATTACCGGCGCAGAGGATCTTACCCTCTGAAACCAGGCACGGGAGGATAAGCTCCGAGGCCTCAGCGATCATTGGAGTGTAGTGCTCAATGGTCTGAGCACAGGTATCCATCGTGCTGTGGAAATGGCTGATTATGCGCTCTTCGAGTTCCATTAAGTCCCTGTTTGTGCGTCGTTATTCAGGTCGAAAGGCATCTTTATACCACAGACACTGATTGGGTTGTTGATTTGAGTCGATGGTAACCAGATCAAAGCGACAGGTCGAGTCAGCATATCCAGGATTGCGCATCAGCCAGAGTTGAGCGGCGCGGATAAGCTTACGTTGTTTACGCCAGTCGACTGACTCAAGTGCACCGCCCCAACCAGCGTGCTGGCGGTAGCGCACCTCTACAAACGCCAAGCAACTGCCATCGGTAACTACCAGGTCTAATTCACCAAGTCGGTAGTTGGCGTTGCGCGCTAGTACCCGACAACCTTGCCCTATCAGGTGCTGCTCCGCGAGTTGCTCGTATCGAGCACCTCGTGCCCGAGTGTCGTTTCGACTATCCATGCTCTCCTCCTTGAGTGCGTCGTTGGATAATTTGGATAGTCTTAGCTTAGTTGCTGGAGCTAAAAAGTGCCTCTTCAGCTATCGGCTCTTCGACCGGGATCTTCGGTGGGCCGAGTAGTACAGGCAGTCCCTGATCAAACCCCGCCCATACCAGTTCGCGTCGCACCCGACGGTCGGTTCCCAGTGTTAGCCGACCTGTCAGCCCGTCGAAGAAAATCTCATCAGAGCCCTCGAGCTGGCGCAGGAAGGGGTGGAGTGTGAAAGCGTCAGCCCCTAGCGCATAGAGACGACCGAGGCGACTTTGGGTATCGGGACGTTCGGCACCGAGCTGCAAGTTAATCGGTGAAACCGGGTTTAGCAGCCAAGGTGTATCAGCAAATTGTACACCGTTAAGGTCGATATCACGCACGGGATCCGGGTTGCCATCGAACAGGTGCGAGGTCGCGTAGACCGGATAGTTACCCGCAAAGTGGAAAGCCAGCATCGGTTTAAGCTGTCGCGCGTCGCGCGCAGATGCTGTTAGTAGAATTGCATCGATATCGCGTCGTGGACGAGCATTAAACTCTAGCTTCTGGCCCAGCGTTTTGCGCAGCTCATCGTAGCGCGCGGAGCTAAGCTGGGTATTTAGCAGTTCGGATACTTGGCTCGAGAGGTCCTCGCTGCTCTGGTATTGCAGCTCTGTCGCAACCTCCGCTTCAAACTCCGTGATCGCCTTAAGATAATCCTCGCGTGCTTTTAGGCCCCAAGCAGCAGCTGGAGTAATTAGAGCAAAACGCCTGTTGCCTTCGAGTACCGCGCGCTCAACCACTTGCGTGATCTCTTGGTCGGAGGAGAGGTCCAGTGTGTAAATGTTGGGTGCCGTGTTTTGGCTCTGGTTAAACACAATAACTGGAACCGGTAAATCCTGACGAGCAGTCAGTTGATCGATCAAAGAGCCCTTGAGCGGTCCGATAATCAGGTCAATGCGCTCTCTCTGGGCGTAGTCCAACAGCGCCTGTGCGCTCTGAATCTGCTCAGTATCAAGCGTCAGCAGCTCGGGTACCGGCAGGTTCTGTGTTTGGCGCTGATAGAGGGCGGCGCTAACCCCTTCACTGATGATGCGAGCGGGCTCTGCAAGCTGTCCACCAAAGGGCAGCGCGAGTAGAACGCGTTTCGGTACCAGGAGATCGGCATTCAGCAGTGCTGCAAGTGCCTGGGGTGGATTCGTGTTGGCTGGGTGAGCTGCCCAGAGTTGTTGCCACTGGGTCAGAGCGTCACGCTGGGTTGATAGGTCCGCCTGTTTTGCTAGGCTAAGTGCCAGCTCGATCCAGCCCTGCTCATAAAAACCGTAGTTATTCAGACTAGCGGCGACCAGGCGCTCTGAATCGACGTCCAACAGTTGGCGCCAGATCAAATTGTTGAGCCGTTCAAGCTCAGCGCCCTCGGTGGTTTTGGCAACATTGATAAGCTCTAGCGCAGCCGCAAGTGGGTTTTGCTGCTGTTCGTAGGCTTGGGCGCGCAGGCGGCTAAACTCGACGCGTTGCGTCACGCTTAGGTCTGGAAATTGCGCCGCATCGAGAAACTGTAAGGCGCCATTAGCATCTTTGCGGTCGATAGCTGCGCCGGCGCGCAGGCTGGTGATCTCGAATGCGAGGTTGGGCGGCAGAATAGCGATATCAACCGTTTCGAGTGCTTGAGTTGCCCCTTGAATATCACCGCGCTGCTTGAGCATTTGTGCTGCTTGCAGTCTAAGCTCGGCTGCACGCAGAGGTTGAGCAGTTGCTGCGCTGCTCAGCAGTTGCTCGACGCTCAACGTCTTTTCAGTGACGCTCGGTGCCTGAGTGGATTGCGGGGGTGCCGCACAGCCCGCGAGAAGTGCTGTGGTAATGCCGGCGGCCCAGAGCAGCCTAAATCTGTTGCCTGTCATGGTATAGTTCACACCCTGTGATCAGTACGGATGGAAAATTCAGTTATGTCAGCGCCGAGACTCTACGTTGTCGCAACGCCCATAGGTAATCTTGCGGACCTTTCGCCTCGCGCTCAGCAAATTCTAGCAGAGGTTGATCTGATTGCAGCTGAGGATACGCGCCATACGGGTCGGCTTTTGCAGCACTTTAACATTAAAGCCAATCTGATTTCAGTCCATGATCATAACGAACGTCAGCGTGCCGATATGATTATTGATCGTTTGCAGCAGGGGCAGCAGATTGCTTTGGTCTCTGATGCAGGCACGCCGTTGATCTCTGACCCCGGCTTTGTGCTGGTGCGAGCGGTACGCGAGGCGGGCTTTGAGGTCTCGCCAGTACCAGGATGCTGTGCCTTTGTTGCAGCACTAAGTGCCTCCGGTATGCCCTCAGATCGTTTCAGTTTTGAAGGCTTTCTGCCGGCCAAATCGGGCGCTCGTCAACAGGCTCTCTCCGAGCTGGCCGAGGCGACACAGACGTTGATCTTCTATGAGTCCACCCATCGTATTGTCGATTCACTTCGAGATATGCAAGCCACTCTTGGGGCAGATCGCTTTGTGCTGGTGGCCCGGGAGCTGACTAAAACCTTTGAGACAATCAAAGGGGCGCCGCTCAATGAGCTGCTTGAGTGGATTCAGGCGGACTCTAATCAGCAGCGCGGGGAGTTCGTTGTCATTGTGCAGGGCGCTCCAGCGCGAGCGGATACAGGTATCAGTATTGAGGCGGAACGGATCCTCGGTCTGCTAGTAGCGGAGCTACCTCCGAGAAAAGCGGCGGCGCTCACTGCTGAGATTACCGGAGCTAACAAAAAAGCGCTCTATCAATTGCTACTCGATAAAAAAGGCTAAACCCTAGGGACAGCTGTGATAGAATCGCCGCCGAGTCTGCCAGGCAGTCGCCGCTTCAGCTTGCTGGAGGGGAGGAAAGTCCGGGCTCCACAGGGCAAAGTGCCAGATAACGTCTGGGCGGCGTGAGCCGACGGAAAGTGCAACAGAAAGTATACCGCCTAAGTGGCGCTCTCTTCGGAGGCGTGACCGGTAAGGTTGAAATGGTGCGGTAAGAGCGCACCGCGTAGGTGGCAACACTCTACGGCGATGGAAAACCCCACTCGGAGCAAGACCAAATAGGGACCCACTAAGGCATGGCCCATGCCGGGTCCGGGTAGGTCGCTTGAGGCTAGTAGTGATGCTAGCCCTAGAGGAATGACTGTCCACGACAGAACCCGGCTTATCGGCAGACTCGTTTTTTACCTCTTTTTTCTTCCCTGAAAATACCGGGTCT